>JAGVLJ010000034.1 GCA_020049855.1 Bacteroidia bacterium | reverse complement strand
GCTCTTCCGATCTTATTATTGCCCCATCCCGTTACAATCAGGTTTTCATTTTTGTCAAGTCCCAAAATGCCATAATCATTTTCCCCGGTAAATGAGGGAGGCTTTGTAAAGTTTGTATCGGGGCCGATAAAATATACCTGTTTTGAATCTCGTAAAACGACCTGACTCTCACTAAAAAAATAATGATAACCCCACCCGGCAAATTCCCGACTTTGAGTAGCTGGCTCAGGCCAGGCTGTAAGGTTAAGTTTTTTAATGAACCGGTTGTTTGCATACTTCCAGTAGCTGTATGGTCGGGCTACTACAAAGTGAAGCGACTTTCCTCCGTCATTACTTATTGAAAAAATATCTTCTTCTTTAAATGGTAAATCAGGAAATGTTTTGCTAAGGCTCTTTACCTCATGCGTTACTAAGTCGAGCACGTCAACTTGCCCATTGCAGGTATGCTGTACACCCATTTGTCCATACATAATAAACAGCCGATTGTTGTAATCAGTAGCAATTTGAATTATTTTATTCTCTCTTAAGCCATGTCGCTGTTTGGTAAACGTTAAAAAAGTTTCCCCATCATAGCGGTTCAATCCGTTGCGCGTTCCAAACCACATAAATCCATACTGGTCTTGAATGGCGCAGTTTACTTCCCGGCTCGAAAGTCCGTCCTCAACACTTAAAAAGCGTTTGCTAATAATAGCTGAATGCTGCGGTAAACAAACAAAAGGATACAGCAACAAAATAAAAAAAAGGCACTTAGGATTAGGCTGGTAGCACACGTTAATTGGTTCAATGCAGCAAGATGGCTCTGCAATATAAGAACTAAACACGCTAAAAAAAATTATACCTGAACAAATTGCATCTGTCCTGAAAGCGTTTTTAGGTTCAGTATTTTGCCGTTTCTTCTATCTCGTAGTTCATTCTGCTTTGGCCAATTCAGGTAATTTTTCATTCTGGAGAGTTCCATAAAGTTGTTCGGAGGTGTTAAAATTAATGCGCCCCGATGCAAGCACCGTTTTCTGTTTTATTTTTTTAGTTGGATATATTTTTTGCCGACTTCCTGCTGAGGTTATAATTTCAATAGGCATTACAAAATCATCATCCACATGCGTCCATCGGTAGTAAAAGCCTGAACTTCCCCAATAAAATTCAAAAACCGGAGATTCTCTTTTAAACAGGTATTGTTTAAAAAACCAGTTGTAATTCTGTCCGGTTTTTTTGGATACAAGTTCCATAAATGTTTCCGATAATACCTGTTTGCAATTATTCTCGAGGCGGTATGTTTTCAGGATGTCGAAAAACAGTGAATCATTGTTTATCACCGTACGTAACGTGTGCAGCACCCATGAACCCTTTACGTAAATATCCTCATCGTGGTAATCAAAATAACGAATCCCCCGCTTATGCACCACAGGCCTTTCATTCCTAATCATAATCCGCTGTAAAAACAAATAGTTGAGATAAGCTTTGCGTCCCTGTGTGTACTCAACATACAGTGCCTCGCAGTAGCTGGCAAATCCTTCATGCAGCCAACCATCGGCTAAATCGGCTGCTGTAACGCTATTGCCCCACCATTCGTGAGCAGTTTCGTGTAATATGATGTAATCAAAATTATTTCGGTTATCATCTTTGTATCCGTTGCCATAAGCAATGGCACTCTGGTGCTCCATTCCTGCATAAGGGGACTCTACCAGTTTAAAACCATCGCGCTGCCACGGGTATTCGCCAAACATTTTTTCATAAAAGGCAAGGTGCTTTTTTACCTGCTGAAAATGCACTTTGGCCGAGTCGTAATTGTAGGGCAATACGTAGTGATTGAGTAGTGTGTTTTTTTCGGTAAGCGCACTTACAAACGTATCCTGAAGTAATTTAAAATCGCCAACGTACAGGGTGATGTTGTAATTGTTGATGGGGTACGACACATGCCAGTTGTACGTAATGGTTTGGTTCGGGCTGCTGTTCTCCCCCCTGAGCACCCCGTTGCACACGGCCTTTAATTTTTGAGGAACGGTAATGGCTATATCCACACTGTCGGGTTCGTCTGACACATCGTCTTTATTGGGCCACCACATGCTGGCACCTTCGGTTTGGCAGGCCACCCCAATCCAGGGCTTTTTGTTTTTATCCTTTTTCCAAACAAAACCACCGTCCCAAGGGGGTTTTTTGGCTTCCACCGGTTTGCCTTCGTACGATACGAAGAACGAAAACGTATTTCCTGCCTTCATGCGCTGGGGCATTAGCACAAATACAGCTCCGGCTCTGCGGTAATAAGTGAGCGGTTGCAACTCATCTGTTTTGATGAAATTGATTTTCATATTGTCATACAAATCAATTTGCAAGGTATCGAAATCGGTTTTGGCTGTGGCGGTTATCTGCACCTCACCTGTCAGGTATTTTTTATCGGGGTTCACACCCACCTTCAGCGAATAATAACTAACATCAAAACAACTGCGAAAACGCGAAGGGGCACCAAGTAATAATAACTTCTCGGTCACTTTCGGGTATTGCCCCGCTTTTGGCGGATTATATACCTGAAAGTGAATACTTGCTACACCGCAGCCGGCCAGCAAAGCAATATGCATCAGTGCCTGAAAAATGTTCCTTACATTCATGAATTCAGCTTTGAACGCAAGATACAAAAGGTTCGGAGAACAGGGAGGAAATTATTGCCAGTGACCTAGCTGTGTACTAAAATGGGGATGCTTTCATCACCAATGCTTGTGAATACTTGTGTAGTGCCTGCCTCATCAACATTACCCCCCCTCGAATTTGTGTTATTCTAAGAACTCCTCCCCGACAAAAAACACCAGAGGCACTGAAAAATCCATTGAGTGAAAATGCAGTAAGGTTAGACAGGGTTGTAATGAGGGGGTTTCTCGTGCTATTGTCGGGCTGAATCTACAAATCAATATCCCCTTGTGTTTTACCTGTATCCATAATTTACAGCATACCCATCTGCATCGGGGCGCTGAATGGAAGCTCTATGGAACGGCTCTAACAAATAACGATTATTCGAATCAAACCTATTCATTACTATTTAAGTGATTGAATGGCTGCATGCAAATTTACTTCGGGTTGATCCCTTCTATTCCATAGCCATATTAATAAAAAATTGCGTGCGCTGTAAGTCGATAATTCAGCATATCTTCTCTTGAAAACTTTTCCTTTTCAGTTCTTAAAACGTGTAAAAAACATTAACCGTTATCTAACTTTATAAGGAAGGTTGGTTGCTTCGCCAAACTTTTATGCTTAGTTCTTCCATAGAATTCTATGGGAACACACCCAATTGGCCATAGCTGGCTGCCAGTTTATCAATTCCGCTTACAAAAGCAGCTGTACGCAGATCTTTTATTCCCCGGTTGTGGTTGCGAATGGCAAATAACTCATTGGTGGCCGCAATCATGGTATCTTCCAACCCTGAACGAACCAAATCTATTTCATCGGCTCCGTGAATAAGTACCGACCTTTCTTTTGCATCAATACTTTTACCGGTAATTTTTTCAATAGTACTTACCAGTTTATTCATGGAGCCTTCTTCAAATCTGCGCTCCATGCGGCCAAAACGCACATGTGATAAATTGCGCAGCCATTCAAAATACGAAACGGTAACTCCTCCTGCGTTCAGGTACAGGTCGGGTAATATTAAAATGTTTTTCTCAATCAGAATTTTTTCCGCATCAAACGTGGTTGGTCCGTTGGCACCTTCGGCAATAATTTTGGCTTTGATACGCGGGGCGTTATTTTCGGTAATCTGGTTTTCGAGTGCTGCCGGAATCAAAATATCGCATTCCTGCTCCAGCACCTCCAGGGTATTGGTGAAATTTTTAGCGCCCGGGTAATCCAAAATATATTTGGTTCCTTTACGAAACTGAAATACTTCTTCTACATTCAATCCGCCTTTATTATAAATACCGCCTTCGTATTCGGCAATACCTACAATTACAGCTCCCGCTTCTTCGCAAAATTTGGCTGCGTAATAACCCACGTTACCCAGCCCCTGCACAATTACCCGTTTGCCGGCCATGCCGGTGCCCATGCCAATTTTATCCATCTCCTCTTTGTTGTTTACACATTCGCGGATACCGTAGAAAATTCCAAGCCCGGTGGCTTCGGTGCGGCCGTTAATTCCTCCCTGGCCCACCGGTTTTCCGGTTACACAGCCCATGGCATTGATATCATCAGGTCGGAAGGCCGCATAGGTATCGGCAATCCAGGCCATTTCGCGGGGTCCGGTGCCGTAATCGGGAGCAGGCACATCCACGGCAGGACCTATCATATCTCTGCGTATAAGTTCGGTGGCAAAACGTCTGGTAATTTTTTCCAGCTGCTGCACCGAATATTTTTTCGGATCAACTTTTACTCCGCCTTTCGCTCCGCCAAACGGCACATTCACTACCGCACATTTAAACGTCATGAGGGTAGCCAAAGCTTTCACTTCATCTACATCCACCATTTCGCTGAAACGAATGCCCCCTTTTACGGGAGTTTTATGTTGGCTATGCTGTACACGTATGCCTTCAAACACTTCAATATTATCGCCTATTTTCACAGGGAAGTACGTTACATAAATGCTGTTGCATATTTTGATTTGCTCCAGCAAACCTTTTTCGTGTTTGGTGTAGCGGGCAGCGTTTTCAAAATAGCGCAGCACATCACCGTAAAATTTTTGTCCTGATGCGGGTTGATTACTCATACGTTTTGTTTGAATTGAATGGGACGAATTTAGTACTTTTCGTAAATGTTACATATGAATGGGCCTGTTTTCGGTAGCAGCCAGACAAGCCTCCTTAAATGCCTCGGTATAGGTAGGATGGGCATGACTCATGCGCGCAATGTCCTCGGCACTGGCTCTAAACTCCATGGCTACTACGGCTTCAGCAATCATATCGGCCGCACGGGCTCCGATAATATGTGCTCCCAGAATTTCATCGGTTTCGGCATCGGCCAAAATTTTTACCAATCCGTCCAAATCCATACTGGCCCTTGCGCGACCCAAAGCCCTGAACGGGAATGAACCTGCTTTATAGTTGCGGCCTGCTTTTTTCAGTTCTTCTTCGGTTTGCCCCACTGCGGCTACCTCGGGCCAGGTGTACACCACCGATGGAATGAGGTTGTAATTGATATGTGGCTTTTGCCCGGCTATGGTTTCGGCTACAAACACGCCTTCCTCTTCGGCCTTATGTGCCAGCATGGCGCCCCGCACCACATCGCCAATGGCGTAAATGCCCGGTATATTGGTTTGCAAATGCTCATCCACCGGTATGCGTCCGCGCTCATCGGTGGCTAAACCGGCTGCAGCTAAATTCAACCCATCGGTATGTGGTTTTCTTCCTACCGAAACCAAACAGTAGTCGCCTTTCCATTCCACTTTTTCTCCGGCCGCATTATCAGCAGTTACGGTTACTTCTTTTCCTTTTACCGTAGCTCCGGTGACTTTATGATTAAAGAAAAATTCAAATCCAAGTTTGCGCAATACCCGCTGTAGTTCTTTGCCCAGTGCCCCGTCCATCATGGGTATAATGGAGGAGGTATATTCTACCACACTCACTTTAGCACCAAGGCGGCCATACACCGAACCGAGTTCCAACCCGATAACACCACCTCCAATAATGATAAGATGTTTTGGAATTTCGGTCAGCTCCAATGCCTCGGTGGAGGTGATGATGCGTTTTTTATCAATGTTGAGACCGGGTAACGAAGCCGGTTTAGAGCCGGTGGCAATAATTACTTTATCGGTTTCAAGGGTCTGCTCTTTTTCGCCCGTTACCTTAATGGTATTTTTAGTGACAAACGAGCCCGTGCCCGTGTACACATCAATTTTGTTTTTCTTCATTAAAAATTGAATGCCTTCGGTATTTTGTTTCACCACTTCGCGTTTGCGGGTTATCATCTGCTTCAGGTTTACCTGCACCTCTTTCACATCAATGCCATGGGTGGCAAAGGTGTGGGTGGCGTTGTGAAAATGCTCGGAAGAATCGAGTAACGCCTTGGACGGAATACACCCTACATTGAGGCAGGTGCCTCCCAGGGTGGGGTATTTTTCAATAATGGCGGTTTTTTTCCCTAACTGGGCACAACGAATAGCGGCCACATATCCACCGGGCCCCGACCCTATTACAACAACATCGTATTTCATTGGTGATTTTATACTTTTTTAAAAGGTCAAAGGTAAAACAAAGCCACAGAAACAGGGCGTCCGGCAGGGTTCTTACCCTACAAAAATTTCGGCTTTCTGAATTTTTTCGTTACCTAACGCTTGTTCAGACACTTGAGTGTTTTAATTTAGCTTCAGTCAAAACAAAACAGATTTATGAGCCAACTGAACGAACACCTTGATTACGCCAAAAATCTTTGGGAAAGCGGACATCAGCACGACCATATTGAGCTGGAATTAACCAAACGCGGTTTGCAGCGCGAAATGGTGCAGGAAGTAATTAAGCATATCAAAGACTTGCGCTATGCCAAACGCAGAAGTCGAGGCATGAACCTGCTTACGGCAGGTTGTGTGTTTTTACTGCTGGGGTTTGTTTGCACCCTGTTTGTTTCTTACTCCGATACCACTTTTCACTACACCCTTTACGGATTTACCATGCTGGGCATTTGCCTTGTGATGCTGGGTGTAGCCGATATTATGGGATAGGGCCATATCACTTTATAACAAAAAAGCCCGCCTGTATGCGGGCTTTTTTGTTATTCCAAATCTATGGCAACAGAATATTAAGTGAATAAATCAGAATATTTTATGAGTACTTCTTTTGAAACTTTTTATAAACTTTATTAAAGCAATTTCTGTTTCTAAATAACAACCCTATCGTATTATTACCAGTTTGTTTTTGTACACCATTATCCCATTTTCCTTAATTATACATTGGTACAATCCGGGGGCAAGCCCTGAAATATCATAACTAAACCCCGAACCAATTTGACTAATTACTAAGGGTTGCATTACTCTGCCTGATATATCAATTAGCTTTAGCTGATACTCAGGATGATTTTTTTCACTTATACGCAAATTCAATATACTGTTTGCCGGGTTTGGATAAACCGAAAAACGATTTATTAAATCTGCAACGGGCTTCACACCTGTACAATCACCCTGTCGAACACCTTCCGGATCTCCTTCCTATTCAGCAATTATTCCATTCCATGCATTGCAGCTTGTAGGAGCACTTACTAATTGAGGTGAATAGTCAAAGGCTATATCATTATTGTTGGCACTATACTCCATGTCAATATTGACCCCTACCGGATAATGAATTAAGGTTAATGTAGGATTAGGATACCCAATCAAGGCATACGGCCTCCAGTAATTATCAGTAACATTAAGGTGGTTATTGCTGTTCGAATAAAAGGAGTTGGAAAGAGAACCAAACAGGTTGATGCCGGTAAATCCGGAAGGGTCTAAATCTGCCAGCCCTTTATCTAAAAGAATTCGGAGTTTATCTCGGTCGTGTCAATTTCTGAGTAAATGGAATCCATAACCTCTTTCGGATCCATTCGGGGAATGCTGTCATAGTAGCCGGAACCTGCGGATGTTGGAGTAGGAATGTGTTTCTAGGCTAAGGATATTTTTATGTTAAACCAAAATTGAAAATCAAAAATTAACTATACTTTTGAATCATACTAATAAAGGGGTAAGCACAATTGTCTGAGGTTTCATACAGATCGTGAATGTCATTTAACGGAGTATATCTTCCAAAGTTGTTTGCTTTAGGGGTAAAGGTATTTTTACCTGTTCATCGGCAGATTTTAAATATTCGTGTGAAATGCCATCCTCTTCAGAACCCATCATAATGGCGGTGGGAATGGTGTAAT
>JAGVLJ010000037.1 GCA_020049855.1 Bacteroidia bacterium | reverse complement strand
TTTGATTTTACCTTGTTCAATTCAAGTGGTACGGCCAGTATGCATGTAAGCAATGGCCGTTTCGACTTAAAATATGCGCCATAGTTTTTTATTTTTACAACCAATTTTTAAATCTAACTTTTATGAAAACAACCATCCGTTTTATTTTAGTAAGTTTTCTTTTTTGCATGTATGCAAAAAATAGTCTTGCCCAAATGGACACCCTGTTTACCGATACGGTACTTATTGAAATGCCCTTTCAGCACATGGTAGATTCCTGTTTTGAGCATGTGGATTTGGATTTAGTACCAACGGGATTATTGTTAGAGCATGGCTATCCTACCATTGATGTAAAAGCCTTTGACGGCACACTAAACGACAGCAACTATGCACAAACTTACAGTTGGCGCAAGGCCTATGGCACTTTGCTTCGCTCGTTTATTGACAGCACAGCTGCTTTTGATACCCTTGGTACACTGGTAACCGCTATGCAGGTGTATGTCGATTCGGGCTTAGTGCCCGTGAGCATTCTGAATTACCAATACAACAGCATTAAACCATCGGCACTTGATGATAGTTTGTTTTATTTAACCGGATTGCAATTGCACGATATACCCGGGCGCACCCAAAGTCCGTATGAAACCAATACCTGTTTTATGGCTGCTTCAGCCATATCCGCTACCGATGAAAATACGGTAAGCTTTGTTTTTAAGGAAGACTTTTACATAAGCAACGATACCCGCACCGTAGATCATTTGGAAGTAGATTTTGGCAACGGAACCGATCATATACTGGCATGGGGCGATACCATAACCATTGTGTTTGATTCTACCTACACCGAAGGCATCAACTTAGAGTTGTTTTTTACCGATGAAAGTTCCCTGTCAAGCCATTTTACAATGGAAGCAAGTAAAGAGTCTCCACCAGAACTTAGTCCTTATAACAACTTACCCGATATAACCAACTGGGCATTGGCACACGAGGGGATAAGTGACCAATTAGTGGTGAGTGTACGCTTTGGCTGCGGCAACAGTAGCGGGGCAATTTTAAAACCCTTTATTGTGTTGGATGGGTATGGTGACCCTAAGTTGAGTGCACTAAGTGCAGCGCTAAATAAATATCATAATGGAAGGGCTTTTTGGGGGATGTTTTTTGACAAAAATGAAACTGCATATTTAAACCTATTCAAACAAGGTTATGATTTAGTTTTTGTGAGCTATAAGGATGGCAGTGCCGCCATACAAACCAATGCGGCTGCGGTAGAGGAAATGATTGAACTCATAAATGAGGAAAAATGGGTGTATGGCTCTACCCATAAAAATGTGTTACTGGGGGTGAGCATGGGGGGCATTGTAGGTAGGTATGCTCTGGCACATATGTACCAGCAACATATTGCTAACTCAGCCAATCCCAACCACGATACCAAACTGTTTTTCTCATTCGATTCGCCCCATTGGGGTGCCAATGCACCCTTGGGTTTGCAGGCTATGGTAGTTGATTTATATCGGCTATATAGCCAAGGTTCGATACCGGGTATAGAGTGGGAAGAAATTTATTGGGACTATAAATCTATAACCAGCCCTGCCGCCAAACAAATGCTGATAAACCATGTGTATTGGAACAACCGCAGCCTGCACACCGATTTTTATGATGAACTGCGCGATGTAAGTTACAACAACGGGCAGGAAGGAAATATTGGATGCCGCACCATTGCCATCAGCAATGGGTCAGGAAAAGGTTTAGATAATGGAGGTTGGTATGGACAATGGAAAAAACCTCAAAATTTAGGTGTTGCGATGTATCCCGGAGCCAATATGCTTAATTTTGGGATTACCAAAACTCAGGATACCATGTGTGGGCAGTGCCCGCAAATTCAGCTGGAAACCGGTTGGTGTATAAAGGCTACCACGAAAAGGGAGGGATTACATTTGATGGGGTAAACGTATGGTTCAGCAACAAATTCAGTAGTTATTACGCAGCTGCCAATCAATGCAACGCTTTGGATTGTGCACCGGGTGGAAATGGCGATGTAGGCACGGGTGTTATAAGTTATACCTTGGCTGCTTACCTAAAGGGCTCCCCTAAATTAATAAGGCCTTTTGTAAAATATTGTTTTATTCCCACCATTAGCGCCCTACAAGTACCTTATGCCAAGTAGGCTGCTTATTTTGAAGGTTTTTATGGTGGGCCAATTCCTCAATACCTCACATCACGCTTCTCCGATTAAATCTGGAACGATCAATGAGGTTCGGAAAATCGGATGAATATTCCTTCTTTAATTTGCTCCATAACAGATTTTCGGAATCAATACTAAGCGCTTCCATACAGCAGGACAATGAAACGATCTCCAAATCGTTCATTTTAGGTCTAAAGGGATAAAACTGAAAGTTGCTATGACTGTCAACATCTGATTTGAAAAGGGATTTGGTGATTTGAAGAATTTTTTCGAAGTTTGTTTTGATGTTGTGCATTGCGTTTTTGCTTGTTTTGTCACTTACTTAAACAAAATCACAACATTTTTTATTTCAGATACTTATCAACAATTATTAATAGCACAACACGTTATTATTTAATAAACAAGATCATGAAACATTCAAAAACTTTGATTGTTATTTTGTTTTGGATCGGTGGTTTGGAAGTGCCAGCTATGGCACAAACTGACGGATGTCAGCGCAAAGCCGATTTTGGTGGTAATGGCCGTGATTGGGCTTTCAGTTTCAGTTTATTGGGCAAGGGGTATGTTGGAACAGGATATGATGGAATTTCACTTCTTAACGATTTTTGGGAATACAATCCTACAACAGATAAATGGATCCGGAAGTCAAACTCCCCTGCATACCGAAGTGCGGGGGTTGGTTTTAGTATCGGAAATGTTGGCTATAGCGGAAGCGCAAGCTTAAACAGGGACTTCTGGAAATATAATCCTACAACCAATAGTTGGAGTAGGTTGGCTGATATACCGGGGGCAATACGATATGGCAAACCACTTGGATTCTCCATAGGTAATTTCGGGTATGTAGGATTAGGAACTGATACCAATGAGCAATTACTACATGACTTTTGGCAATATAATCCGGATAGTAATAAATGGGTTAGGAAAGCTGATTTCCCTAGCGACTTTACCTCAACTGTGGTAGCATTTAGCATAGGGAACAAAGGGTATGTAGGAACTGGCGAAAATTACCTCACGCAACAGATCACCAATGAATTTTGGGAATATGACCCTGATTCTGACAGATGGACACAAGTGATGAGTTTAGGTTTTAGTGCTCGAAATGCCTCAGTTGGTTTTAGTATAGGAAACAAAGGATATGTAGGAATGGGATTCGTGAATGGCACAGGGATGTCAAATGATTGGTGGGAATATGATCCTGTCACAAACATATGGACCCAAATAGTTCCATGCAATGCAGATGGGTTTACCAGTTTCGCTGGTGTTGGCTTTAGTATAGGAAATCGCGGCTATGTTGGCACAGGATTAAATAGTAACCTCGAATGGCAAAAAAACTTTTATGAATATAGCCTCAATACGGCTGTTAATCCAACCGCCTTTGCTACTTCAGCCATTCTTTACCCAAATCCAAATAGTGGAGTTTTTACCCTCTCTCTACCCATTGATGTAGAAGCTTATGAAATCTATGACCTAAGTGGAAAATGTGTTGCTAGAAAAAAGGGAGTTGAGTTGAGTCTCACCGAACAATTGTCTCTCGACCTTAATACCGGAATGTATTATCTGAAAACAATTCATCAGGATCAAAGTTTGAGTATAAATAAATTCAGCATAATCAGGACAAACTGAAATCAGGAAAAGAACCTAACTCAATGCTTCGAAAATTCCATCAGGTAGGCTTTGATAAATTCATCCAGATCGCCATCCATTACCCGTTGCACATCGCTGGTTTCTAAATCCGTTCTAAGGTCTTTAATCAGTTTATACGGGTGCATTACATAGTTGCGTATTTGTGAGCCCCACTCAATTTTTTTCTTCCCTGCTTCTATCTGTGCTTTGGCATCGTTTCGCTTGCGTATTTCCATTTCGTACAACTGCGATTTGAGCATTTTCATCGCCCTGTCTTTATTGGCACTTTGCGAACGCTCCACCTGACACACAATGACAATGCCCGTAGGTTTGTGGGTGAGCTGCACTTTGGTTTCTACCTTGTTTACGTTTTGCCCGCCTGCACCACCCGAGCGGGAGGTTTGAATTTCGATATCGGCATCCTTAATTTCAATCTCAATGCTTTCATCCACCACCGGGTAACAATACACCGATGCAAAACTGGTATGCCTGCGCGCATTGCTGTCGAACGGAGAGATACGTACCAATCGGTGAACCCCATTTTCTCCCTTCAAATACCCATAGGCAAAATCACCGGTAATTTCGAGTGAGCAGGATTTAATACCGGCCCCGTCACCTTCCTGGTAATCGAGCTCACTTACTTTGTATCCGTGCTTTTCGGCCCACATCAGGTACATGCGCATGAGCATGCTGGCCCAATCCTGGCTTTCGGTTCCGCCTGCTCCAGAATTGATATTGATAATGGCACTGAGTTGGTCTTCTTCGCCACTCAGCATATTTTTAAATTCAAGTTCCTCGGTTTCTTTGAGTAACTTTTGGTACTGGGCTTCTATTTCCTGTTCACCGGCCTCCAATTCCCATAGCACGACCAAATCATCAAATTGTGCCTGCAACGCAGCAAACACATCGGTCCATATTTTTTTGACTTTAACTCCTTTTAGAATTTGTTCGGCCTGTTTGGGATTATCCCAAAAACCCGGAGCCAGGGATTTGGCTTCTTCTTCTTTTATAAATTCAAGCTTGGCATTGATGTCAAAGATACCTCCTCAAAGCCTCTACACGGCCCCTTACATCTTTTAATTGGTCTGCGTTCATAAGGGCGCAAAAGTAATCAACTACAAGAACTTTTTCAAAGAGAATTTGAGAGCTTTTGAAGTGATGAGTGGTAATTTATGGTCCTACTACTTTCCCGAAAATATCTTTGAGTGTTGAAGTTACCCGCGCTGCCGGATCTTTTCTGATTTTCGATTCTTCATCGGCAATGAGCGTGTACAGCCCATCTACTGCTTTTCGTGTAGTGTAGGTGGTTACATCAAAGTTGGTTTTCTTTACAAACGGAATTTTATTGTACACGGCAGCCAGTTCGTTCCATGATTTTACGGCACTTACACTGGTAAGCGATTTGCTAACGGCAGGAGTGAATTTTTGTACCAGTTCAACGTCCGATTTTTTCTTAAAGTAGTTGGTAATGGAATTATCCCCTCCCTTCACTAAACCTACGGCATCGGTTACACTCATTTTTTTTATCGCATCCACAAAAACCGGGGTAGCTTCTTTGGCAGCACCTTCAGCTGCACGGTTCATGCTTACCACAAATTCATCTACCTTTTTTCCCATGCCCACTTTGCGAAGTTCTTTCTCCACATGCTGCACTTCACTTGGAAAAGGGATTTTTATTTTAGGGTTGCCATAGTAACCATTCAATTTTGACCCCGATGCTACCGCATTTTTGGTACCTACATTCAGGGCATCTTTTATACCGGCCACCATTTTGTCATTTTGGGTTGGGGCGAAAACAAAGGCACTTAGTAACAGAAAAGCACCAAGGGCTGACGTAAATCGAATTTGTTTCATATTATAATTAAATTAAAACCGGTTGGTTCTTCAAACAATCGTGCCAAACAATCTGTTAAGATTTAGTTAAGTTTGAATCCGCAAACAAAAGTAGTGTAAACCCAACTAAAAAAATCTGCAAATAATGCTGGCAGAAATTATAACGATAGGAGATGAAATTTTAATTGGTCAGATTACCGATACCAATTCGGGCTGGCTGGGTCAGCAGTTGAGCCAACTGGGTATTCGCGTGATACACCGTGCCTCAGTAAGCGACCAAAAAGACCATATCCAAAAAGCCCTGCTGGATGCAGCCCAGCGAGCCTCATTAGTGATACTAACCGGAGGCCTTGGCCCCACGAAAGACGATGTAACCAAACACACGCTGGCCGAATATTTTAACAGCAACCTAATTGAAAATAAAGAGGTGCTGCAATGGGTAACTGAAATTTTTACCAAACGTCAGTTGCCCATGCTGGAAGAAAACCGAAAACAGGCATTAGTCCCTGCCAATTGCGAGGTGCTTTTTAACCGCAGCGGCACGGCCCCCGGAATGTGGTTTGACGAAGCAGGAGTGGTTTATGTTTCAATGCCCGGAGTTCCATTTGAAATGAAAACCATTTTTCATGAACAGGTAATACCTAAACTAAAAGCCCGTTTTGTTTTGCCTGTTATCATTCACCGCACCTTGCAAACCATCGGTATTGGGGAATCATTTTTAGCGAAAAAAATGGAGGCTTGGGAAGATGCCCTGCCCGATTACATAAAGCTGGCCTACCTTCCTGCCGTGGGGGCAGTGCGTCTCCGTTTAAGCGCCTATGGAACCAATGAAAAACAATCTGCCGGGGAAATACAAGAACATATTGATGCCTTGTACCAACTGGTGGGTGAATATATTTATGCCGAGGGTGAAGTGAGCTTGCCCGAAGCCATTGGTAAACTGCTTACCCAAAACAAACAAACTCTGGCCACTGCCGAAAGCTGCACCGGGGGCTATCTGGCACATTTGATTACCTCTGTACCCGGAAGTTCGGCTTATTATCAGGGCTCGGTGCTTGCCTATGCCAATTTTGTAAAAACACAGGAATTGGGTGTCGCCAAAAAAACGATTGAAACCCATGGAGCGGTGAGTGAAGCCTGTGTGAAACAAATGGCCGAAGGCATTCGTAAAAAACTAAAAACAGATTATGCCCTGGCTACCTCGGGGATTGCAGGCCCCGATGGCGGCACCACTGAAAAACCGGTGGGTACTGTATGGATTGCATTGGCTACCCCCTCAGAAACCATTACCAAAATATATCATATGGGTGATAATCGCGAGCGCACCATACAACGCACCACCTTAACTGCTCTGGATTTGCTGAGACGCATTATTTTGAAACTACCCGTTATATAGCACATTGTCATGCCATCCCCTTTACCTTAAAAAACCGCCTGCTTCATTAGCAGATATGGAGGAATAAATAAAAACATTTGACCGCCAAAAAATCTATATCCTCCTTTTCGTAAAATACCCTCTGTAAAGTATAATTAAAACATGCCCGGTTCTAAACCCGTGCAAAAATAAATTTGTTACATGCAACAATTTATTTACTTATGAAATAATATCTAAACTAATCGAATATGAAAATCAGAAATTCAATCATTAAAGTTAGCCTCTGTTTAATTATTTTCGCTTTTGTTTTTTCTTGCCACAAAGATGTTGAAGTAGAAGATGCCTTGCCGGATTGCCAATCATTAAACGATATGAAAGCAAAATTAGACCAATTGAATAAAACTTCAAGTACTGATTTAAATAACCTATTTTCATATTACAATAATATATGAGCATCTGGAAAATTTGTTTTGGTATGTGTATGTTACCTTTGTTTACCACCTGCACAAAGACTGTTGATCATGCTTGGAGAAATGATATTACCATTATAAATTCATTTAATCAGGAAGTAAATATTAAGCTTTATTGGTCGTTGACTACTTTTAAAATTCCGGCAGGCAAATCATACGTATACAGACAAGAAAGTAGTGATGGTCCACATCTTGATTTTGATGATTCAGATTCAATTATTGTAACCTTTTTTGATGGTAAAGAAAAAATTGATTATAACTGTAGTGATAAAGCTGTTGAATCGGTTGTTAAGGATTGTTCAAAGGATACAGTGAGTCTATTTAATAGTTTTCGTTACACAACTATTAAGCAATCTGAACGGAATTATATGAATTATTACTCCATCACTCAGGCCGATTATGATGAAGCAAAGTAATATAGCATCTTAGCAAAGACCGCAAGAAATATCCAACCGAAAGGTAAAAGAAATGCGTGATCTTTTGGGTTTTATGTCCCAAAAAGGCTGTTTTTTGATCAATCCCCCCCCCTTTGCAACCATTTCATAAATTATCCTATCTTTGAACGTAAAGAGCATCATATGAAAAAAGTCATTACCCTCCTCAGCCTCCTGATAACAGGATTTTACGGATACAGCCAATGTACGCCTAAAACAAGTATGACCAGTTATATTGAACCGGAAATATTGGAAAATGCCGTAGTAGGTGCGCCATACAGCCAGGTGGTGTACTTTAAAATACCTAAAGATACCATGTTGGAGTATAATGGTAATTTGATTAGCGTAAAAGTAGTAGATGCACGCATTGAAAGCATGACCGGAAAACCGGCAAGTCTATCGTATGCATGTAATATTTCAACCTGTACTTTTCAGGGAGGAACCTATGGTTGTGCAACCATATCGGGCACTCCCGCACTGGCTGAGGTAGGCGATTATGCAATTAAAATTATGATTAAAACCAATACGCTGGTATTAGGCTTTTACAATATTGCCCGGTACGACTCAGGGGTGTATGATTTTAAAGTATTGCAATGGCCAACTTCTGTTGGTAACAGCCCCTCGCGCAATAATTTATTCAGTGCCTACCCAAATCCTGCCGCCAACGAGGTAACCATTAAACTTTCGCAGATAAATAAAAGCGCAACTATTAAACTAATCAATATGGTTGGTTCCGTAGTTACTTCGCATGAAATTACCCCCACCAACTCAACCTATGAACTATCCGTTAATACCTCTACCCTTACTGACGGGCTTTATTTGGTGGAAATGGAGTGCGATGGGCAATTGGCTGCTCAGAGACTATTGATTAAGCACTAATTTATTAGCGTATTTCGTACCTTACCTGCACCAGAAAATTTCGTGGAGCATCAGGTTTTGCCGGGCGTATGGCATACTCGTGATTAAGCAAGTTATTTACCATAAAACCGGCTGTAATAACATTACTGGCCTTCCACTGAAAACGTATATTATGAATCCAGTCACCCGGGCCCACACGCTCCTGAAACCTTTTTAAACCCGGAACCAGATACAGTAAAAACAAATCAATGTTTTCGTTTACCCCGTAAAAGAAAATGCTATACCCAATGGTGAATCGTTTATAGGTGGCATCAATGTCCCATTTTAACAAACTGCGGTTTCTGTATGGTAGCATATTAATTACATCGGCACTATCTGCTTTTTTGGTGTTTGAAAAAAACTTTTTAACATAGTTTGAAGGAGTGCGTGCGGCCGTATCATAAACCAGATTAATTGGATAACTATACGTAAACCCACCCAGTGTGCGTACCAATACATTTCCTATTTTTCCTTCACCGCTAATGGAGGCCTCCATGCCGGCCACGCGGGCACGGCCAATATTAATTGGTTTAAACCCAAGTCCCAGCGGATCACCTGGCTGCTGAGGCGGATACCATTGCTTAAATGTATATTCAATCATATCGGTATATTCCATCCAATAGGCTGCATAGTCAATGTACCCGTTAAACCCACCAACGGTAAACCCCTGATTGACGCCAAACTCGCCCGACCATCCGAATTCGCTTTTTAAATCGGAGTTAGGATAGATGGGTAAATCGCTTGCCAGATCCTGTACATATCGTTCGGCAATGGTAGGAAAACGATATCCTTCGCCATAAGATAAACGCAGGTGTGTTTTTTTAGCAACCTTATAATTTATTCCGGAGCGGAATAAGGGTCGTGGAGTTTTTTTAAGCACTCCCAGTGCATTTATTTCATACCGAAATCCCGCCACTGCCGACCACCTGCTTTTAAGATATTCCAATTGGGAATAAGCAGCTCCTGATAGTCCTTTAAATTTGCCCGGATAATTATTGCTGTGGGCTCCCCAGAAGGTAAGGTAGGTTCCGGTGGTACTGATAAAATTTTTAAAAAATATTTTCTTAAAACTGTAATCAATGGCCAGAATCTGAGCATTGGCTCCTCGTCCTATAGGGAATCTTATTTTATCGGGGTATCGAACCAAATCATAGTACCGCATTTTTAACGCATGACGCGTTCCATTTTTTTTTTCGTAGGTAATATGGGGGTCAATACTGAGCATAAAAAAAGGAAACTGGTCTGCCTCGCCACCATAGGGTTTAAAAATATTAGTATCCCCGTCCTGCCACAAGTAAAAGCGACCTGTCTTTTCCATCAGCATATTGATGTTTACTCCGTAACTCAATCCCTTAATTTTTTGATCTCGGTAGCGGGTTTTTATATACATACGTGCCCTATTGTTATCGGCCTGCTGCAGGTAGCTGTTTTGAGTGTAGATATTACCCGTCCATACTAAATCAAAATTCCCGAATTGTTGTTTATGGGAAAAGAAAGTTCCCGACTGGTTGGGTTGAGAGCCCGTTTTCCACCATACCTGCTGCAACCGCTTAGGGTTTTGATAAACTCCCTGAAAAAAAGTTACTTTAGTTTCAGGTTTTTTAGTGGGCCATCCGGTGCGCACATTTATTGACCCGTTTAATGCCGATGAACCATAAAGTACAGAGTTGGTACCCTTCACTACTTCAATCTGATCGGCTGCTTCAATTGGCAAAAACCTCCATTGCACATCGCCCACTTCAGGCCCCATCAATGGCATATCATCTAGCAATACCATTACTCGGCTCCCGGTATTGTAAGAAAACCCTACTCCTCCCCTAATGGTAGGTTGACCGTCTACCACATTTACTCCAGGCACTCTGTTTACCACATCGGCCAAATCAACCGAGTTGGTATTCATAATCAAATCAGGTTTAATGATATTTAGTGAAACTACTTCCTGCGAAATTTTTTTCTCGTGGCGACTGGCCGAAACCACTACCTGTGTTAACACATTGGTATAGGGTTCAATATCCGGATTTATTTCCATGTCGGGCTGGCTTACGGTAACTGTTCGCATAAGTGTTTTGTAACCTATACCTTCAAAACTGAGAGAATATTTGCCATAAGGTAAATTAAACCTGAACCTCCCCAATGAATCGGTAACAGCAATTACTTGCTTACCATTTTTAATGTACACATAAGGGGCGGGCTGTTGGGTTGCCGCATCATTAAGGATGCCATGTACCACACCTTGCTGGGCATGCGCTGCAAATGCGGTGGTAAAAAACAGAATGATTGCTATAAATCGCATAAGAGTGTTAAAAAAATCAGTACAACATAGCCGAAAGTAGTATGAAAAACAAATTCATCTTCCAATGGGGGGGGGAAATCCAAATATAGTTTGGCCGGGGGAGAGAGTGTGGGTCATGGACAACAGTCAATAGTTTGCGAACTATCAACTGTAAACGAATTTTACTTTATTTTGCCGACACATGCAAAGCAACGAACCGTGTCCATACAAAAAGATACGACATCTTGAGAACGTACATATACCCCTATGGTTGTTTAAGGACACATGCTGGATGCTGAAGTTAAAACTATTAGGCACGTGCCTAATAGCCCCAACAGTAATCGTGGCACTTATTATTGCCTGGAGAACCCGAAAAAATAAAAATCTTTTTCTACCAAACCTTGCTGTGGCCTTCTGGATATCAGCGAACTCGACCTGGATGCTGGGCGAATTTTTTGAACTGCCCTACTTTTGGTATTCCCTAACCCTGTTTTTAGGTGGCACTGGCCTTATCGGTTGGTTTTTTATCCTTCTGTTGCAGAAAAAAGTGAGTCTTGAGCAGCCTTCGTAAACTAATTACACATTTATCAAAACTTTCGTTCGTTTTAAATTGCCTATTCAGGCAAACAATATTAATTTCGACCTGTTTTTAACAGAAAATCTCTAATAATCGTTCACTAGTAGCATGGATAGTTTAAAAAATAAATTCGCAGAGAAGGCCTTACCCGCAGGAACTGAACTGAAACAACTCATCAAGGATCACGGAAATATGCAATTGGGGTCGTACACCCTTGAATCGGTATATGCCGGAATGAAAGGAATGATAGGACTCATTACCGAAACCTCTTTACTTGATGCCGAAGAGGGTATTCGTTTCAGAGGATATTCTATTCCAGAGTTGCGGCAATTATTACCAAAAGTTCCCGGTGGAACTGAGCCCATGCCTGAAGGTATTTTTTACCTGATGCTGATTGGAGAAATTCCAACGTATGAAGATGCACACAATATTTCCAACAACTGGGCACGCAGAAGTATTGTGCCGAAACACGTGTTTGACGTACTGGATGCCTTGCCTAAGAATACGCACCCAATGACCCAGTTTACCACTGCTATAATGGCACTGCAAACCGAATCGGTTTTTGCACAAGCTTATCGAAATGGTATTAATAAAAAGGATTATTGGGATCCAATGTACGAAGATGTTATGAATATGATTGCGCGTCTGCCACGGGTAGCAGCCTACATTTATCGCAGAACATACAAAAACAACGAGCATATTGAACCAGATCCGAAATTAGACTGGGCAGCCAATTATGCACATATGCTGGGTTTTGACAACCTTATTTTTTACAAACTGATGCGCTTGTACCTCACTATTCACAGCGACCACGAAGGTGGAAACGTATCGGCTCATACTACCCACTTGGTAGGCTCGGCTCTGAGCGACCCTTACCTGTGTTTTGCCGCAGCCATGAACGGACTTGCCGGACCCTTGCACGGTTTAGCCAATCAGGAAGTAATACGGTGGGTGCAACACATGCGTGAAGAATTGGGTGGAGGATTACCAAGTAAAGAACAGATTGCTGAATTTATCAAAAAAACACTCGCAGCGGGTCAGGTAGTTCCGGGATACGGACATGCCGTGTTGCGCAAAACTGACCCGCGTTTTACAGCACAACAGGATTTTGCCAAAACCTATATGCCCAATGACGAACTGGTGAATATTGTATGGCGCGTATATGAAGTGGCTCCGCCTATTTTAGAAGGAACGGGTAAAATTAAAAACCCATGGCCAAATGTTGATGCCCACTCGGGTGCGCTGTTGGTACATTTCGGCCTCACCGAGTCTGATTACTATACTGTGATGTTTGGTGTATCACGCGCACTGGGTGTTATGGCTTCCCTGCTGTGGGATCGTGCACTGGGTTTACCCATTGAACGTCCTAAATCCGTAACTATTGACTGGCTTAAAAAGAAAATCTCCGCTGCTACTCCGTCTAATTAATTAAGAATCCGGCTACCACCAACTTCGCGAGGTGCTGCATTGGGAGTGAGTAATACTCACAACTCATTTGGTAAGTGGTAACCGTGGTATAATGCGTGTCAACGTAATTAACCTCATACCCACTCCAGCTTTCGCTAAACTCAACCCTCACCAGTTCACGCCCTGTTCCGGCAGTGGTAGAGGTGAGCTGTGCATAGCTGTCAAGGGCAACAGGTTTCTGGATGCCGAGCCTTGAACTTCCGTATATATGCCATTCGCTTAACACAAACACATCCTTAAATTGATTACTCAAAGTTATGAATTTCCCAACTAATACACCGTAGGTGTATTGCCCGTAAATGGTTTTTATTTCATCAAAGTAATCGGTTTTTTGTACGGGGCAATGCTAATGCGGCATTGGCTTGCACAAGGGATGCACGAGCCGATGGTGATTTTAATTGGAATTTTAGTCACTATTATATCGCTACTCATCTTACTGGCATTAAAAAAGAAAAAACATGCCGTACTACAAGGTAAAGCACGGGCAAAACAACAAAGACCTTTAAAAAAAGCTGAATTTATATTTTACCATAAACTTGTTACCTTCGGCAAACTAGTACCCGCATTATATGGATATAAACCTTGCCCATATTGAACAATTAAAATACCTCAGCACCCGTTTTGGCGCACCTTTTACCGGGCAAAAGGAGAAACTGCTCGCTCAATTAACCCAAATGAAGGCAGTTGATGTAAAAGTAATAAATGCTTACCATGAAGTATTACTTTTTTTGAAAGCGTATCCCGAAAACCGCATATTACTTCGTTTTACTGAGCAGGAATTGAAAAAGCTGGACGAATCCGTAAATCTGTTAAGCGAACCTAAAAAGGAAAAGTTGGTGCGTAGTGGAATTTCGCATTCCGAAACACGGGCGAATTTCAGTTTCACATTATGCAAATGGCTGGTAAAAACATACCCCGGAAAAATTAAACTTTTTTCGTTGGAGGGAGACTCCGAATGGGCTACAGAACTGCTGAAACTGGTGTTGCCTAAAACCGATAGTGAGGGTATAACCAATAGCATTGATGAATGGCTTACTGAACATATTGCCGAAGAAAAAAGAATGGAAATATTGCTTCAACTCATCGATAATATGGAAGCTTCACCACGTATAAAAGAACATATTTGGGAAGCATTGCAGGTTTTTGTAGCTGTTTCCCTCACTCCCGATTTTCCTTCCCGCACATTTAATGCACTTCCTCCGGTCAGGGTTTATTTTCACAAAAAAGAATTAGTGAAACGCGTAGATGCAGTGAAAGAAATAAAAAAACCACTACCCCAATCAAAAAAACTTTCAGAAACGGAAAAACAATTAATTCTCCGTTCGGCCAGAGCATCCCTTTTCTTATTAAACCGCGAAACAGATACGGTAACATACACCAACGAAAACGAAGTACTTTTTTTTGAATTGGAACGTGGAATTCAGATTGCGCTGTTTGGATTGATTCCGGAACGAAGATTACCATTTGAAACCTATATAGGGTATATGGCATTTAAAAATGGAGTGCCCGTAGCCTATGGAGGAGCATGGCCATTTCAGCGCATTGCACGCATCGGGCTAAATATCTACGAACCTTTCCGAGGTGGAGAGTCGGTTTATCTTTTTACTCAGCTAATGCGGGTATATCAGCAAATATATAAAGTAAACCAATTCATGGTTGAGCCGTATCAGATAGGGTATGGGAATAAAGAAGGATTGCAATCAGGCGCATTTTGGTTTTATTACCGCATGGGATTTCGTTCAACGGATGAAAGGATTGCCCATATTGCCGAAGTAGAATATCAAAAAATTAGTGCTGCACAAGGTTACCGCACACCCGTGAATTTGCTAAAAAAACTAACAACTTCGCACATACTGCTTAAGGTTATTCCACTTAAACCCCACGAAATGCAATCGCCTTTTATGGCTGAAGAATTAACAAGGCTAGTATCAGATTATATTGATGCCTGTTTTGACGGCAATAGAATAAATGCCCTTCAGCATGCATCAAAAAAAATGCGCCAATGGTTGGGTGTATCAACTGAATCATATAAGAAATGGAGCCTGCCCGAACGGTTTTGGTTTGGTGAACTGAGTTTGCTTTTCACTCAAATGACCGGAATAATAAAAGAAAAATCAAAAATAAAGAACCAATTGATTAATCTGGTAAAAGCCAAAGCAGGGAAACAGGAACGGAAATTTTTAGCACGCTGGCAAAAATGCACCATATTGCAGCAACATCTTCATCAGTTAATGCATCAATCACCAAACTCCTGTTTAATTAATGAACCAAGTTGAGCGTGAATGGCAGATGAAGCAGCAACAATGCTTCGGCCATGAATAAAATTTTCTCTCCCTGTAAAATCGGTTACTTTCCCACCTGCTTCGGCCACAAGCAAAGCACCGGCAGCCACATCCCACGCGCTTAAACCCAACTCAAAAAAACCATCAAACCTTCCGCAAGCCACATATGCCAAATCAACAGCAGCCGACCCCATTCTTCTTAGCCCTCGTGTGTTGCGCATTAAGTAAGTTAGTACGGATATATACCGGGACAAATCGGCAAAATCATAGTATGGAAAACCTGTGGCCATCAACGTATCATTTAAAACAGAGGTTTGCTTTACTCTAATCGGTTCACCATTTAAAAAAGCACCCCTGTTTTTAACCGCATAGAATAATTCATCGTGATTAATTTCATATACTGCCGCACAAAGTAAATCAGTTCCGTTGGCCAGTGCCACACTTACGCTATAAACCGGAAGTCCATGTATAAAATTGGTAGTACCGTCAAGCGGATCTATAATCCATATTAATCCTTCGGTTTGGTCGGTCCGGGTTTTTTCCTCCGTTAAAAAACCTGCTTCAGGTACTAGTTGCTGCAACACATCTACCAGCATTTGTTCGGCTTCCTTGTCAACATACGAAACCAACTGGTTAAAACTTTTTGACGAAACCGATTCTTCCTTAAATCCTTTACGCTGCGATAAAATAAAAACTCCTACCTCTTTAACCGCTGCATTTAAACCAAGGCTGACATACTTTAAATCCATGCCGCAAAGTAAAGCAACGGATTGCCTATTAAAAAGTCAATTCTCCAGTTGAATTTGCTGTGTGAAACCTGTTTGAGACTCTATGTATTTCCCTGCCTTTTGTTGTAATTTCAAGATATAAGCGCCTTTTAGGCAGTTTATAGGCAGGCTAATTAGTTCATTAACGCATACCCAAAATAAACTGAGTAGTAGTTTTTAGCGAACCCAAACACGTATATGGTTGATAAACCAATTAGAGAAAGCAATTAAGTACTCCATTTTTCTTAAGAATTATACGAGCTGTGGCGCACATTAGTCACCAAGAACTGCCTATCATATACGATTCAAGGGGCTAGAAGTCTGCTCCATAAAAAGCATATTCTGCCGGGAAACTGGCATGTATATTTGCAAAGGCATGCAGTGTCTCCTTGCAAGGTTCTGCTTTTCTCCTCACAGAATAACCTCCCAGCGATGTGTTAATTTATTTGAATTTGTTAATAAATTGTATGAATGGTTTTAGTATTTTCACCCCTTGAAATAAAAATAATAACTTTTAAATAAACGCCTGATAATTATGTCAATTTTACGTTTCAAAGCCATCGAAATCATTGGTCAACGTAAACCAATTCCGGTTCAAGTTCCATCTGAAAAGACTTCCAACTTTTACGGCATCAATGTATTCAGCACGCAGATTATGCGTAATTACCTTACCAAAGATGCCTACGAAGCCGTAGTAAAAGCCATTCAGTCGGGCGATACTATTGATCGAAAACTGGCAGATCAAGTGGCAAATGGGATGAAACACTGGGCACTTAGCAAAGGAGCGAGCCATTATACACATTGGTTTCAACCACTTACAGGTACCACTGCTGAAAAGCATGATTCTTTTTTTGAGCCTGCCGAGAACGGACAGCCGATAGAGAAATTTTCGGGTGGGGCATTGGTTCAACAGGAACCCGATGCTTCGAGTTTTCCAAGTGGAGGCATACGTAATACGTTTGAGGCTCGCGGGTACACCGCCTGGGATCCCTCATCTCCAGCTTTCATTATGGAGAATACTTCAGGCAAAACACTTTGCATTCCAACTATTTTTGTGTCATATACAGGGGAAGCTCTTGACTATAAAGCTCCTTTACTCAAAGCACTTCATTTGCTTGAAACCGCAGTAGTTGATGTTTGCTCATCTTATTTCGATAAAAAAGTAACCAAGTCCCATGCTTCATTGGGTATTGAGCAGGAATATTTTCTTATTGATTCGGCCTTTTTTTGGGCTCGACCCGATTTAATTCTTACCGGTCGTACGCTGGTGGGTCATCAAACGGCCAAAGGACAGCAGCTTGAAGATCATTATTTTGGTTCAATTCCTGAACGCGTGTATCAATATATGCTCGAATCAGAAATTGAAGCCCTCAAACTAGGAATTCCGTTAAAAACTCGGCACAACGAAGTGGCTCCTTCCCAGTTTGAGTGTGCACCTATGTTTGAAGAAGCCAATCTTGCGGTTGACCACAACCAACTGCTAATGGATGTAATGGAGAAAGTGGCAAAAAAACACAACTTCGAAGTTCTTTTCCACGAAAAACCCTTTGCTGGGATCAATGGATCGGGTAAACACAACAATTGGTCAATGATTACCAATACCGGAGTTAATTTATTATCTCCAGGCAGCACTCCAATGAATAATCTACAGTTCCTCACCTTTTTTATCAATGTTATCAAAGCAGTATATGAACATGCCGATTTACTGCGTGCCAGTATTGCTACTGCAGCCAACGATCATCGCTTAGGAGCCAATGAAGCTCCTCCCGCAATTATGTCAATATTCATTGGGTCTCAATTGTCGGATGTGTTGCGTGATTTTGAAAATAATTCGGCAAAACCGGGCAAAGACAGCCACAGTGTTGGAAGCATTAACATTAAAAAAATTCCGGAAATTTTATTGGATAATACCGATCGTAACCGTACATCTCCTTTTGCGTTTACCGGAAATAAATTTGAATTCCGTGCCGTAGGGTCATCGGCCAACTCCTCATCAGCACTTATTGTATTAAACACTATTGTAGCCGACCAATTAAAGAAATTTAAAACAGAGACTGACGCATTAATCAAAAAAGGCAAAAAAGTAGAAGTAGCTATTGCCGAGGTACTGCGCCAATACTTGAAAACGTCAAAAAAGATTTGTTTTGAAGGAAACGGTTATAGCGATGAATGGGTGAAAGAAGCTGCAAAAAGAGGTTTAAACAATATTAAAACCACTCCACTGGCACTTGATGCTTATGTAAGTAAAAAAACACAGGATCTGTTTATAAAAAACGGTATTTTCTCGGATATAGAACTGGAAGCACGTCACGAAATTATGTTGGAACAATACGTGAAAAAAATTCAGATTGAATCACGTGTTATGGGCGAACTGGCCCACTCACACATAGTACCTGCTGCCTTAAATTACCAGAAAAAATTAAGTGACAATGTAGTTAACCTGAAGTCATTAGGTATGAGCAAAAAAACGTATCAGACTCAATTAAATCTAATAACTGAAATTGGGGAGCACGTTTCCATTATTATGGAAAAAGTAGAAGCCATGGTTGAAGAACGTAAAAAAGCCAACAATTTGGGTGATACCCATAAAACCGCTCTAGCCTATTGCAATAAGGTAAAGCCCCATTTTGATACTATCCGCTATCACAGTGACAAACTGGAGTTGATTGTAGAAGATGAATTATGGCAGTTACCAAAATATCGTGAAATGCTATTTGTGAAGTAACATACTGAATTATAGAGATAGAGAGGCTCATCAAAAAAGATGCGTCTCTTTTTTTTAGTGGAATATGATAACAATCCCAGCCGAATATTGTTTTTTTTAATATTTTCATCATCTTTGAAAATATTTAATCGTTAAACCCAGGTAATTTATACATGAAATTGAGGAATACGTTTTTGCAACTCGCCATTGTGGCTATGCTTTCTGTGTTTTATGGTTGTCCCAATAAAGGAGACATGAAGTCGGCAAATGAGAACTTTAACAAAAAAGAATTTGCGGCTGCCCTCGATGCCTATAAAAATGTGTATGGAGATAAAGAAGTTAGCAAAGAAGACAAAAAAGAAGCTGCTTTTAGAATTGCCGAATGCTATCGCATGAAAAGCGATTTTAAAAATGCGGAGACCTGGTACAAAAAGGCACTAAAAGCTGGATTCAAAGACCCGACTTGTCAATACCGATATGCCGAAGCCCTGAAAAATAATCAGAATTACGCTCAGGCAATTATTGAAATGAAAGAATACAAAAAACTCGTTTCAAACGACCCGCGTGCCGACCGCATGATAACAGGTTGCGAAGATGCACTAAAATGGAAAAATCAAAAAACTCGTTACCTGGTTGAAAACGTAAAAGAGCTAAATACCAAATTCTCGGATTTCGCTCCTGCTTATTATAAGAACAATGCCCTTTACATTACCACCGACCGAGAAGCCGGCAAAAGTAAAGATGATTACATGTGGACAGGAAACAAACATGTTGATTTATGGTATTCTGAGTTAAAGAAAAAAAAATTAAGTGCTCCTATATTTCTGGAAGGCTTAGTAAATAGCCCTTTCAATGATGGAGTGTGTTGCTTTGACAAAAAAGGAACCACCATGTATTACACCCAGTGTAATGGACGAAAGGGCGATGGCAGAGGTTGTAAAATTTGGTTCACTACCCTTAAAGGAAAGGAATGGGAGGAGCCTCAATTAATGCCTTTCTGTGCTAACCCTAACGATACGTTTACTTATGGGCATCCCTCCCTTTCAGAAGACGGAAATATTCTTTATTTCACCAGCGATAAGCCGGGAGGTTTAGGTGGAAAAGACCTTTATTTTTCAAACTTTGTTAAGAAAAGTAAAACATGGGGTGACCCTATTAACTTGGGCGACTCTGTTAATACTGAAGCTGACGAAATGTTTCCATTTATCCATCCTGACGGTACTTTGTACTTTGCTTCGAATGGCCATGTGGGTTTAGGAGGTTTAGATATTTTTGTTACCAAAGGACAAGGAACCAACTGGAGCACTCCAAAAAACATGCGCTCCCCATTAAACTCAGGCGCTGACGACTTTGCTTTTATTTGCGATAATACCAAAGAAAACGGATTCTTTTCATCCAACCGCGAGGGTGGACGCGGGCAAGACGATATTTGGAGATTTTCTATGACTCCGCTAGTATTCACCATAAGCGGTGTGGTACGTGACGATTCAACCAAAGAAATTTTACCGGGTTCCAAAGTAGTTATGACCAATAGTTACGATACGACCCGAATGATTGCCATTACCGATGCTAATGGTTACTATAAATTTACCCTAAGAGCCAATACCGATTACGAATTGATTGCCAGCAAAGAGGATTATTACGACTCGCGTTTGGAATCCCAAACAACCAAGGGGCTTGAAGTATCTACCGATTTGATTCAAGACTTCACTCTGAAACAATTCACCTATGAGTTTATTAAAGTAGAAGGTATATATTACGACCTTGATCAGGCACGTATTAGACCAGATGCAGCACTTATTCTTGATTCATTGGTAATGACACTGAATAAATATCCTCGTTTAGTTATTGAGTTAGGGTCACATACCGATTGTCGTGCTGACTCGGCTTATAATATACGTCTGTCGCAAGCACGTTCCGACTCTGCGGTAGCATACCTTGTAATGAAAGGAGTAGATCCTGAGCGTTTGGTAGCAAAAGGTTATGGTGAAAATATGTTGGCCGTTGAAAAATGTAAATGCGACAAGTCCGACCCAGGCAATAAAATATGTTCGGAAGAAGAACACCAGTTAAATAGGCGCACCACGGTGCGTATTCTAAGCACCAAGTTTAGGAGCCGCAACACACCCCCTGAACCGCCTCCTGCTCCTTCACCCAAAAACAAAAACAACTCCCGTCCACCAGGTGGACGATAATAATAACAATAAAAAACCCTCATGCAACTCATGAGGGTTTTTTATTGTTATTATTTCCACACATATATTTCAATTATCTTTGAATCATCAAACCATGATGATAAAATTTTTGACACCAATATCTCGTTTAAAGCAAGTGAGGTTCATGAAAAAAACTCTATTTTTAATCTTAATAGGTTGTTGTTGTATCCAACCAACGTGCGCCCAATCGGCACCCGTAACTCCGCTTGATTATGAAATTCAACGAGCGCAGGAAACATTTGATGCCAAACGATACAATACGGCTGCCATGCTTTACAAAAAATTATTCGAAAAAATAAAAGACCCCGAAAAGCAAAACGATATGGCCTATATGGCAGGCCTTAGCTATATCAAAGCCAACAACCTGAAACAAGCAATTAAGTGGTTTGAGCAATTAGTGAATACCCAATACCCTAACCCCGATATTTTATACTTGTATGGCGAGTGCTTAAAGTACTTTGAACAATATGACGATGCTGCTCGTAGATTTTATGATTACACATTTGAAAAGCCTAAAGACCTTAAAGGGAAACTGGCACAACAATCATGTAACGAAGCAAAAAAATGGAAAGCCAATCCCACCCGATATGCCGTAACCAACGCAACAGCAATTAATTCCACCAATTCAGACTACAGTCCATATTTTTCAGGAACTAAAATATATTTCAGTTCGTCAAGACCCGAGGCAACAGGCAATCAAATTTTTGAATGGACCGGACAAAAATGCTCAGATTTATTTGAAGCAACAATGAATAGTGCGGGTTTTCAAAAACCTGTGATTTTAAAGGGAACAATTAATACTCCGGAAAACGAAGGGACAATTTGGGTAGACTCGACCGGAACACAGATGCTGTACACCCAATGCAACGGTGTATCAGGAAAAGATGTTACCTGTAAAATTTATTCCAGTTCGCTGGTAAACGGAGCATGGGTCAACCCGCAGCCCCTTCCCTTCTGTAGCGATTCATTTTCGTGCGGCCATCCGGCATTTTCGCCCGATGGTAAAACTCTTTATTTTTCCTCAGACATGAAAGGTGGGTTAGGTGAGAAAGATATTTATGCGGTGAATTACAACAGAAGTACCGATCAATGGGGGAAACCACAAAACCTGGGACCAAACATTAATACGTTTGATGATGATATGTTTCCGGCCATGGGAGCTGATGGTGTGCTTTATTTTTCGTCAAAAGGACACTTGGGAATGGGCGGACTAGATATTTTTACCTCAACAGAAGTAAATGGAAAATGGAGCAAAGCCGAAAATATGAAATCACCGGTGAACTCGGGAGGAGACGACTTTGGAATAACCTTTATTCCAGAATATAAAAATATTACCCCTGGTGGAATAATAGCTTATTTCTGCTCTAACAGACAAAACGGAATAGGCGATGATGATATTTATTCCATCAGTATAAAACCTTATATTTTTATGGTGAAAGGAAAAGTGATGGATAAGGAAATGAAAATACCTTTGCCTATGGCAAAAGTAACCATAATAGCAGGTAACAAAAAACCACTTGCCACACTTAAAACAAATGACAAAGGAGAGTTTATCCAAGAATTGCCATACAACAACCAGTTCAGCTTAGTTGCATCCTTTGAAAATTATTTCAGCAGCACCGAGTACAGTATAAGTACCACTAATATGAAAAACGATAGTACTTTAGAGTTCACTATTATGCTTGAACCCCTTCCAGCACCCGAACAGGAAATTACGCTGAAAGGAATTTACTATGATGTAGATAAATATGACTTAAGGCCAGAGGCAAAAACGGTTCTTGACTCGCTTATCAAAATTATGAACCTTAACCCGGGCATTACCATTGAAATTGCCTCCCACACCGATAGCCGGGCCGATGCTAAATACAACCTATCGCTTTCGCAAAAACGGGCACAAGCATGTGTTGATTACCTGACTCAAAAAGGTATTGACAAAAAACGAATGACTGCAGTGGGCTATGGCGAAACACGACCTGAGAACGACTGTGTTGATGGAGTAGATTGCTCCGAAGAACAACACCAACAAAACAGACGGACAACTTTTAGAGTATTGACAACCGATTTTAATAAATAATACCCTGTGGTAGCAGAGCCATCCATAGAACATAAACGCAGATGGAACGCAGTAATATTGATAATCCTGCTGCTGCTGACCGGAACCTGCTTGTTTTACTACCTGAATGAGTTACCCATGAAGTCTGGTACTATTCTCCCTGTGGTAGATTCAACTCGATACCCGCAAAATTCAACTGTCGAAGTAACTGATACCTTGCCCACCAATATTCACACTAAGTACACAACCGTCACCGAAACTAAAAATGCTAACGGAAAAACAATATCTGCAGATCAAAAAACAGTAAAAGAAAAAGGTACGCTTCGGCTGCAATCTGTTCAGGGTTTTTGGTTTACCTATAATGGCGACATTGTAGCCGGAAAAGCAAACGGAAAAGGGAAAGCCCTTTACGAAAATGGCAATAAATACGAAGGAAACTTTAAAGATAACCAACGAACGGGATACGGTACTGCGATAACCAAAACCGGTGAAAAATATGAAGGGCAATGGAAAAACGACCGATTTAACGGGAAAGGAAAATATACCTGGGAAAACGGAGATTATTATATAGGTATGTTTGATGAAGCCAAACGTCATGGCAACGGGAAACTATACAATTACAAGGGTAAACTGCTACAGGACGGAATTTGGAAAAACGACAAATTTGTGAAGTAATTTTTTGTTCTTTAATCCCATCTTTTTTTTAGATTTGCTTAAACCAAACCAACCTTTTTATGGGAAATAAAGTTGTAAACCCGATTACCAACAAAATCATCAGTACGCTGATTTTTCTTGGAGCCGCCTATGTATGTTTTTTGGCCACACGCGAGTATGTTGAAATTACCCAACTCCACAAAGCCCCCCGTCATTCCTTTGGCAACGTAGAAAAATGGATGGTCAAAGCCGATGCTCAAATTGAAGGCGGAATTAGTGCAGTACTAAAAGACTACAATAATTTTCTACTTTTTACGGCAACAGGTTCCTTCTTTGTGGGGGGGTTGTTTGTGCTGGCCTGGTTTGTAGATAAAATTTTTAAGTTTGCCTATATTGTACTTATCGCTGTGGCGGCTTACTTTATCTACACCCGATATATGTAAATTGTACAGGTACATAAACACTTCGGGTTTTTATCCCTACACACTTTTACTTACTTTTGCCCCTACATGGATCGTTATGCCAAAAGAGGGGTTTCCTCACAGAAAGAAGACGTTCACAACGCCATCAAGCATTTGGACAAAGGGCTTTTCCCAAAAGCCTTTTGCAAAATAGTTCCTGATACCTTGAGCGGTGACGAAAACTATTGCGTGGTGATGCATGCCGATGGCGCAGGAACCAAATCATCGCTGGCTTATTTATACTGGAAAGAAACCAATGACCTGAGCGTGTGGAAAGGTATTGCCCAAGACGCGATTGTAATGAATACCGATGATCTATTGTGTGTGGGTTGCACCGGACCCATGTTGCTGTCATCAACCATTGGCCGAAATAAAAACCTTATTCCAGGGGAAGTAATTGCTGAAATTATAAATGGAACCGAAGCATTTCTGGAACAAATGCGTAGCTATGGAATCGAAATATACTCAACCGGGGGAGAAACCGCTGATGTGGGCGATTTGGTTAGAACCATCATTGTTGACAGCACGGTAACTGCCCGTATGAAACGCAGGGATGTGATAAGCAACCACCGTATTCAGGCAGGCGATGTTATTATAGGGTTGGCTTCTTATGGCAAGACCCAGTACGAAGAAAGTTATAATGGAGGCATGGGCAGCAATGGGCTCACCAGCGCACGCCACGATGTGCTGGCCAAACTATATGCACAAAAATATCCCGAGAGCTTTGACCCTGCTGTTCCCGAAAATTTGGTGTACTCCGGAAAGATGAAACTAACCGATACCTGGAAAGATGCGGCTGCAAATGTTGGGCAACTCATTTTAGCACCTACCCGTACCTACGCCCCCGTTATAAAACGCATGCTGGAACACTACCGTTCCCAAATTCATGGCATGGTGCATTGCAGTGGTGGCGGACAAACAAAAGTGCTGCACTTTACCGATAAGGTACATGTGATAAAAGATAACCTCTTCCCCGTTCCTCCATTGTTCGATTTGATACAAGCCCAATCAGGTACCGACTGGAAAGAGATGTACCGCACGTTTAATATGGGGCATCGCATGGAATTATACGTACCCGAAAAAATAGCTGATGAACTGATTTGTGTGAGCACCGGATTTGGAGTAGCGGCTCAAATTGTAGGACATGTGGAGGCTAGTGATAAAAAACAACTCACTATACAAACAACACACGGAAAATTTAGTTATTAAATACCGGAAATCTTAGCCTGTTGTATTCGGTAGCTTTTAACATATTTAACTAAAGGAACAAAACCATTACCTGAAAAACCCCGTGAATCGGGTTATCTTTGCTTCGTGAATATGCCCCTTATTGATATACGAACACTTTCGAAAGAAGAGCTAAAAAATGCCTTCACAACCACTGGCGAAAAACCTTTTCGCGGGGCACAGGTTTATGAATGGCTCTGGAAAAAGTCATGCATATCTTTTGACGAAATGAGCAACCTCTCAAAAGCCAACCGCGACTGGCTGAAAGCGACCTACGTGATAAATGCTATTGCCGTAGAGGAAAAACAAATAAGCAGCGACCGCACCATTAAAAGTACATTTAAGCTATTTGACGGAGAACAGGTGGAAGGAGTTTTAATTCCTACCGATAAACGAATGACCGCCTGTGTATCCTCACAGGTAGGTTGCAGCTTAACATGTACTTTTTGCGCCACAGGAAAAATGGAACGCAAACGCAACCTTAATCCGGATGAAATATATGATGAAGTAGTTTTGATTAGAGAACAAGCGACCAAACACTACGAAAGGCCATTAACCAATATTGTGTTTATGGGAATGGGCGAGCCATTACTTAACTACAACAATGTATTGCTTGCTATTGAAAAAATTTGCGGAGAAGAAGGATTGCATATATCGCCCGACCGCATTACGGTTTCAACCGCAGGCATTGCAAAAATGATTAAAAAACTGGGCGATGATGAAGTAAAATTTAACCTGGCTCTTTCGCTGCATGCGGCCAACGATGTGAAACGAAACCGCATTATGCCCATTAACGAAAGCAATAACCTAGAAACGCTTACCGAAGCCTTGCAATACTTCTACAACAAAACACGCAACAGGATAACCTTTGAATACATTGCCTTCCGCGATTTTAACGACAGCATGGACGATGCAAAAGAGTTACTGGCGTTTTGCAAAAAAGTGCCAAGCAAAGTAAATATTATTGAATACAATCCCATTGATGCCGATGAATTTCAAAAAGCCGAAACTGATAAAATCAATCGTTTTTGTGCATACCTTGAACGAAACGGTGTAATTACCAAAGTACGGAGAAGCAGAGGCAAAGATATTGACGCGGCCTGCGGCCAGTTAGCGAATAAAAAACACCCAGAAGCACAAATGAATTAACGTAACACAAAGGTTTTCAAAAATGTTTGCCACAACCCTGTGTAACAATTGTCATTGATTTCCTTGAAATAAATCGGGATATTGCAGCCGTAATTTTTATATCAATTTTCTTCATGGCCGCACAACGCATTACGTTCAACAACAAATACAGTCCATTTTTCGATTCGCTTAAAGCGAAAGTAGAAAATTATTTTACCTCCAACAAAATAGAACCTACCGGTAATTTTAGTCTGTACAGCAAAACCATTACCCTTGCTGTGATGGCTCTTACCCTTTATATTACACTCGTGTTTTTTACCCCTCAGGCATGGCTGGCTGCTGTTCTTTGTGTGACACTTGGATTCACCATGGCTGCCATGGGTTTTAATATTATGCACGATGGCGCACACGGAAGTTATTCAAAAAACAAAGTAGTAAACGAGCTAATGGCCATCAGTTTAAATTTTATGGGTGGCAGCAGCTATATGTGGAAGATTAAACACAATATTCTACATCACTCATACACTAATATTGATGGAATGGATGACGATATTGACATTAAGCCCTTTTTCCGTGTAAGTGATCAACAACCCAAATACTGGTTTCATAAATTCCAGCATGTGTACTGGGTAATTCTTTACGGCACTACGTATTTCTTCTGGGTATTTTGGATGGATTTTCAAAAATATTTCAGTCGCAAAATAGGAACTGTACCTGTGCGTAAAATGGAGATAAAAGAGCATATTGGATTTTGGGCTACCAAATTATTTTACATTTTCATTGCACTGGTAGTACCTATGATGGCTGCCGGTGTGGGTGCAACACTTACCGGATACGCCATTATTATTTTTGTATGCGGACTAACCATTAGTGTGGTGTTTCAACTGGCACATGTGGTTGAATCGGCTGAATTTCCTGAACCAAATCCAGCAAACAATAAAATTGAAGAAGAGTGGGCCGTGCACCAGGTTAAAACAACAGTGAATTTTTCAACTAAAAGCGCTTTTTTGCGCTGGTTCACCGGTGGACTTAACTTTCAGGTGGAGCATCACCTGTTTCCAAAAATAAGCCATGTGCATTATCCGGCCATCAGCCGGTTTGTACGCGAAACCTGTAAAGAATTTGGCATTACTTACAATGAATATCCAACCTTTATGGCAGCTGTGCGTTCGCATGTTCACCATTTGAAGGCTGCCGCAAGGGCATAATTTTTTCTGCAACCGTTTTCAGTTAACCAATCTACGGTAGAATATTGCTGGTATAAAACAGTAATTTGCCCTTTCGCTCTAACTACCAATTAATAAGCCCAGCATGAAAACACTAAAGCGTATAGCTCTCTACCTTCTCTTGTTCATATCATTTTCGGCTAGCACATGGCCGGCAGTTATATAAAAATCAAAACGCTGAGCAAGGACAGTTTTAAAATAATACTAGGGATTTACCGTGATTGTAATGGAATTTCAATTTCTCTCTCCGAAAACGTACATATTTATCCTGCCGAAACCCAAGCCAGTCTGGCCAGAGATTTAACCCTTTCGCGCACGTTGGTTCGCCCTGTAAGTTTTACCTGTAAATCACAAAAAAATGTATGTCAAGGTGGGAGGTTTCCTTTTGGCATAGAAGAAAACCGCTTTGAAGGTATAGCAGTAGTAAATAAGCTTTGAGCCGAAGGACTGTATAGCAATTATTGCTGGCTGGCTGAATTTTTTTTATTACGAATGTAAACCCTGCTGACTTTTATATTGAAGCAAATCTTGACCGCTGTGTTTTTCCTTATAATAATACCCCGCAAATATTTAACCCAGATTATGCATTAGAAAAGTAGAATGATTTGTGATTTTGTTTGACTATGTCAAATAATCCATCCAGCCATTTTCGTTTTTCACCTATTGCCGATATGTTAAGAGTTGTTTTTCCTGCGTGTTTACTTATCCAACTTCCTGCTGCAAAGCATTTGAACCGAAGTGTGCTCAAAGTGGCTTGGGACTTGCTTTTCAAAACTCCCTGTCTAAACAAACTCATCAGGTTGTAGGCTATCATTATGCTGCGAAATGCTGCCTCGGTTGCCCAAAATTTTTCCATGCAAAAACTTTCTAAACCAAAATCATATTTTAGTTCTTTGATGCGGTTTTCTGCATCGTATCTGTCTTTGTAGCTGAGAGCCATATTTGTTGGGCAGGTAAATCAAGATTGGTGACATAAATGCTTTAACGATATTTTCGCACTGCGATTATTCTTCGTTTCTTATTCCATTCGGGTGATTGAAATTAAAATTCGCATATCTCCATTCCGTCCTTTACCGTCCACCATGTTTTTTGTGATTGCAATTCTCTCTTCATGGTTGGATACATTTTTACAGCGATGATGTAATTTTTTTTGTTTTCTGTTTCTAACTAATTCAAAAAATCATTGGCAAAAAATCCACTATCAGCTCTTACCAAGCCTACTTTTTTATCGATACATAAATGCTACTTGTATTTTTTTCACCATTTTGGTTGTGTTTGTTTCATGTGTATCTTTAATTTCCTGATTTCAAATTTAGGCTATTGCATAATCTCGGTTTAGGAAAAGACAGTCTCCAATTATACAGAAAAGGGGAGCCTCATCAGCCCCCCCTTTTCTGTATCCGTTTAGCTATAATTTATTACATCGCCTCGGCAACCACTTCGGTTACTTCGGGTATCATGCGCTTAAGCAATCCTTCAATACCGGCTTTGAGTGTAATGGTTGATGAGGGGCAACCGCTGCAAGAGCCTTTGAGGGTTACGGTTACTTTACCCTGATCATATGATTTAAATGATATGGCACCACCATCCATTTCAACGGCAGGCTTTACGTGTGTCTCCAGCAACTCTTTTATCTTTTGCACGACTTCCGGATCATTTTCGTCATACATATCCTGTGTGTCGGGCTTTAGTACGGCCTGTTCATCTGATTCCACAAAACTTTTAATGAATTCCTTCAACATTGGGTTGATATCAAACCAGTCGACAGTTTTGTTTTTGGTTACCGTTACAAAATTGTTCATGATGAACACCCCTTCTACAAAACTGAATTCAAACAGTTTTTTGGCCAAGGGAGAAGTTTGTGCACTTTCGCGGGTTGGAAAATCGGCACTCTCGCCCGGCAAAATCATTTTGCTGACCACGTATTTCATGGTTTCGGGGTTAGGGGTAGCCTCGGTATAAATTGTAAGTATTTGTTGCAATTCGCTCATATTTCTATTTAGAATGGTTCTACAAAGGTAAATGAAACCTGACGCAAAAAGTTTATTCCATAAAAAAAGCGCAGTATAAGTTGCGCTTTTTTTATTTATTTAGGGATTAACGACTAATAGTCAGCAGGAAGTAATACTGCATCAATTTCGTGAATCATACCATTGGTAGCAGCAATATTAGCTTTTACTACATTGGCTTTACCTACGGTAAATCCGGAGGCTGTTTTCTTAATTGGTAGCAATTTACCATTAAATGTAACCACTTTAGTTCCTTCCAGGCTTTCGATGGTGCTGCGGCCTTTAGTAACATGTAGTTTCATTACGTTGATAAGCTTTTGTTTGTTCTCAGGTTTAAAGAAAATAGCTTTTTGAGCAGGGTCAATTTTAGCAAATGCTTCATCGTTTGGAGCAAAAATTACAAACGGACCATCTTCACCTAAAATCTGACCTAATCCAGTTGCGGTCATAGCATTAGCTAATTCGCTGAAACGACCTAAATCGGTTGCGGTGCCAATGATTTTTTTAGTAGGAGCAGCTGCCGGGGCTGATTTCTTTGCTTTAGAAGCAGCCGGGGTTGAACTTGAGGTAGCCGGTGCAGAAGCCTCGGCAGCAGGAGCCGCTTCTACTGCAGAAGCTTCAGGGGCAGGTGCGGTTTCTTCTGTTGATGCAGTAACGGTTGAGTCGGTAGCTTCGGCAGTAGCTTCGGCTTTTTTCTCTCCACCGCAGGCAGCCAGAAATAATGCTCCGGCTACGAATAAGGGATAAACGATTTTTCTCATGATAATTTACTTTTATTTTTTAATTGGCAGCAAAATTAGCCAAAAAGCAAAATAATTGATGATACAAAATGTAAATCTTTCCACTTTTAGAAAATTTATTTTAAGTATAGGTTTTACGAAGATACTCCCAAACCATTTCGGCCTCAAAGCCTTTGGCCATCAGGTAGCGAGACACCTTAAGGTTTTTTACCAACTGATTCTGATCCTTCAACATTTTCATTTTTTTTTCAAATTCTTTCATCATCATCTGTTCATATGCCTCCTCCTCTATTTCGGCCAGCCCTATTTTTATACAGTAATCGGAAATTTTGCGAGCTTTCAATTCAGCCTTTATTTTATTTCGACCCCAGTGTTTCACCCTGAATTTTCCTCCGGCAAACATTTTGGCAAAACGTTCCTCATTTAAATAGCCCTCTTCTATCATGGCCGTTATTACCTCTTCCACTTCTCCTGTGTGTAATTCCCACTCATATAATTTATCCCGTAATTCCTGATGACACCGCTCCTGATAGGCACAATAGTTACGTGCCTTATCTTTTGCCTGAGAAACGGTGTACACTTTGCCTTGTTGCTTCATTGCCTTTGCAAAATACTCATTTTATAAACGCGAAAGGAAACAGTACTTTTGCACGCCTTTATGCAAAATCGCCACTCGTTGCGTTTATTACTCACTGCCAATGCCGTTTCGGGATTTTCGCAGGGCATCAGCATGTTGGCTATTCCGTGGTATTTTACCCGCACCCAACAAAGTGGTTTTTTTAATTTCTCGTATGGGGTAATTACTATCATTACGCTTTTCTGGGGGCTGTATGCCGGTGCGTTAATTGACCGCTTTAACCGCAAATATGTTTTTCTGTTACTGAATGTAGTTTGCGGCCTATTGGTAGGCTGGTCATCGTGGCAGGGATATACCAGCGGTGTCAATAACCTCAGCATTGTGCTGGTATTTGCCGTTACCATGCTCAATTACAATATTCATTACCCGGCATTGTATGCCATGAGCCAGCAACTGAGCGAAAAAAATAATTACCAAAAAGTAAATTCCAATATTGAAGTAGTAGGGCAAACGGTTTCCATCCTTTCGGGGGGATTAGCCGCCCTGCTGCTGGAAGGCATAACCACCAACCTTGATTTTTACTTAGGCGGCCTGCACTTTGTTATTCCTTTTAGCATAGAACAGTGGCCCATTGAAAAAATATTTGCCATAGATGCGGCAACTTATTTTATAGCCTGTCTGCTTATTGTTTTTATGAAATATGAACCGCTCAAAGAGCCATTGATTGAATATGGTTCGGTAATTAAACGCATCACTTCGGGTTTTGCTTTTCTCAAAAACCACGTGCATGTGTTGTTATTCGGTCTTTTTTCGTACTCGGTATTTGCCATGCTTATTGTTGAAATACATGCCGTATTACCGGGCTATGTGGGCAAACACCTGCACGAAAAAGGAAGTGTATTTGCCATTGCCGATACTATTTATGCAGCAGGTGCCGTGCTGGCAGGTTTGTTTGTAGCAAAATTATTTAAAGTAAAACAAACACGCACCGGTGTAATTGTACTTACGTTTATTACCGCTGCTATTTTTTACTGGTGTGCTGACAGTCGGTCGATTTTAATTTTATACACCGTATCCGTGATTCTGGGTTTTACCAATGCAGGCATCAGGGTATTGCGACTCACCTATATTTTTAATCATGTGCCCAATGAATTGATCGGGCGCGTAAACAGCATGTTCAATCTGGCAAATGTAGCTACCCGCTCCGTGTTTATTTTTATTTTCTCGTTAGCTTTTTTTCAGCAAGACTCCAATATGACGTATGCCTATACCATACTGGCCACCTTTGCGCTGGTGTCGGGTTTAGTGCTGCTGTTGAATAAGGAACACAAGCCAGAATTGAATGGTGCATAACAGGTCATGTTTATTAAGGCAATTCACGTAGTTTTGTACCTGATAATAACATGACATTTCCGCATTACACCGCCCATCGCATAGCCACTATACTGCACGCACGCATATTGGCAGCCGACAGTGATCACCTGATTAGCCACCTGCTCACCGATAGCCGCAGGCTTACGCAGGCAGAAAGCACGTTGTTTTTTGCATTAAGCAGCGAACGTAATGACGGACACAAGTATATTGACCAATTGTATCAGGCCGGGGTTCGCAATTTTGTTATTGGATCCGACTACAGTTTCCCGATTCAGTTTACGGGTTGCTCGGTTCTGGTTGTACAGGACACCCTCGTTGCGTTGCAAGCACTTGCTGCATTTCACCGCCAGCAGTTTTCGCTGCCTGTTACGGCCATCACCGGAAGTAATGGAAAAACCATAGTAAAAGAATGGCTGTATCAACTGCTCAAAGACGAGTTTACGTTGGTTCGCAGTCCTAAAAGTTACAATTCACAAATAGGAGTTCCTCTTTCGGTTTGGCAACTGCGCAGCGAGAATACACTTGCCCTGTTTGAAGCAGGCATTTCAAAACCTAACGAAATGGAACGGCTTGCGAAAGTGATAAAACCTACTATCGGCATTTTTACCAATCTGGGTTCAGCCCACGATGAAGGTTTTGAAAACAAGGAACAAAAACTTAGCGAAAAATTTAAGCTATTTGCCGATTGCGATGTGGTGATTTATTGCAAAGACCAGCCGGAGGTAAAACATAAGGCACACGAATTGTTTGAGCGATATCCGCTCACTAAGGGCATCAGTTGGTCGGTAAAAGAAACAGCTACCATTTTTGCCAAAGAAATTCTTCGCACGACACATCGCACCGAAATTAAATTTACCTACAGGGCAACCGATTTTTCATTTACGATTCCTTTCACCGATGAGGCATCTGTTCAAAATGCCCTCACCTGTGTGTGTTACCTGCTGGCCATTGAACGGTTAAGCCCCGAAATGCTGAAACGTTTTGAACAGTTGCACCCTGTAGAAATGCGCTTACAAATGCGAGAGGGCATTCATAATTGTACCATTATCAACGACACATATAACTCCGATTTACAATCGTTAAAAATTGCCCTCGACTTTTTAAACCAGCAAACCCAGCACGAGCGCAAAACCATTATCCTTTCCGACATTCTGGAGAGCGGAATTGGTAAAGATGAATTGTACACTCAGGTAGCTGCAATGGTGCGCGAGGGCGGTATTCAACAAATTATTGGCGTAGGGAAAGATATCTGCCAGCAGTACCAGAAATTCTCCATGACGAAGAAATTTTTCTTCAACACGGCTCACCTCATGGAAAATTTCAGCAGCTTCGGTTTTCAGGATGAAATTATTTTAATTAAAGGGGCACGTACTTTTGAGTTTGAGAAAATAAGCCGCCTGCTGGAAAGTAAAATCCACGCTACGGTAATGGAGATAAACTTAAACGCCCTTGTACATAACCTAAACGTTTATCGCAAGCTGCTAAAACCAACAACCAAACTTATGGCTATGGTGAAAGCTTTTTCGTATGGCAGCGGCACCCACGAAATTGCTAAAGCCCTCGAATATCACCGCGTAAACTATTTAAGTGTGGCGTATGCCGATGAAGGTATTGCCCTGCGAAATGCAGGCATCAAACTTCCCATTATGGTGATGAACCCCGAGCCGGGAAGTTTTTTTAACATTGCCGAACACCAACTGGAACCGGAGATTTACAATTTTTTTATCCTGCGCGATTTGATTGAACACATTGAAGGTGTCGAAATTGGCATCCACATTGAAATTGACACCGGCATGCGTAGGTTGGGCTTTGATGAAAAAGAACTGAGTACACTCATTGCCGAACTGAAAAAATATCCGAACATTATCGTACGCTCGGTGTTTGCCCATCTGGCTGCCAGCGATGAAAAGGTACACGATGATTTTACGCGTGAACAAATCAATCGGTTTATGCAAATGAGCGAATATATTTTAAACGGTTTTGACTACCCTATATTGCGCCATATTCTCAACTCGGGTGGTATTGCCCGTTTCCCTGAAGCGCAATTAGACATGGTGCGCTTGGGGATAGGATTGTACGGAGTAGATCCAACAGGCAA
>JAGVLJ010000032.1 GCA_020049855.1 Bacteroidia bacterium | reverse complement strand
TCTTCAATAATTCTTTCAATCGGCTGGGGTCATTGCCAATGTATTCAATAATGCGTTGGGTGTTTCGTTTTGAATGTTCTTTTAAAAGCCATCCTTTAATCATAAAGGCTATTAGCTAAAATTGACGGGTTTGGTTTTGAAAGGAGCCAAAAGTTCCTCTACCTTTTCAATTATGTATTTGGCCTGAGCAATAATTTTTACTCCTTCAGAGGTAACCTTTATCGGCAAAGTATTCCGGTCGAAAATGACTACTCCGATTTTTTCTTCCATACTTTTTACCTGCTGACTTACGGTGCTTTGTTCGGCATGACAAATATCGGCAGCTTTTGAGAAACTTCCGCTTTCGGCTACGGCAATTACATACTGCAATTGTCTTAGAGTTATGAGCATAGGAGTTAATTTAAGGGTTCAAGAATACAAGTATAAGTTTTTATAATTGGTTTTAAAAGGGTAGGCTAAATATTAATTGTTAGCTTAAAACAAAAAATTCCATGCCTTATCTGGTACTTTACTTTGGCTTAGCGAGATTATCTCATGCTTCCCAAAGTGGGGGAATGGTATCAATCCACATTCTTCCTTGCCTGCTTACACGGATTTTATTTTCTTGCTTTTAGAACTTCCCCTATAACCGCACCCGGATGGGTTCGTATTTAATTTACCAGGCTTCCTGTATCAATTGCGTGTTGAGGAGTTCATTCATGATTAGGTAGCACACAAAAGAAATAATCATGATTATAACATCATTTCAAGTAGTTGGAAACATTTTCCGGTCTTCATTTCATGTAATGCAGCACTAAATATGGCAGCAACTTGATAGTTTTAACCATACGACTATAGGTAAAAAAATTGGCAGGGGAATGGGTATTTTACTTCAGAATTAGCTTGACAAAGGTTGCTATTTTGCTATAATCAAATAAAATTGCCGTTTGCCGCATGAAATGATTTATTGTATCAACAGGAAATGAAGCAGATGCGATCAATAGAATCTATCATCATTTATAGTAGGAAAAACGTCCAAAAAACTTTCATATTCCATCTTATATTTGTGCAAAATGAGAATTGGAATTTTATTTGGCGGTCAGTCGCGCGAGCGGGAAGTTTCCTTTGCCGGTGGTCGCACTGTGTACGATAACCTGAATAAAGAATTATTTGAGGCTGTTCCGCTTTTTGTTGACAGTTTTAACAATATCATTCTTCTTAATTGGGAGTTTGTTTACAAAGGCAGTATTCGAGACTTTTATCCTCCGGTATCAGCTTTGCCACCTACGCAACTCGATTTCCAATACTATGCCGAAAATTTGGGTGATCTCACCAGCCAACAGCAGGAAAAACTGATAGTAGGTATTGGCCGCAAAGTACAACCTCACGAGTTATGTGAACTGATTGATTTTGCTTTTTTGGCCTTGCATGGAACGTATGGCGAGGATGGAACTATTCAGGGGTTACTTGAGTGGTACGGTATTCCTTATTCGGGCTCAGGCATATTGCCATCGGGCATAGGCATTAACAAGCGGGTACAGAAAGAATGGCAACAGGCAGGAGGATATCCCTGTCCTAAGTTTTTGCATATATCGAGAAGTAACTGGCTTGCGGGTGACCGCAAAGAAATATTTGCAAATGTAGTTGAAGCCATGCCGCTTCCCTATGTTATGAAGCCAGCCAACCAAGGTTCCTCAATTGGAGTAAGTATTTTTCGCACAAACGATTTTGATGCATTTGCCAAAGCCATTAACCGTTGTTTTTTTATTGAGCATTTGTATAAATCCGAGTGGGTTATATTATCGGATGAGGCTAGGCAAACTTTGTTGTTGCAGGTGTCAGATATACGCGAAGGGATAGGCTTACCTGCATTGGTAAATGGAACGAAAGTGTTTGATGCCGATGGGTTGCTGAAGGCCGTAACACTGGCATTTTCGTCACACGATATGGTAACAATTGAAGGAGTGTACGGGGAAAGTGAAGTGTTGATGGAGGAGTTTATTGATGGTAGGGAGTTTTCGTGTATTGTGATACAAAACACAGGGGGAGAGCCGGTAGCTTTGCCACCTACCGAAATAGTGAAAGGCAACGAGGTGTTTGATTACCGCTCTAAATACCTGCCGGGTTTATCTCGAAAAATTACCCCCATTCTTTTACCCGATGCCGATGTGGAGCGGATTCGTACCGAGTGCGTGCGGTTGTTTAATTTTTTTCATTTCAACGTATATGCCCGTATTGATGGATTTATAAAAGATGACGGAACCATCTACCTCAATGATCCAAACACCACATCTGGGATGATGCCTTCAAGTTTTTTCTTTCATCAGGCTGCCGAGATTGGGTTAAATCCATCACAGTTTTTAACTTATATCATTATCGCTTCCCTTAGGGCAAGGGCAAGTACTTGGCAACATAATTTAAAGGTGCGCAGGTTGCTGAAACAGTTAAATGGTGCTTTGGAAAAACAGCGTAATATACAACAACGGCTTATCCGCATTGCCGTGATTATGGGTGGTTATTCATCTGAGCGGCATATTTCGGTTGAAAGTGGGCGAAACGTGTACGAAAAATTATCGGCATCAACCAAGTACCTGCCCGTTCCGGTGTTCCTTACCGGAAATGATGAGCACCATGAGTTGTACCTGCTTCCGGTAAATAGTATGCTTAAAGATAATGCCGATGATATAAAGGAAAAGGTAAAACACTTTCATCGGAATCCTGTTTTGCAACGAATTATTGACGAATGCAGCGATGTAATTGATATTTTTTCGAGTGTAAGTAAACCTATTTTTGAACCGAAAAAAATTTCATTTGCCGAGTTGGCCGAAAAGGCAGATGGGGTATTTATTGCGTTGCACGGCCGACCGGGAGAAGATGGAAGTTTGCAGGCAGAATTAGAAAAAATAGGGCTACCTTATAACGGTTCGGGCACTGCATCGAGCCAAATTACCATTAACAAATTTGAAACAAGTCGTATACTTCGCGAGCATGGTTTTTTAGTAGCCACTGGATTAATGGTGTATGAAAAAGAATATGGTATAAATGCTGCTAAAGTAATTGACGCTATCGAACAGTTGGGGTATCCGGTTATAGCCAAGCCTTCAGATGATGGGTGCAGTTCGGCAGTGAAAAAAATAACCAATAGGGTTGAACTTATTGCTTATATGCACACTATTTTCAGGCAAACAGAAGAGATTGGGAAGGAGGAAGGAAAGATTTTGCGTCTTATGCCGAAAGAGGAATTTCCACGAAAGAATTACTTTTTGATTGAGAAATTTATTCAGAGAGAAAATGCCAAACATTTTCTGGAAATAACCGGGGGTTTTGTAACACGACTGGGCAAAAATGGTGAGGTGCAATATGAAATGTTTGAACCATCTGAAGTATTGGCGCAAAATGATATTCTATCGCTTGAGGAAAAGTTTTTGGCAGGGCAGGGACAAAATATTACTCCGGCCAGATACGCCAGAACAACAGAAGAAAATAAACGCATTTCGTTGATAGTTCAGGAGCAATTAAAAAAGGCGGCTACTGTACTGGGTGTAGAGGGATACGCACGTATTGATGCTTTTGTTCGTATCAATTGTGACGACTCGGTGGAAGTAATATTTATTGAAGTGAACTCACTGCCGGGAATGACTCCTGCTACCTGTATTTTTCATCAATGTGCCCTAAACGGGTACAAACCGTTTGAATTTATTGATGCCATTTTGGAGTACGGATTTAAACGTAAAGGCAAATGAAACTATTCAGGTTTTTGCTTTCAAAAGTTTTTCTTACACATATATTGTTGGCATTTCTACTATTGTTTACTTTAGTATTGCTCATGTTTAACTGGCTTAATTCGCATACTCGACACGGAGAATCAATGGCAGTACCTGATATAAGAGGGATACGACTTGAGCAGGCGGTTGATGTACTGCAACAGAAAAATCTTCGTTATGTCATCATTGATTCGGTTTTTTTCCCCGATAAACCCAAAAATACGGTAGTGGATCAAAATCCGCTTCCCGAAGAAAAAGTCAAAGAAGGCCGCGCAATTTATTTAACACTTAATTCGTTAGATCCGCCCAAAGTTAAAATGCCCAATTTAATAGATGTCTCATATCGTCAGGCTCAAACCATTTTGCTTAGTTACGGATTAAAAGAAGGGAAAATTTCCTATAAACCCGATTTGGCTCAAAATGTAGTGTTGGAACAATTATGGAACGGGCATTTGGTATTACCCGAAACTCAGGTTCCTAAAGGCTCACTGATTGATTTAGTTTTAGGTGATGGATTGGGCAAAGGGGATATGATGATTCCAAACCTAAACGGACTTACCTACGCGGAGGCCTTGTTTGTATTACAGGCCGATGGGCTAGCCATTGGAATTGCTACCTATGATGAAGGAGTTGATAAAGCTACAGCTCGTGTTTATCAGCAAATCCCTGCTTTCAGCCCCGATACAAAAATTACTCCCGGCCAGTCAATTGATATTTCATTAAGATAAGTTACGAATGATTAAACGTACCCTGTTTATATTTTGTGTTGTTTATGCTCAGGCTGTATTGGCTCAGGAAGTAATCAGCTCATTGGTTGCAAATCCATTTCTAAAAAACCTACGGCCTACTTCAGAGCGCATTGGTAATTCCATGCGAATCTTAGCTGTTTCTGATACAATACTATTACCTTTTGTTGACGACTTTTCCACTTCGCGTATCGTGCCAGATACACTGTTGTGGATTGACAGGAGTGTATATATTAATAATAATTTCCCCATAAATCCACCAAGTACCAATGTGGCTACGTTTGACGGATTAGACCGTTACGGAAACCCATACAATATAACGGGGAATGATCCCTATGGATTTGCCGACACACTGACTTCAAAAGCCATTGATTTGTCATCAGTAATTGGAGCTGATTCGGTTTACCTTAGTTTTTTTATTGAACCTCAGGGCAACGGATTGGATTCATTGCAGTCGCGCGATTCCATATATGTTGATTTTTATAACCAATTCGGCATTTGGGAGCGTATATGGAGGCTTAATTCCCGAGGGAATATAAACGTCTTTAATCAATATCTGATTGCGGTAAAAGACGCCCGTTTTTACCATGCCGGATTCCGATTTCGTTTTATGAGTCGCACCGGTCTGGCAGGCAACCTCAATCAGGTGCATCTGGATTATGTGCGACTTGATAGGTTTAGAAACGTAAATGATACCCTTATAAATGACATAGCTATAAATGGCTACCCAAGGTCGCTGCTTAAAAACTACCGCGCATTACCTTGGAAGCAATTTAAAAATCTTGCCAATCCGCAAAGTGAAATGATTGATTCGGTTTATATCAGAGTACGCAACCTCAATTCAATCCCGGTGCAAGCCATTTATCAGTACAAAGCATCTGATTACGGATTTAATCTTATTGCACAAGACAGTAACCGACTTAATTTAAAAGCCTATGATACTGTAATGTATAGGTTAAATAAATTTGCTATCCCATTAACTACCTCTCCGGATACGTTTTTTATGATCCGAATGAAGTACTCCGTGAATACCACTTTTGATCTGAATTTGAAGAATGACAGCCTTGAACAACTTCAGCCATTTAGTAATTATATAGCCTATGATGACGGGAATGCCGAAGCAGGATATATGCTAAGTAGTGCAGGTAAGGTGGCGATACGTTTTCAGTTGCAAAAGCCGGATACATTAAAGGCGTTTCAAATTTTCTTTAATCAATCTGAATTTGATACCAGAAACAAACCTTGCACATTGGCAGTATGGAGCAAAATAGGATCTGCTGAAACAATTATTCGTACTCAGGTATTGAATCAGCAGGTATTTACCGGAGTGGTAAATGGGTTTGCTACCATTGTATTGGATACACCTCAGTTTATAGACCCTATTACCTTTTCTAATCTTGAATTTTACATTGGCTGGATTCAGGGTACAGCCTATTCGGTTAACCTCGGCCTTGACGTGCATTATAACCAACTGATGTCTCCTTCGGCTGTGGTAAATTCAAATTTGAATTACAATGTTTTCGGGGTATGGTCCAAGTCTCTTTACCGAGCAATTCCTATGATAAGACCGGTTCTTGGAAGTATGGTTGACGACCCGCTTTACGTAAAGCCAGTAAATAAAATAAAAAAGGATGATGTGAAAATCTATCCTAATCCGGTACTTAACCAGTTTACTATAGAAGTAAATGGTAATGGCTTCTATCGCTACATGGTTTACGACTTTACCGGTAAAATTCATCTTGAGTTTACCGGAGCAAACCATCAGGAAATAAATGTTGCTGCATTTGGCACTGGAGCCTATTTTATGCGTGTTACCGACACCACAAGTGGGGAAACCGCCTTTGTACAATTTATAAAACAATAAACCCTATGAACGATATTACCGTTGATGAATTAAAAAAACGAATGGACGCTGGCGAGCAATTGTATGTAATTGATGTGCGCGAGCCAAATGAATTCGAAGAGTTTAATATTGGAGCCCAACTGATTCCGTTAGGTAAGTTGCCATCTAAACTTGTTGAACTTGAAAACTTAAAAAATTTAGAAATTATTGTTCATTGCCGTTCCGGTGCCCGCAGCAATACAGCTAAACAATTTATGGCTGAGAATGGATTTGTTAAAGTGCGAAACCTGCTGGGAGGTATGTTGGAATGGCAATCAAAATTTGGTAATACTTGATGCGACAAAGGCTGATCTATATAGTCTTTATTCCATTAATTACCTTGGTTTCATTGTTTCAGTTTCAATGTGCTGATAAAAGTGCATTCACATCCGATACACTTACTTATTTTAATCACCATGATTCTGTGAAATATGTTGGCATGTCGGCATGCCGACAATGTCATGCATCCATCTATAATTCATTTATCGAAACCGGGATGGGACAGTCGTTTCATGTGGCTTCAAAAGCTAAAAGTGCAGCCGATTTTTCTACAATGCATGTAGTGTATGATTCACTGAATGATTTTTACTATACTGCATTTTTCAGAGGAGAAGACTTGCTTATAATGGAGTATAGGTTGCAGGGAAAAGATACTATTCATAAACGCGTAGAACGTGTGGCTTATATTATCGGTTCGGGGCAACATACCAATTCACACCTGATGCAAATAAACGGGTACCTCTATCAAATGCCAATGACCTGGTATGCTCAACAAAAAAAGTGGGATTTGCCACCAGGTTTTGAACAAGGGAGGAATTCACGTTTTACCCGAATTATTGGAGAAGAATGCATGAGTTGTCATAATGCGTTGCCTGTTTTTGAAAAAGGCTCTGAAAATAAATTCACCCAAATACCCGGTGGGATTGATTGCGAACGATGCCACGGCCCCGGTGAATTACATGTACAGCAAAAGATGGCCGGACATAGAGCAGATACCACTGGAAGCCATTTTGATCCTACTATTGTAAATCCGCGAAACCTGAGCTGGGAACTTCAGATTGACTTATGCCAGCGTTGTCATTTGCAAGGCAACAGTGTGTTAAAACCCGGAAAAACATTCAGAGATTTCAGACCCGGAATGCGATTGAGTGATTTTTGGGAAGTGTATATGCCTCGATACAATGGTGCCGATAACGAATTTATTATGGCATCTCATGCCGACCGCTTGCAGCAGAGTAAATGTTTTATTCAATCGAATAATGGTAAAAGCGGAGAAGCGTTACAGTTTACCTGCATCAGTTGTCATAATCCGCATGTGAGCGTAAAGGTAACAGGGAAAGAAATTTTTAATAATACGTGTATGGGTTGCCATGATATGAAAAAATTAGGCACCTGCACCAATAATGAAGTCTTGAAAAAATTTGCCATGAGCTCGGATTTAAAACATGTTCAAAAGCATGCCGATTGTGTTTCCTGTCACATGCCCCGTTCTGGTACAATTGATATTCCACATGTTACTGTTCACGATCATTATATCCGCAAACCTGCCACTGAAGTAAAGATAGCAGAAGTGAAAAAATTTATCGGGATTGCCTGTGTAAATAATCGTCATGCCGATGCGTATTCAAAGTCAAAGGCCAATATTTCGTACTACGAACGGTTTGAAGGAACTATTTCGTTACTCGATTCGGCACTGAGCTGGATTTTTTCAGGCACTTTAGATCATCGTAAGATGGAGTTGGCCGTTCATGTCTATTACTTAAAAAATCGCCCTGATGAAGTGGTTAAATTGATGCAGCATACACAGGCAACTACCATTACCGATGCCTGGACAGCATATCGGGTAGGACAAAGTTATTTTAATCAAAATCAGTTTCAGTTGTCATTAAGTTGGTTGAGGCAAGCGGTAAATTTAGCTCCCGCCAATCTGGCTTTTCAGAATAAACTGGCCGAAGGGCTTATTCAGTTGCAACAGCCTGATGAGGCAATTATGATTTTGCAGGAATTACTGCGGACACAACCCAAATATTTACCTGCACTAAATACTCTTGGCTATGCTTTTATGCTTAAACAAAATATTACCGAGGCTAACCAGTATTATGAAAAAGCTCTGCAGCTTGACCCCGATTTTGAACCTGTTCTTTTGAATAAAGCAGGCTTATATAATTTGATAGGTGAAAAACAAAAGGCGAAAGCTATTTTACAGAAACTTCTAAAGAGAAAGCCGGGAGATCCCCGAATTTTGGGTATTTTGGCCAAAATCTAATAATAACAAGTGCTCATGCAATAGGTGGTCTTGCACTTTTTCCCCGCATTACATTTTGTTGCCGAGTTTACAAATTTTATTTTCACTTTTCTTCATGTTTTTTTGGTGGCGACTCGCACAAGAATTATATCATGTTGCCATTTAATTATTCGTTAGAAATTAGATTAAAGCAATTAAACTAAGGGTATACTATGCCGGATATAGCTTAACACTCACAATTGCGAATATTTCATTTCTAAGTTCAACTAATACGTGCAACTCTTATGTATTTATTTAATCTTAATTATTTGGCTTTAGGTAAATTAGTTATTTTTGATTAACCCTTTTGTTTTTTGTTTTTTCTTAAATGGGTAAATTAGGTAAATTTCAACCGTTTTAATTGAGTAAGTCATACGATGGCAAAGAAAAAATCGCGTGTACAACTAGTTTTTTTTATTTTCCTTTTTATGGTTTTTATTGGGGTATTAGTGGGCTATAAGGGGTGGCAAATGGTGTTTTCTCCTAACGTAAGGTTGGCTGATAAAAACTACACTTTTTTCTACATTCGCACTGGTTCGGATTACCGTACAGTTTTACAACAATTGGCTGAGGAGAAGGTAATTTCCAATACGCTTACCTTTGACTGGGTGGCCTCGCTCATGAATTATCCTAAATCGGTAAAGTCGGGCAAATACCGAATTCTTAACGGAATGAGTAACCGGGAGTTGGTTAATTTACTTCGTTCAGGCAATCAGGAGCAGGTAAGTTTGGTAATTCGCTCTATGAATAGTCTCAAAGATCTGGCATCGTTGGTTGGACGAAAGCTCGAAGCTGATAGTAATGAATTTTATAGCCTTGTTACTAGCGATTCTGTCCTCAAGGTGCTATCAATTAATCAGGAAACCATGATGGCGATGTTTATCCCAAACACCTATCATTTTTATTGGAATAGCTCTGCCAGTAAGGTGTTTAACAGGTTAAATGAAGAATACCGTTCCTTCTGGGATGATGAACGTAAACGATTGGCTGATTCACTTGGATTAAATCAGGTTCAGGTAAGTATTGTAGCTTCTATTGTAGAAAAGGAAACACATAAAAGGGATGAAATGCCTGTGGTGGCCGGAGTGTATTTGAATCGTTTGAAAAAAGGGATGTTGCTTCAGGCCGATCCCACGGTGATTTTTGCTATGAATGATGCTACCGTGCGAAGGGTTACCTCGGCTATGTTGCAAACCGAATCTCCTTATAATACTTACAAATATAAGGGGCTTCCTCCCGGTCCAATTTGTATTCCATCGCAAATGGCAATCGAAGCGGTATTACACCCGAATGTACACCATTACATTTACTTTTGTGCAAGGGAAGATTTTTCGGGGTATCATAATTTTGCCGAAACAATAGAGCAGCACCTGGCAAATGCCCGAAAGTACCAGCATGAATTAAATAAGCGAAGAATTTATAAATAACCATGTTCATTCACGAAACAAAAGTGCGTGTTAGGTACGGGGAAACAGATCAGATGGGTGTAGTATATTACGGTAATTATGCTTTATATTATGAAATTGGTAGGGTGGAAGCACTTCGCTCGCTTGGCATGACTTACCGGGAAATGGAGGAAAGCGGAGTACAGATGCCTGTATTGGAAATGCGTTGCCGTTACTTGTTTCCGGCACTTTATGATGAGCAATTAACCATTAGAACTATTATTCGGGAAATGCCAACGGCACGAATCACCTTTGATTTTGAAATTGTAAATGAGCGGGCACAGTTAATTAATCGTGGAGTAGTTTCCCTTGCATTTATGAACAACTCAACCAAACGACCTACCCGATGCCCAAGCCAATTGGCTGGATTATTAATGCCATTTTTTTACTAATTGCATGGTAGGTATACATCGGTATTTAAGCAAATTTTCACTTTACCTCAGATTAGTAGGTTTTCTTAAGGTAATTACATTACCAGGCTTTGAGCGTGTGCCTGTTTATAGCGTAATCAGTTTCTTTATAAAAGAGGTGTTAAAGGAGGAGTTGAACGTGCGGGGCACTTCTCTGGCGTTTAATTTTTTTATGGCTTTATTTCCATCAGCTATTTTTTTCTTTACGTTCGTGGCTTATTTACCTATTGGTAATTCGCATGAAGCCATTCTTCAATTCTTTAGCGATATTTTACCTAAAAGTGCCTACGTATCTATTGAGTCAACACTAGAGGATATACTTAAACACCAAAGAGGAAGTTTGCTATCATTTAGTATGTTGATGGCCTTGTATTTTGGAACCAACGGTATTCACTCCATGATGAATGCTTTTAATAAATATACCAAAGATGAAGAGGAGCGCTCTTTTTTAAAACAGCGCTTTGTTTCTACTGGTTTGGCTATGCTCATTTCAGCTACAGTGGTGGTGGCTGTGGGGTTAATTACATCAGGCGAGTGGTTAATGCAGAAAATGGCGGTATGGGGTGTTTTCGGTAACAAAACATCAATTGTAGCACTTACCATTATCAAATGGTTGGTCGTACTTTTTTTATTTTTCACCATGATTTCAAGTTTGTATTACTGGGGGCCGTCCAAGACAAAAAAATGGCGTTTTTTTTCACCCGGTTCCACGCTGGCTACTATTTTATCTATCATAACTACACTTGGATTTGCTTTTTATGTAAATAATTTCAATTCATATAATAAACTTTATGGATCTATCGGAACTCTAATTGTGGTCTTATTGCTGATCTATTTTAATTGCATGATTTTATTGATTGGCTTTGAATTAAACTCAAGCATTGACAAAGGATTGGAGAAGAGACTTAAAAGACCTATACCCAAATTTAATGATTTTTTGAATGCCAAAGAAGAACTTGAAGAGAAATCGGAATAAATGTTATAATTGCGGATAATTGCAAGAAAAAATTACGTTGGCTATTTTAATTAAAAATCCTGAACAGATAGACGGAATCCGTAAAAGCTCAAAATTAGCAGCGAAGACGCTTAGGTTTGCAGGCGGGTTGGTGAAACCCGGAGTAAAAACAGAAGATATAGACCGAAACATTGAGCAGTTTATACGCGATCATGGAGCCATTCCAGCCACGCTGGGCTATCGCGGATATCCCAAATCGAGCTGTATTTCAATAAATGATGTGATTTGCCACGGCATTCCCGGCCCCTACGAACTAAAAGAGGGCGATATACTGAATATTGATGTTACCACCATCTTAAATGGATATTTTGGCGACACCAGTGCTATGTTTACGGTGGGCGTTATAAGCGAATATGCTCAAAAACTGATTCGTGTTACCAACGAGTGTCTTGACATAGGTATTGCACAATGTTTTCCCGGAAATTATTTGGGAAATATAGGATTTGAAATTAACTGTCATGCGTTGGCTCATGGTTATTCCGTAGTGTATGAATTTTGTGGTCATGGAGTTGGGGTAAAATTTCATGAAGAACCAGAGGTAAACCATATTGCGCCTAAAAATTCGGGGCCCATTCTAAAACCCGGAATGACGTTTACCATTGAACCCATGATAAATGCCGGAAAAGCCAGAGCAAAAATAGACCGGAAAGATGGCTGGACGGCACGAACCATTGATGGGAAGCTAAGTGCCCAATTTGAGCATACTGTTTTACTTACCCAAGATGGTGTTGAGGTATTAACGCAATTACCATAACCTTTAAACAACCGATCGTAGTTACGTTGTTGCTGAAAAACAAGCATAAAAAATTTCCTTTTTTCTGTGAAAGAAGTTGGTCAATCAACTAAAAACCTTATTTTTGTTTTAAACACATTTTAACTATTAATATTACCATGAACAAAACGACAATCGCAGGAAAATTACTTATTGCCAGCATGGCCGTGAGTATCGCTTTTACCAGTTGTAAAAAGGATAAAAAGGATGATCCAGTCCCAACGCCACCGCCAGCTACGCCAGGAACTCCAACTCCAAATTTTGAAGGTGCTACCAGTGTGTGGGCCGCTGTAATTACCACTACAAATATTCCACTTGTTGGAGTAAAAGAATTATCAATGGGAACCGGAGGATATTTTGTTGGAACTTCAACCAACGCATTCCGTGATGCAGGTGCTGTAAAATTGGACGACAACAATTTAACCAAGCAGTCAAACAATAGTTACTTATGGTCAAATTTAAACAACAATATTTGGGGAACAAACAATACCCAGGCCGATTGGGTGATTGCAGGAAACGGTACGGTTGTGCCTGCTCTCACTTATACTACGTCTAAAGGTTTCCCAGTTGTTGCTGAAATTAATAGTGCTGCCACCGTAAATACAGCAAACGACTACACTGTTACTTTAATGAGTAATATTTTTAATGCCGATTCGGTAATGGTTATTCTTGCAGCGGGATCCAAAACGGTTAGCAAAACCTACTATGGTGCAAATGCTAATAATTTTATCATTACATCTGCTGAAATGGCTGGCATGTCAGGAAGCGGAATTATTCAGGTTGCTGCTTACAATTGGGAGCAAAATGCAGCAGGAACTGAAAATATTTATTTCGTAAATGAGAAAGTAGTTTCCAAAACAATTACTGTTCAGTAAAACGTAATTTTTTGCAATTAAAAAAAGCCATTGCTTGCGCGGTGGCTTTTTTTATGGGTCTTCATTTCTGAAATCTTTTTCGAGTAAAAAATAATTTGTTTTTATAAGACCTAATGCTTTATAAGTTTTTAGAGCGGGTTCATTATTTCTTTCTACGTATAATCTAATTCCGCAGCAATTGTGAGATGCTTTAGCCAGTCTTTTTATTTTAGTGTATAACGAAGTAAAAACACCTTGTCTTCGGTAAGTAGGGGCGACATATACACTTTGAATCCACCAGAAAATTCCGTTTCTCCAATCACTTGTTTCATAGGTTATCATGAGCTGTCCCGCTATATATCCCTCTTTCTCGGCAAGCAGGTAGAATCCATTTGACGGGGTGCTGAGCATACGTGTTACTCCGAGGGATACAATATCCTTATTGAGAATTTTCCCCTCGCTTTCGGAAGCTAAGTTGAGGTTAAATTTTACTAACGTTTCAAGATCATCCTTATTTGCTTCCCGAATGTGAAATTTCATTTTAAGTTTCTGCTAATCAGTTTTATTAAATAAAAGTACCTTTGCAAGCAGCAATTAAGCAATTTCTTTTGTCTTTACCAACAGTTGTGTCTTCTATATGAAGTTTGATGAAAAGGAGCTTATAGCCGCATGTATCAATAATGAAGGCTCAGCTCAAAGCAGGTTATTCAATCGTTTTGCTCCAAAAATGATGGGGGTGTGTTACCGGTATATGCAAACTATTTATGAAGCTGAGGATGTTCTTCAGGAGGCATTTATTAAGGTATTTAAGAACCTTCACACTTTTCAATACAATAGCTCCCTTGAGCACTGGATAAGGAAAATTGTTGTGAATACAGCTCTTAACAATATTAAAGCAAATAAAAAATTCAGAAACGAATCGGACACTGAAAATTTAGAAGATGAAGGTTATACTGATGCTATTCATATGCAATTTGATACTGAAGAGGTGATTCATGCCATTAAGTCTCTTCCGGCAGGATATAGAACCGTCTTTAATCTTTATGCGATTGAAGGATATTCACACAGGGAAATAGGGGAGATGCTTGGAATAGCCGAAGCATCTTCCCGTTCGCAGTACAGCAGAGCTAAAACTATATTACAAAACAAACTGTCGATTAAATTTAGAAATGATGAACAAGCGTTTGCCATTGGATGATTTTGAAAACAATATTCAAGAACTGGCGGATGGTTTTGAAATAAAACCACGGTCCATCGTTTTTGAGAATATTCGTTATGAACTTTCGGCTGAAAGTTCCTTATCCGCATCAAAAAGTGGAAGGATAATTAGAACAATATTTTCTAAAGGACTCACCTTTGCGGGGTATGCCGCTGCTGCTTCTGTGCTCACGGTTAGTACCGTGTTTTTCCCGCAATCCAATAAAATTTCGGAAGAGGAAAATATTAAACAATATCATAAAAATAGAATAGCTACCACCGAGAGAATACCTGCTGAGATAAATCAAGATTCGGCAGTCTACAGAGAGGTGATTGATGCAAAAGTAACTGTACAAGAAATAATCGATACCTCACGGCAAAATTTAGCGGGTAAATTTAGAGCTATGGCGACACCCGCAACAACCCTCAATAGCGCAGCTTTAAATGGAAATTCCATAAATGAAAATCCTGTTCACAAAATACGTCATTCAACAGGTAAACAACACTCAATAACAGTTTTGCCCTTCTCTCCATTTGTAAATATTAAAACTGAAACACGCAAAGAACACGAAGAGGTTGCTGGCAGGGTGAATGAAACAAGTACCAGCACTGTTTCCCCTTCGGTTTTACCCGTTTTAGAAAAAATACCTGCCAGTGTGGAAGAAGAAATCATGCCCGCGTTTAACTTTCCCGATTCGGATGGAGTTACCCTTAGGGATACATTGATTAGAGGTGTTAAAAATGTTAAAACAGGGGCATGGTCAGTGGCGGTATTCTATTCTTACGACCAAATCTCCAATACCTATAAGTCGGATAAAATGTTGTTCCTGCCAACAAATGATACTTATCAGGCTTTCAGAGACAGGACACAACAAACATCTTATGGCTATCGTACAGGTTTTAAAGTTGACTATTCCCTGCTGAATCAACTTAGCATTGGTTCCGGAATTAACTTTAGTAAGGTAACGGATAAGATTAGTGCGGAGGCGAACTTTGAACGCATTTATGACATAACCAGAAACATTTGGGTCGATGATTATTATACCAATCCTGGATATGAAAAGGTGATAACAAATTCCTATCAGTATATCGAAATACCGCTAACAGTTTCTTATTCCAGCACTTTGTACAAACAAATTGCCTGCAGGGTAACTACTGGTGCAGGTTTTGGTTATCTTTTTGGAACATCCTCATATTATTTGATTGATAAATTTGATGATCCGTTCAAAGTATATTATGCCAAAGCTACAGGGGTTTCGGGTTCCACTCCGTTTACACATAGCATGATTAATTTTAATTTGAGTGCTTATGTCAGTTATTTGGCAAGTAAACGAATTGAGGTGTATGCTGGACCCAATTTACGAAAGTCTGTTTCATCCATCTATAAGAAGGGATATTCTGCTACCCAAAAATTTACTACACTTGGTTCTGAAATTGGGGTAAGGTTTTTTTTCTAAATGAAACAACATATTTCCACATACAAAATGAATAGCGGCAAACAACTACCTACATAAAATTATGAAACAGGAAAAAGAGTTCAATTAATTCTTTTTTGATCCAAAGAATAATTTTTGTGTTAAGCATGATGATTGTTTCTCTATGAGTATTCATGCCCTCAGGACACGCCACCAGCCCAGTATGAGGTCAACTGCGGACAATAAGTTTATAGTGCTGCCAACGTGTTCTATGATTTAAGTATATACACTTCTAATGGAAAATTGCTAAATCTAAGATGTTGGTGCATGGGTGTTCTCCGGCTAATGGAATGAAGGTTTTATTTTCGGCTTCTGCTCAATAGGAAAATGCAACCTGTGTATAACTGGTTTTTATATAGTTCCATTGGTTTTAGCGACTACTTCGATAAACACAAAAAAATCTTTTTTAATTTTGAATAGGAAGGTGAATCAGGGAAATGTTTCTGATTTTTATAATTGAATTTTTATTGATAGAGTAGTAAATGAGGTGTACTTGCAACACTTGGTTTTTTGTTATTCCAAAGTCTTTAAAACATTCTGGTTCAAGAAACAAAATGGCTAAATAAAATAGCAGGATACCATCGGCCAGCGTGTATATTTACTAATGACAGCCCAAATACTTTTTAGTTAATTGGAAAACTGACTTTAAAAGTAGCACCTGACAAAGGTTCGCTTTCACACCAAACTTTCCCACCATTTAATTCGGTTAGTTTTTTTACTATATATAACCCCAATCCATTTGAACTTTCATTGGCGGTTGGCGATGCGCTTAAACGTTGGTATTTTTTAAATAAATTCAGCTGGTCGGTTTTACTTATTCCGGGTCCATCGTCTTTTACATGAAGTTCGAGTGAGTCCCTAATTCGATGCAATGAAATGATGACTTTGCCGTTGGGAGGTGAAAATTTAATAGCATTTGAAATCAGGTTTTCTGCAATTCGTTTCAGGTGCATTTGATCTGCTAAGATAAATTCAAAATTTTGGTCTATGTTTTCTCCAATAAGTGTAATTCCTTTTTTTGCCGCCTGAAACCGATGACTTTGAATTAACGTTTTAATAATGACCGCCAGATTTACTTTGGTTTTGTTCACTTGTATATTCTTGTCATATACCCGACTAAGATCCATTACATTGTTTATCATTTCAAAACTATTATCTACAATCTGGCGGATGTATTGATTGTAAACTAATTGTTCTTCGCTTAGTTTGTTTAGCCCATCAGATTCTATCAATTCACTTAAACTATGAATAGAAGCGAGTGGTGCTTTTAAATCATGATAAACCATTCCCATAAGGGTGTTTCGTTCTTTGTTTAATTCTTCAAGTTTTTTATTAATCTGACTTTTTGATCGGTAACTTACATAAAGAATAATGGTAATAGCCGTGATGCCAAGCGCCATAATCAATAAAAAAATGAGACTAACTTTACCTTGTTTCAATTGCTCTTGTTGCTCTTGATTGGTTATTGATAATTTTTTTATTTCAGATTCTCGGCTTTTAAGAATACTACGAAGCTCGGTGGCTTTTACCATTTTGCTTTTATTTATTTTTTCTATGGAATCTGTAATGGTAACAATTTCTTTTTCACATAAGAGCGCATGAAACAGATCACCTTTTTGTTCAAAATAGTTGGCATACAAACTCATTAATTTTTTTTTAAGGTCAGGAAGGGGATTAATTAGAAGAACTGCAGCAGCCGAATCAAGGTAAGAAGATGCTTTTGTAAGGTTTTTATTTTTTAAATAAATATCGGTAAGTACCTCATAAATCTCTATACGTTCATAGGAGGTATTTGAAGAATCGAAATACTGTAAAGATTTAATAAGTGCAGCCTCAGCCATTGGGTAATTTCGTGTATTTATGTGAAGTTTTCCAATGTTTGCTAATACGGATGTGATTAAATCGTTGAAATGAGTTATTTTTCCAATTTTGTAGGCCAGTTTGTAATAGGTATAGGCCTTTTCATTCTGCCCCTGTTTCTCAAAATTTAGTGCAATATTATTAAGCGTGGTTGCCACCATAGCCGTATCTTTTTCCCTAATATCGTAAGCTAAAGCTCTTGCATAATATTTTTCAGCTTCCTTGTAAAGGCCTTGATAGTAGCACAGCGAGCCGAGCTCATTAAGGATATAGTGAATTCTTCTAGTTGGGCTCAGTTTTAAATAAATGGTAACAGATTTATTGTACAAATCAATACATTCGTTATAATTCCCTTGCTGGTAATGAAAGGAACCCAGCACAAAATAAGTTTCAGCTATTCCCAAACTATTGTGGATACTTTCAAATAGCTGAATTGCTTTGTAATAAAATGAAGGCACAGTATCTGGATAATTCATCTCCAAATAAATTTCCCCCATGTATTTAATGGCATATGCCTCACCTGAAATGAATTTGTTTTTTAACGCAATTTTGTAGGCGATATTGGCGAAATATAAGGCCGAGTCGGGATAACTAAATTTATAGTGTCGGGCCAAATTTCCGTAGTCAAGCGATTTTTGTGTGTCCGGTTCGTTGGATGAAATTTTAAGCAATAAATTCTGAACGGCATATTTGTCAATGGCCTTAACATGCGTTGTTGCTGATAAGATGAAAGCAGATAAAAGAAATGCTATTTGGCGTTTCACAAGTTTCAAATATAACCAGCCTGATTGATATTTTCTCAGGGCAACCATATTTTACTAGGCAAGCGGGAAACGTCTGTGATTTAGTTCCGGTATCAGCTCATTTTCTGAAAATAAATATCCTATAAAATGGCTGGCTAAATAAGGAGCAAGTGATACTCCTTTTGACCCCAATCCATTGAAAATAAACAAATTTTTGCATGTTGCATGTTCCCCCAGTAGCGGCCTTCGGTCAAGTGTGGTTGGCCTAATGGCTGCCTGATGATTAATAACTTCAAATGACCCCCTTAAAGTTTTGGTAAGCCACTTGAACAACTCGTTTACTGCCTGCTTGGAGGGTGTTTCGTTAATCTGATTAAAATCAAATGTTGCTCCACACTTAAATATTCCGTTTCCCTGTGGAATAATCCAGTAGTGTTGCTTTACGATTGATGTGAGGGATAATTTGTTGCTTTTGAAGGTAATTATTTCTCCTTTTACCGGTTTAAACGGGAGGTAGCCAAACCAGGGGTTGTTTAATCCACCAACACCTTCACAAAAAATAACAGCAGCAGTTTTAATATGGCCATATTCCCAGCCACGTACGGTTTGGTATAACTTTTCATAGTTAAATTGCTCCTGTAAGTAGCATCCGGTTATTTCAAAATAATTTTTGAAAGCCACCAGTAACTTGTTTACATTGCACCATCCGGCTTGCTTTAGCTCTAAAAAACCAAGTGGCGCATGTATATCCGTAAGGCAATTTGCGGTTTGGTTTTGGTTAATCCAGTCGGCAAATTCAGGCTCGCTAAATTTTGCATATAAGTCGTTTGATTCTTTAATAGACGAAAAAAGATAATGTAACGGAAGGGGATGAAAAAATTGCGTTTTGAGCTTGAGTTCAATTTTAGGGTAATACGAATGAGCTAAAGCAAAGAGTTCATGTGCCAACCAGGTATGAACCATTCTTCGACCCGTAACCGGATTGAATAAACCAGCAGCCACACGTGAAGATGAATTAGGATAATTATTATCTATAAGGAGTATTTTTTTATTTTTTTTAAGCAATTCATAGCTTAAAATTGATCCTGCGATTCCTTGTCCTACAATAATATAATCTACTGTCATGCGATTGGTTTATTGGCACGCAACATATGCCTTTTACCTGATGGCCCCGGGATTTTTTCTATCTTAAATCCTACTTCCATAAGTGCCCTTCGTACGTCTCCTTTGGCGCAGTAGGTTACCAATATTCCTCCTGGAAATAAACTATCGAAGTACTTTTTAAAAAGTGTCCTATCCCACAATTCGGGTTGAATATTGGGCGCAAAGGCATCATGGTAAATTAAATCAAATTCACTCTGTAATGAATATTCTTGAACCGGATGATTAAGTTTTAACAATGTAAAATGCTGAGCTAATCTAAACGGTTTGCCCCATTGGCAAGTGTGTAGTTTTAAGAAATCATCTTTGAGTACTATTTCTGGGTAATTGAGTTGGCTTGCCAATGCAATACTGATTGGATTTGTTTCAAAAGCGGTATAATAAACGGTTTGATTCTTAGTTTTTTGCAATGTAAGCCAAGCGTTTAAGCCGGTGCCAAAGCCAGTTTCGAGTATAGAGAGTGTTGCTTTGTGGATGAACTTTAATAACCCCTCTTTCAGGAAAACATGCTCCGACTCGTTCATCGCTCCAAAAATAGAATGATAATGAGTTCCGAATTTTTCGGAAAGCAGTGTGTGAGAGCCATCTTGGGTAAGAATGAGTTTATTTTCCACAACTCTGCAAAACTAAGGGTTGAAAGCTACGTTTGTTGCACTTAGTTTTACTAACTGAATTTATATAAATTAATTTATGAAGCATGGCCGCGAAAAATAACTATTCAGAAGACAGCATTAGATCGCTTGATTGGAAGGAGCATATTCGTCTTCGTCCCGGTATGTATATTGGTAAACTAGGTGATGGATCATCAATGGATGACGGGATTTATATTTTGCTCAAAGAGATTCTTGATAACTCCATTGATGAATACGTTATGGGCAATGGCCGAATGATTGATATTAAAATTGCTGATGGAAGAGTAGTGGTGCGCGACTTCGGGCGGGGAATCCCACTTGGAAAAGTAATTGATTGTGTATCCAAGATTAATACCGGAGGCAAATATGATTCATCGGCTTTTCAAAAATCGGTTGGATTAAACGGAGTGGGCACCAAAGCAGTGAATGCTTTATCTAATTATTTTAAAGTTCAATCGGTTCGTGATGGCCGTACCAAAGTAGCTGAATTTTCAAAAGGAGAACTTACTAAAGAACACAGGGAGGTGGCCAGTGATTTACCCAATGGTACCATTATCACTTTTGCCCCTGATGATTCTGTTTTTAAAAACTATCACTTTATCCCGGAATATTTAGAAAACATGATTTGGAATTATGTGTACCTTAATTCCGGTCTTACTATTAGTTTAAACGAACAAAAGTTTTTCTCTAAAGATGGGTTGCTTGATTTATTAAAACGCAAAACAAACGAAGAGGAAATGCGTTACCCTATTATTCATCTTAAAGCGCATGATATAGAGGTTGCATTTACGCACGAAAATCAATATGGTGAAGAATATTATTCGTTTGTTAACGGACAACATACCACTCAGGGTGGTACACACCTCGCGGCTTTCAGGGAAGCTTTTGTAAAAACTATTCGTGAGTTTTACAAGAAAGATATTGATGCCTCAGATATCAGGGCTTCGGTAATAGCCGCAATAAGCATACGTGTTCAGGAACCAGTATTTGAATCGCAAACCAAAACTAAACTCGGTTCGCAAAATGTGGCTGTTGAGGGACCAAGCGTAAGAAGTTTTATAGGCGATTTTCTGAAAAAAGAGTTAGATGATTACCTGCATAAAAATCCTCAAACGGCTGAGGCGTTATTAAAACGCATTATGCAAAGCGAGCGTGAGCGTAAGGAAATGGCCGGTATTAAAAAATTGGCTAACGAACGGGCAAAGAAAGCATCGCTTCATAATAAAAAATTGCGTGATTGCCGACTGCATTTTAACGAGGGAAATAATGAGAAACGATTAGAGACAACCTTGTTTATTACCGAAGGAGATTCGGCAAGCGGTTCCATTACCAAATCGCGCGATGTAGAGACACAGGCTGTGTTCAGCTTGCGGGGAAAACCACTTAATTGCTATGGACTTACCAAAAAAGTAGTATATGAGAACGAAGAATTTAATTTGCTTCAGCACGCATTGAATATTGAAGAAGGAATTGATGATTTACGTTATAATCGCATTGTGATTGCTACTGATGCTGATGTGGATGGAATGCATATCCGGTTACTCACTATGACTTTCTTCCTTCAGTTTTTCCCTGATTTGGTAAAGAACGGGCATCTTTATATTTTGGAGACACCTTTGTTCAGGGTGAGAAATAAAAAAGAAACTTTTTATTGCTACAGCGAAGACGAAAAGCAAAAAGCCATGGCCAAATTAGGAGCAAAACCCGAAATTACCCGCTTTAAAGGGTTAGGTGAAATTTCTCCAGAGGAGTTTGAAAACTTTATTGGTGAAGACATTAGGTTAGACCCTATTATACTTAAACAAGATACCACCATTCCTAAATTGCTAGAATATTTCATGGGTAAAAATACTCCCGACCGACAAAATTTCATTATCGAAAACCTTAGGGTTGAGAAAGATGTGGTTGAAACCATTAGTGTTTCGCCCGAAGCCATGCTCGATGAAGTATGATTGAGGTAACTCCATTACATCTGGTTGGAGAAAATGAACGGGGGGCTACTTTTACACTTGAACTCAACAGAATTGGAGAATTTATTTTCGGTATACGAAAAAAAGGAAGCGTGAATGGGTCCCATTACCACAAGGGAATAGAATTGGTTAAGAACCCTGAAATTTTTTACCTGCTTTCAGGAAAGGTTGTCATTAGGTATAGGCATTTAGTGACAAGCGAAAAGGGGAACTTAGAAGCCTACGGACCTTGTCGCATCTTATTTCCAAAATGGGTATGGCATGAGGTGGAAGCAGTAACAGCTATTTCTTTTTTAGAATGTAATTCTATTGCTGAGCACAGTCGGGATACTTTTAAACTCTAATCATGATTTTGGGGTAACCTGAAGTTTCACTTTGTTAGAAGAATAATTTTGCCCACCCCATTTAAGATCAAACCACAACAAGGCTTCTTTCTGTAATTTATCATAATCATGCACAGGGGAAAAATCTACTTTTTGTTTAATGGTGCTTTGCCACATCCAGCCACTTTCTCCCTTTCCAAACCTGAGTTGATTAAAAAACAATTGGTCTAACGGACTTCTGAAAATAGCTTCTGTTTTTCCAGGGTCAATATACAGTTTGTCTTTTGACGAAAATTCTGCCGGCAGATTGTAGTTTAAAAACATTGGGTATTTTTGGCTGTTGCCCTGACCATACAGTGTAAAAAATTTAAACAGGGTATCCATCCCTATTTCAAGCATGTTCTCAGTGTTGTTGGTTAAGTAACAAACCAAACCGTCATCCGGATTTTTATCAGGGGTAAAAACAGCCGTGCTTAGTTCAAGTTTAATGGTTATAGGACTTTTTATACCTGATGCAGTAACGGCTGAATTTTTTTTAGCACCGACACATGCCATTAGCAAACCCGAAAACAGAATTATTTCTTTAAATGCTTTTTTCATCTTTAATTACCCCCATACAAAAATTACGAAAAAAGTGGGATTAACCAAACATACGGGCGAAACCGATGTTTCACATTCTAAAATATTTTTTACAAAGGTGTAAGTTTGAATAGCTTTTTTCGTCATAATCGGTAAAACACCTTAATTTTGAGTAACAATATGAAAACATTATGGATTATTTTAGTAACCTTTATTTTATTAAGTTGTACCATGCGTGACATGACAAGTAACAAGATGAATGAGCTTAATGGTGGAAAAGACAGCACCAAAAAGGAGTTTGAAATGGTTAAAACAGACGAAGAATGGAAAAAGCAATTAACTCCCGAGCGGTATTATGTTTTGCGGCAAAAAGGTACTGAGCGTCCATATAGTGGCAAATTCGAGCTTTATGAAAAAGAGGGAATGTATACGTGCGCTGCCTGCGGAAACGAATTATTCAGTTCTTCTGCTAAATTTAATTCAGGATGTGGATGGCCATCTTTTTTTGCTTCGCTCGACTCAACCCGAATAAAGTATGATACAGATGAATCGCATGGAATGAGTAGAACGGAAATTATGTGTGCCCGATGCGGGGGACATTTAGGACATGTATTTGATGATGGCCCCGAGCCTACTGGCCTACGTTATTGTGTTAATTCGTTATCGCTCGAATTTAAAGATTTGTTGAAAGACTCAATAGATACAAAAAAATAGCAGTTGCATTAATCGGATATATTGGCAAGTTTTTCAAGTCTTTTATAATCCATAATGGCAATTTTTTTTCCTACCAGTTCAATGATGTGATCGTCTTGAAATTCAACTAATGTACGAATAAGCGTTTCCCGGGTGGTGCTGGCAATATTGGCCATTTCCTCTCTGGTGATAGCGATATTAAGCAGATTGGTTCCTTCCAAAAAACCATAATTACTTTTTAACAATATCAGGCATTGGGCAATTCGTTCTTTTACCGGGCTTTGCGAAAGATTTACCAGATTGCGTTCCATATCTCGGAGGAGGGTGGCAAACATATTAATAAACTGCATAGCCAGTTTTGAATTGGATTCTATTAGCGAGAGAAACATATTCTTAGGGATAAAACATACTTCGGAATCTTCTAACGTAACGGCAGAACAGGAAAACCGGTCTCCTCCCAAAATTGCTCGGTATCCTATTACATCTCCATTTTTTGCTAAATGCAAAATCTGCTCTTTCCCGTCAGCACCAGTTTGGGTTATTTTCACTTTGCCATTATGTAGGCAGTATAACCCTTCTGGCAAGGTTCCTTCATTAAAAATAACTCTTCCCTTCTTATACAGGGTGCATTGCTTTACCAGACTTAAGCTTTCAAATTCTTCGTGGCTTAAAACACAAAAGGCCGACTTTAATCTGGCTTTGCAATGATTACACTCGCTATCTTGTTTTTCTGAAGCCATACTTTATAAAATTTGCTGCTTCTTTAGTAGAGTTTGTTAAATGTATATAGGGTAATTGCTTTTCTGGTTTTATTTTTTATTAATTAAAGTGTTCCCCTGCGTTCCTGTTCAGCTTCTATCGATTTAAACAGTGCCTGAAAATTTCCTTTCCCAAATGATTTGGCTCCTTTACGCTGAATGATTTCAAAGAAGAGGGTAGGACGGTCTTCTACCGGTTTGGTGAATATTTGCAGTAAATAACCTTCCTCGTCCCGATCAACCATAATGCCCCATTTTTTAAGGGTGTTGAGATCCTCTGAAATATGACCTACTCTTGCTTCCACAGTATCGTAATAGGTGCCGGGTACATGTAAAAATTCTAGTCCACGTTTTTTCATTTCAGACACGGTGAATACAATGTCATCGGTAGCTACTGCTATATGTTGGCATCCGGGACCCTTATAAAAATCAAGGTATTCTTCCACTTGTGATTTCTTTTTACCAATGGCCGGCTCATTTATTGGGAATTTTATATACCCATTTCCATTAGTCATTACTTTACTCATCAGAGCGGTGTATTCGGTACTTATGTCCTTATCATCAAAGGTAATCAGGTTGGCAAATCCCATTACATTGCCATAAAAATTCGCCCATTTATTCATTGAACCCAATTCTACATTGCCCACCATATGATCAATGTATTTTAAGCCTGTCCACCCGGGATTGTAACCTGTATCTAATTTTTCATACCCTGGTAAAAACAAACCTTTATAATTTTTCCGCTCTACAAAAATGTGAACAGTGTCTCCATAAGTATGTATTCCGCTGAAACGAACTTCACCATCTTTATTTTCTACAGTTATTGGTTGCATATACGGAGTTGCACCTCGGCTGGTGGTTTGCTCAAAGGCATCGTAAGCATCATCAACCCAAAGGGCAATTACTTTTACACCGTCCCCATGTTTGATCAGGTGATGTGCTATATCGCTTTCCGGGTTAAAAGGGGTGGTGAGCACCAAACAAATTTTTCCTTGTTGTAATACATAGGAGGTTCGGTCGCGTACCCCGGTTTCAAGTCCGGCATAAGCCAAATCCTGAAAACCTAAAGCAGTTTTATAATAATGGGCAGCTTGTTTGGCGTTTCCTACATACAGTTCTACATAATCGGTTCCGTTAATCGGAAGAAAATCCTGAGCCTTATCAAATATTTTTTGCCCGGAGTAAGTAAAATTCTCAACTTTGGTTAAATCGCTCATACTATCTATTCAGAGTTTTGTTTTATATTACAGTTTGCTTATTATATTAGTTGAGGCAGCCATGATTTATAATAATCCGGTTGTTCCAGATTCAATGCATTGGTAGTAATTTTTACCGGATTAAACGGATCTATCATTACAGCCAATTCTTTTGTTTCTTTTTTACCTATACTTCGCTCAATGGCTCCAGGGTGTGGGCCATGCGGAATGCCTGCCGGATGAAGAGTAATTTGCCCCTTTTGAATATTATTCCGGCTCATAAAATCGCCATCAACATAGTATAACAGTTCATCGCTGTCTACATTGCTGTGATGGTAGGGTGCAGGTATGGCTTCAGGGTGGTAGTCGTACAAGCGTGGCACAAAGGAGCAAATCACAAAATTGCGCCCGTGAAAGGTTTGGTGAATAGGAGGTGGCATGTGAATGCGGCCGGTGATTGGCTCAAAATTAAAAATAGAGAACCCATACGGGTAGCTGCAACCATCCCATCCTATTACATCAAACGGGTGTGTTTCGTAAACGTATGGATAAATTAATCCGCGTTTTTTTATCTTAATCAAAAAGTCTCCCTTTTCTTCATGAGTCTCCAGATTTTGGGGCATCTTAAAATCACGTTCACAAAACGGGGAATGCTCCAAAAACTGGCCATAATTATTGCGGTAGCGGGCAGGGGTTTCAATGGCTCCATGTGATTCTACCACCAGTAAATGGTTGTCGCCAAGATCAAAATGCAATTGATAAACCGTCCCTCTGGGAATAATCAGGTAATCTCCGTATTCAAAAGGGATACTTCCATACATTGTTTTTAGCATACCTGAGCCTTTATGTACAAACAGCATTTCATCGGCATCGGCATTTTTAAAAAAGTAATCCGTCATACTTTTTCCCGGAGCCGCCACACCTATGCTCATATCGTTGTTCACAAAAAGAATTTTACGGCTTGCTATGTAATCATCGGAGGGTGCTACATTAATACTCATATAACTTCTTGCCTGCAGATTATCTTCTATGGCAATTTCAGGGCGAATTGAGTAAGGAGAATTGTGTTTTTTAACCAATGTTGGCGGGTTTAGATGATAAACCAGTGAAGAGGGGCCGGAAAACCCGTCCGTTCCAAATAATTCTTCATGATATAATTCTCCATTTCGCTTACGAAAAACTACATGACGTTTGGCCGGAATAATCCCCGCCTGACGGTATAATGGCATAGTAAATTAATTAAGGTTGATATTTGGCTAATTTTTTTATCGGTAAAACTAAGACCCACAACAAAACCCGACTATGATTTAGGTCACGTTTGGAACTGATTTTTGGCAGGAAATAAGGTAAAATGCCTATGGCAAAGGCCAGAATGGAGGGGTTCCGGTAATTATGTTGATACCTTTAGATTTGATCTGAACTATTGCACTCCTATAAAAAAGGTTGCCTTGGGTGGAATAACGATACCTTGTGTTCAATAAATAATCTACCTGATAGGTATGTAATAATAGATTTTTAGCTAGTCGTTTAGCCTTGTATTTTGGAGAGTAGAGATAGTTGTTTAACGTAAACCCTATAATTATTCCGGGCACAAAAGCCATTGCCGAAGAAATTTTATATCCGTCATTAAATGTTTTGCTGCCTGTGGGAATAATGCCAAATAGGGTGGTGGGTACTTGTTTAGTTTTATAGCCTCCCGTCTGCTGAATTATGGAGGCCGAAACAGCACTTAGTGCAATACCGGTAATTAAACCTAAAGTGTTGAGTTTAAAATGTCCGATATTAATCATTAACGGATTTTTGATGGAATTATTCCATTGGGTTTGCCTGGTGGCTGGCTTTTGTACAGGATACAAAATTCCGGCATACGATTTTACCTGCACCTCAAAGGTGGTATCATTGGTAATATAATAATCGGTTCGATTCAGCGTATCAAATACGGGATACACCGTGTGGCTTGTAATGTGGCGGTTAAGGTGTGTATGTGAGCATGATACCACAGTAGCAAACGCTAAACCAGAAATTAAATATGAAAAAAGTTTCATCATTAAGATTAAGATTCGAAAACGAATTTACGGAAGGTAGGCTAAATTAAAAAGATTGTTGATTGTCTTATTCGTTTTTCAAAAATAACGTGCGTTCCTTTTTGTGAAGCCCTCGTCTCTTTTTCTCAGTTATTCTTTTTTCTGTGGCTGTTCTGGATGGTTTGGTAGCCTTTCGCTTTTTTTTTACTACGAAACATTTATTGAGCAGGGCATACATTTTTTTCGTGGCAATTTCTTTATTGCCAAACTGACTGCGTTCTGCCTGCGCCACTACCTGAAGCAAGCCATTATTTGTTAGTTTATATGCGAGTTTCTCAAGCAACATGGCTTTCTCATCAGGGTTAAGTAACACCGAATCGAGAACCGAAAATTCTAGCAACACTTTGGTAGAAGTTTTGTTTACATGTTGACCGCCTTTACCACTGCTCCGACTGGTTTTTACTATGAATTCTGAATCGAGATAAGGAGGTTTGAAATGCATAACTAAGTAAACTGAAATGAAACGGTTATTTGTTTTTTACGTAAACCAATTTAATATTCCCTTTTCCCGAGTCGCGCTCATCGGTTTCAAAGCGGTTGATGGCTTTAATGAGAGGGACCAACTTTTTAAAACCATAGTTTCGGGGATCAAAATCGGGTTGTTTTTTTAGTAGCAAATTGCCTAAATCACCCAGAAAAGCCCATCCTTCTTCATCCGCTAAATCATTAATGCTGGCAGTAATGAGTTTGATAAGCCCTTTGTCAATTTTTAAGATGGTATCGGTCGGGTCATTTTTCTTTATAGTCGTTTTGCTCACAGTGGAGACTTGTTTAGTAGGCTCTTCCGTTATTTTAAGAATTTCGATATAGATAAACTTATCGCAGGCTGAAATAAACGATCCAGGTGTTTTTTTCTCTCCTAAACCAAATACTTTCATACCTGCTTCGCGCAGGCGAATAGCCAAACGGGTAAAATCACTGTCGCTGGATACAATGCAAAAACCATCTACCCGCCCGGTATACAAAATATCCATGGCATCAATAATCATGGCCGAATCGGTTGCGTTTTTGCCCGATGTGTAACTGTATTGTTGTATAGGAGTAATGGCGTTTTCAAGTAATACACTTTTCCATCCGGTTACGTGCGGTTTGGTCCAGTCGCCATAAATGCGTTTAAAAGTGGGGGTGCCGTATTTGGCTATTTCTTCCAGCATGCCTTTTACGTTGGAATAGGGTACATTGTCTGCATCAATCAATACAGCTAATCGTAAATCTCTAATAATGTCCATTGGTTTTTAAGTTCAGGCGTTTATCACCTGACCCGGCAAAGGTAGTTTAAAAGAGGGGAGTACGGTTCATTCCTCGCGCATACAAGTAAAAACATACAGTTCCTCTACTTTTTTACGAGCCCATGGGGTTTTACGTAAAAAGGTTAAGCTAGATTTTATACTGGGGTCGTGTGTAAAACAGTTGATGCGTATTTCTTCGCCCAGTTTTTCCCAACCATAAAAATTGACTAAGTAGGTGAGAATGGCTTCTAAGGTTTTTCCGTGTAACGGATTATTTGGTTGGGTGGTAGGCATTGCAATGGCAGGTGAATTAATTGATAATGGTAAGTAATTATAAACCCTGACAGGGCTTTTTGTTTCGGCATACAGCCCTGTCAGGGTTTATAATTGTTCATGTTCTATCTACTAATATGTAAAAAGACGAAACGATTTTATGTGGTGAAGTAAGTTGTAGCAACTGAATTCGATCTTGACTTATTTCTAAGCGAATTCTTCATTCTGAAACAAGAATTCTTTTTTCTCAGAGAGTAAAACGAGGATGGTACTGTCTCGTTTAATACTTCCACCCAAAATTTGTTTCGAGAGTTCATTTAAAATCCGTTTCTGTACCACGCGCTTCAATGGGCGGGCACCAAATTGCGGGTCGTAACCAAGTTCGGCCAGCCAGTCAAGTGCTTCTTCGGTAGCACTAATCCGGATTCCGTTTCCTTCCAGTTGTTTTTGTATGCCTTTAAACTGTAAGGTAACAATATCACGCACATCGTCTCGGCTAAGCGGAGTGAACATAATTACATCATCAATACGGTTTAAAAACTCAGGCCGAATATTTTTCTTAAGTAAGTCAAAAACCTGATTTTTGGTTTTGGCCATTACTTCATCATGGTTTAGTTCATTAATTTCCTCAAAGTTTTCCTGTATCACATGGGAGCCCATATTAGAGGTCATAATAATGATGGTATTTTTAAAGTTGGCGGTGCGGCCTTTGTTATCTGTTAAACGTCCGTCATCCAATACCTGTAGCAGAATATTGAAAACATCGGGGTGAGCTTTTTCAATTTCATCCAATAAAATCACAGAATAGGGACGTCTGCGTACTGCTTCGGTGAGTTGTCCACCTTCATCATACCCCACGTATCCGGGAGGTGCTCCGATTAGGCGCGACACCGTGTGTTTTTCTTGGTACTCGCTCATATCAATGCGCACCATCGAGTTCTCTTGGTTAAAAAGAAAATCAGCCAGTGCTTTGGCCAGTTCGGTTTTACCTACACCTGTTGTCCCTAAAAATATAAAGGAACCAATGGGCTTCTTTGGGTCGCTCAACCCGGCACGGCTTCTTCTAATTGAATCGCTTATGGAAGCAATGGCTTCCTCTTGTCCAACCACCCGTTTGTGTAATTCTTCTTCTAATCGCAGTAGTTTTTCGCGTTCGCTTTGCAACATTCGATTAACCGGAATGCCTGTCCAGCGGCTTACCACACCGGCAATATCTTCGGCATCTACTTCTTCCTTCACCATCGCGGTGTCGCCCTGCATCTCGTGCAATTTTTTATGCAAATTGGCCAGTTCCTGCTCAGTTTCCTTAATGCGTCCGTAACGAATCTCTGCTACTTTACCATAGTCACCGGCACGTTCGGCATGTTCGGCTTCCTGTTTCAGTTGTTCGATGAGTTCTTTTTTATCTTGTATTCTTTCAACAACTTGTTTTTCGTTTTGCCATTTTACTTTTAGTCCGTTTCGTTCTTCGCTTAAGTTGGCAATGTCTTCACTCAGCTCTTTTACTTTATCATTATCACCTTCGCGTTTAATGGCTTCGCGTTCAATTTCCAATTGCATGATTCTACGATTGAGTTCATCCAACTCTTCAGGAACCGAGTCAATTTCCAGTCGCAATTTCGAGGCCGCCTCGTCCATTAAGTCAATGGCTTTATCCGGCAAAAAACGGTCGTTGATATATCGTTGCGAAAGTTCTACTGCGGCAATAATAGCTTCATCTTTTATACGCACTTTGTGATGAACTTCATATCGTTCTTTCAATCCACGTAAAATAGAAATGGCATCTTCGCTGTCTGGCTCATCTACATATACTTTTTGAAAACGCCTTTCCAGTGCTTTATCTTTCTCAATGTATTTTTGGTATTCGCCAAGGGTAGTAGCTCCAATGGCGCGCAGTTCCCCGCGAGCTAGGGCGGGTTTTAATATATTGGCTGCATCCATGGCACTGTCTCCACCGCCACCTGCCCCCACTAGTGTGTGAATTTCGTCAATGAAAAGGACGATTTCACCTTCGCTGCCAATGACTTCTTTTACCACCGATTTCAAACGTTCTTCAAACTCACCCTTGTATTTGGCACCGGCTATCAGCGCACCCATATCAAGGGAGAATATTACTTTTGATTTAAGGTTTTCTGGTACGTCACCATTTACAATGCGGTGAGCTAATCCTTCGGCAATTGCTGTTTTACCTACTCCCGGTTCTCCGATAAGTACCGGATTATTCTTTGTTCTGCGTGACAGAATTTGCAATACGCGTCTTATTTCTTCATCTCGTCCAATCACAGGATCCAATTTCCCCCCTGATGCGAGTTCATTTAAATTTTTTGCGTATTTAGCTAGCGAGTTAAAGGTATTTTCGGCCGTTTGACTGGTTACACGATTATTGCCACGTATTTCTTTGATGGCTCTTTTTAGGTCTTTTTCACTGGCACCGGCATCTTTTAACATTGAAGCCACTTGATCTTTTCCGCTCACAAGCCCAAGTAATAAATGTTCAAGTGTTACAAACTCGTCCTTAAATTCCTTTAAGAAACCAATTGCCTTTACCAATACCTGATTGGCATCATTACTTAGATATGGATTTCCTCCGCTTACTTTAGCATACCCCTGTACCATTCGTTCAAGGGCTTCTTTTACGCGCGGAATATTTACATTTTGTTTTTTCAGCAGCATTTCAGCGATGGCATCATCACTGCTCAGCACACCTTGAAGTAAGTGTCCAGTTTCAATGGCTTGTTGTCCGTTATGTGCAGCAATTTCGGTAGCCTTTTGAATGGCTTCCTGTGCCTTAATGGTGTAGTTATTAAAGTTCATCGGTAAATTATTTTCAAAAGCCAATTGGTCAAAACAATTGCCAGTTAAGATTTACGGAAATTTTGGCTTGAAATACTTGGGTGTTTAAAAATTATAACGACAAACAGGCAGGCGCAAAAAACTAAACCCTTATGGATTAGAGGATGAAGCCAACTGAAAAAATTGCAGTAAATTAATCCTCATCGCGTGATCCTGAGAGCATAGAGTAGTATTGATCTATGTAATTGATAAACATCTCCCGGATTTGTCTGAAATGAGTTACTGCATAATGTACCGAAATAATCAGTGCCAAAGATGAAAGGACAATCACTACAAATAGCAGCGAATCGTCTGATCTGATTGATGTGATTCCGTTCATAATAGTTGTTTTGTTTTTTTAAGCCTACGTATCCATATAATCATCTAAAAACGAAAAATACTTCTCAAAAAGTGCCATCAGGTAACTTTTTAATTCTGTTAGTGGGGCGAATACCGATAACACCAACAGCACAAGCAGCACTTCATCATTTGCTCTCCCAATGAAGCCTGAATTTAGCGGAAGTGTTATGTATCCAACAATTGAAAAGAACTAATATGTACTCTATATAAAAGAGTATTTATGCTCTAAAATTACAAAAATTTAGACAATTCCAAAACTTTTGTGCGAAAAAAGTGGATGACGGAAATTTAAACAAGAAAAATTCTTACTTAGAGCCTGTATCTTCGCACTTTCGATATTAATTATGCAACATCCTGCCGAAAGGTTAAACAGCATACACGAGTCGCAAACGATAGGCATGGCTAAATTAGCCCGAGTCCTAGCAGCAGAAGGTAAAGATGTAATCAATCTGAGCTTTGGCGAACCCGACTTCCAAACTCCTCAACACATTAAAGACGCTGCCAAAAAAGCAATTGACGATGGCTTTACTTTTTATACACCAGTTCCTGGGTATCTTGACTTACGCAAAGCTATTTCAGAAAAATTTAAAAAAGATAATGATTTGGATTACCCAGTTGATCAGATTGTGGTATCTACGGGCGCAAAACATGCCATTATGAATACCATTCTATCTTTAGTTAATCCGGGCGATGAGGTAATTATTCCTACTCCGTATTGGGTGAGTTATTCGGAAATGGTGAAACTGGCTGAGGGTATTCCTGTTTTTGTTCATGCTACGGTAGAGCAGGATTTCAAGCCGTCTGTTGAACAAATAAAGGCAGCTATTACTCCCAAAACAAAATTGTTTATTTTTTCTTCCCCCTGTAATCCTACCGGATCAGTATTCTCAAAGGGTGAATTAAAACAACTTGCCGAATTGTTTGCTTTCTACCCTGATGTTTTTATTATATCTGATGAAATATATGAGCATATTACTTTCACCGGCAAACATGAGAGCATTGCCCAGTTCCCCGAAATTGTAGATAGGGTCATTACGGTAAACGGGGTTTCTAAAGGTTTTGCCATGACTGGTTGGCGAATTGGATACATTGGGGCTGCTCAATGGATTGCTCAAGCATGCGAAAAAATTCAGGGGCAATTTACTTCTGGCACCTGTTCCATTGCTCAAAGGGCTGCATTAGCCGCTATAACATCCGATTTAAAACCTACGTTCGATATGCGCGAAGCATTCAGAAAAAGAAGAGATTTGGTATTGAACCTAATCAAAGATATTCCCGGCCTTAAGGTAAGTAAACCAGAAGGAGCTTTTTATGTATTTCCTGATGTGAGTTACTATTTCGGGAAAAGTAACGGAGGTGTTCTTATAAGCACTGCCGAAGATTTATGTATGTATCTGTTGCATCACGCCTATGTGTCTGTTGTTACTGGTGATGCATTTGGCAACGGTAATTATATTCGTATTTCATATGCAGCAAGTGATGAAAATTTAACGAAAGCATTCACCAGAATTCGCGAGGTGCTAAGTAAACTAAGATAGTGAATATTCAGCAACTTCTAAAGTCATTTAAAAAGCAGAACGTACTCATAATAGGTGACGTAATGTTGGATTCCTATGTCTTTGGTAAGGTAGAACGTGTTTCGCCCGAAGCACCAGTTCCGGTATTACATGTTCGTAGTGAAGATACCCGATTGGGAGGTGCGGCAAATGTGGCACTAAATATTCAGGCTTTGGGTGCAAAACCAATTTTGTGCTCTGTTATTGGTAAAGATGCATTTACAAACACCCTTATCGGGTTGTTAAAAAAGCAAAACATGAGCAGGGAAGGGATAGTGGTATCGGATAAACGGATATGTACTGTAAAAACGCGAATGATTGGAAATAATCATCAATTACTTCGTGTTGATCAGGAGCAAACAGACAGTTTGAATCGTTCAGACAGGTTAGCCATACTAGCTAAGATTAAAAAACTAATACTGAGAGCGGATGTAGTTATTTTTGAAGACTACGATAAAGGTGTGATTGACGGGGAGGTAATTGCCGCCACGGTAAAAGCTGCCGATAAAAAAAATATTCCGGTGGTGGTGGATCCGAAAAAGGTCAATTTTCTTAATTATGCAGGTGTAACGCTGTTTAAGCCCAACCTCAAGGAATTGAAGGAAGGATTAAAACTGGATCATGATTTATTAAATGAGAAACACCTTTATGCAGCGATTTTAAAATTGCAAAAACGAATTAGGGCGCAAATGATTATGGCAACACTTTCCGAGAAAGGGGTGATGATTACTAACGGGAATAAAATTCATTGGGAGCCGGCTCATTTCCGCAATATTGCTGACGTATCAGGGGCAGGTGATACTGTAGTAAGTGTGGCTGCACTAGCACTGGCTGCAGGATGTACTCCCGCACAAATTGCCGCACTCTCTAATCTGGCAGGTGGATTAGTGTGCGAGGAAATTGGTGTTGTACCTATTGGCATTAAACGATTTGCCGAAGAGGCAGCCCGATTAGCCATTTAGGTATGTCGTTAGTATCAGGTAAATTTTTCAGAAATTTTATATTTTTTGTAATTGGGTGCTATGCAGGATTAATTGTTTTTGGGGCTTTAGCTCTTTATTATTTTGAGAGGAATAGTGTATTCTCACTATCTGTTAGCGAGGCAATTTTTACTTCCATAAATGCTTTAACAGGAAACAGCCTGTTACCAATTGATCCGTCAGTTTTAGCATTAACCTCGCAGGTGGTATTAATAGGGCTGATTCAATCTGGTGCCTGGTTGTTTATTATGGCCGTTGTTTACCTTTTTTTACTCAACAAGGAAAAGCTTTTTTCAATTCAGTCAGTGATGATTCAGGTTGTTTTCATATCCTTATTAATTGAAATTGCCGGAGCCTGCTGTATTTATCTGTTGTGTAGTACAGAAACAGTATTTCAATCTTCCTCTCAGAAATGGTTCCACTCTTTTTTTTTGGCGGTTTCTGCATTTTGTCATTCAGGAATTAGCAACTCCAATAAGTACAATGGAGTTGTGTCAGGGCAGGTAATGATACAACTTTCTATGATTCCTGTTTTGGTTGCAGGAAGCATTGGAGTGCTTGCATTGATTGATATGTTTTCTGTTTCTCGGTTGCGTAAACGGCTTAATACTCCTGATGAGGATTGGGAACTGAATACCCGGGTGGCTTTAACTATAACAATGCTGCTTACATGTGTTGCTGCGGCAGCCTATTACTTTTTGGAATCGGGGCTCAATGACGTCCGGTTGGTAGAGAGAGTTATTCGGTCTCTGTTTTTCGCTCTGTCAGCAGATGCTGGAATGTTTCATATTCAATCGTCAGTGTCTTTGCAGCCTATTACGTGGGTATTACTTTTTTTATTGATGATGGTAGGATCTTCTACCTCATCCGCGGGTGGCGGATTAAAAACTTCAGGAGTACATTCCCTCATTTCAGCCTTTAAAGATGGACCCGTAACGGCTGTTTATGGTGATTTATGGAATAAAACCCGTTGGGTAGTCGGTTACTTTTTTATTTGTGTGGCAACAGGTGCATTGGTACTTAGCCTGTGTACTTCTCATATCAACTTTTTGTCAGCGTTGTTTAATTCATTAAGTTCATTTACCGCATCCGGTTTTTATGAAGGGAAAGTACTTTATCCCGAATCCTTAGAGGGATTAACTGTATCAGGATTGATGCTGGCAGGAAAGCCTGGTATATTGCTTCTTGGCTGGTATTTGGTGAAAAAATATCCTGAACATCGGGCCGAATTATTGCCATTATAATACTGCTATTTGGCGCGCATGGCATCTACCGGATTAAGTCTTGAGGCCATAAAGGCCGGAATAAATCCGAATAAAATTCCTATAAAAATTGAAATGAGCAATCCGGTAAGTACATTTATGGCGCTTAGTGCCATATCAAAGTCAATCGCCTTGCTGAAATACATTGTAGTAAAATAAACCATAAGTAAGCCAATAACTCCGCCTACTAAACAAAGAGTTACCGACTCGGTAAGAAATTCAAGCAGAATGAAGTAATTTTTTGCACCTAGGGCTTTTTGCACCCCAATTTCATTGGTTCGTTCCTTTACAGATACAAACATGATGTTTGCAATACCAAATCCACCAACAAGAATAGAGAATAAGCCAATAATGCTGCCTGCAAAACGAATGATGGTGAATAATTGCCCAATTCCGTCTGATAGAAGAGTGGTTTTGTTCAGCGCAAAATTGTCCTCATTACCTGGTTTTATTCTTCGCGCTGCGCGCATTATACCTTTTAATTCATCTTCCAAAAAACTTAATGGAACACTCTCCTTGGCCTTTACCATGATGGTTGGATTGGTGCGCTCCGAGTCTTTTCTTGACATGCCTATGGCAAATTCATACGGCATCACAATCATATTATCAAGGGAGTTATCAATCAAACTTTGGCCCTCTTTTTTAAAAACTCCGATAACAGTAAGAGGCCGTCCGGAAACTTTAATTATCCTTCCAACAGGATCTAATCCGTTAAACAGATTTTCTGAAATATCATGCCCGATTAAAATAGCTGCACTTCCATTAATAGATTCAAACTCGGTAAAATACCTGCCATTTACAATTTCAAAATTTTTAACATTTTGCCAATTATGAGTTACACCCAGTGCTGTGGTATTCGAAACATTGTTCGACCCGAATTTTAATACAACACCATTTAGGTTAATCATCAAAACCGGTGCATTTCCGTAACGAACACTTTTGGTTACTGTTTTAAAGTCGTTTTCAGTCGGAATTGGTCGGTTCATGTATTTCCACCATTGATAATTTTCTTCGTACCATGGCCACTTTTGAATAAATATTACATCATTCCCAAGTGCACTGATATTTGTTCGTAGGTAGCGTTCCATCGAATCTACAATGGCCAGAACAGTAATGATGGAAAATATACCAATGGTGATTCCAATTACAGATAAAATAGTACGCAATTTATTCATTATCAAAGCCTGAAAGGCGATTATAATGCTTTCTCGAAGCAAGCGGATGAGCATGAATAGTTGCATATGTCAAAAGTAATACATGCCAGGGGTAATGCCTCTTTAATCAGTTGTCATTCCGATAAACAACAGGTAAATTCTGATAAATGAAAAACAGAGAAATTCACATTTGCTAAAACGGCTTATAATTATACCTTTGCACCTCCCAAAATTACGCATAAATGAAATTATCCCAGTTTAAGTACAATTTACCCGAAAATCTTATCGCTAAATACCCTTCGCCCGAGCGCGATGAGGCTCGCCTAATGGTGTTATACAGGGATAAGAAACGTATTGAGCATCACCACTTCAAAGATATTTTAGGTTTCTTTAATGACCGTGACATTTTTATAATAAACAACACCAAGGTTTTTCCAGCCAGATTATATGGAAGTAAGGAAAAAACAGGTGCTAAAATTGAAGTTTTCTTGTTGCGTGAGTTAAATCATGAACAGCGACTTTGGGATGTCTTGGTTGACCCTGCCCGAAAAATACGTGTTGGTAATAAATTGTACTTTGGAAATGATGATTTGGTTGCTGAGGTAGTTGATAATACAACTTCAAGAGGCCGCACTATACGTTTTCTTTTTGAAGGGAGTGATGATGAATTTAGCGGATTAATTAATAAACTTGGAGAAACCCCACTTCCACGTTATATCAACCGTAATGTGGAACCAGATGACCGTGAGCGTTATCAAACTATTTTTGCTAAAAACGTTGGAGCAGTAGCACCTCCTTCAGCAGGTTTGCATTTTACCAGAGAGTTGATGATGCGCATGGAAATAAAAGGGATGAAATTTGCTGAGTTAACACTTCATGCTGGATTAGGCTCATTTCGTCCGGTAGAGGTAGAGGATCTTACCAAACACAAAATGGACTCTGAGTTTTATGAAATAAATGAAAAGGCTGCTAAAATAGTTAATCGTGCTTTAGATGAAAAAAGAAGGATTGTAGCCGTAGGAACTACTGTTATGCGGGCCGTAGAGTCATCAGTGTCATCCACCAAAACACTAAATGCTTCAAGCGGATGGACAGATACATTCATTTTTCCACCATTTGATTTTAATGTAGCTAATGCCTTTATCACCAACTTCCATGCACCAGAGTCAACCTTGATGATGGTAGCTGCCGCTTTCGCTGATTTTGACTTTTTAATGCATGCTTACGAAGTGGCTATGAAAGAGAAGTATAAATTTCTTTCGTATGGTGACGCGATGCTCATAATTTAATTTGTAAAGAATAATCTTGTAAATTGCCATGTACCTTTGCCGGTGTATGGCAATTTTGGTTAATATACCTACGATGGATAAATACGCAATTATAGTAGCCGGAGGCACAGGAGAGCGTATGGCTGCCGATAAACCGAAACAATTTTTAACAATACATCAGAAACCGATTTTGATGCACACTTTACATGCATTTTATTTGGCTGATGCCGCCATTCAACTACTACTGGTTTTACCTGAGGCGCATTTAGAAACATGGAAAACCCTGTGTGAGGTCTACGCTTTTAATATTCCTCACGAAGTGGTGAAAGGAGGAGCCTTGAGGTTTAATTCTGTGCTAAATGGATTGAATGCAATTGGGGAAAACAGCCACGCGCTGGTGGCTATTCACGATGGGGTGAGGCCGCTTATAGAAACGAATATAATTAACGAGGCATATGCTGTTGCTGCTGAAAGGGGGAATGCTATTGTTGCGGTGAAATCAAAAGATTCGTTGAGACACCTGGTGAATGGGGAAAACAAAGCCGTAAATCGAGACGAGTTTTATATGGTGCAGACTCCGCAAACATTTCAATTAGTGCTTATCAAGGAAGCATACCGCAAAGCAACGCATCAACAGTTTACAGATGATGCGGCTGTGCTCGAAGCTAACGGAGCTACCATTAACCTGACGGAAGGTAGTTACCGAAATATAAAAATTACAACGCCTGAAGATTTAGTAACAGCTTCGGCATTTTTGAAATAAGAATTAACAATGGATAGTATCCGTTTGTTACAAAATCACATCTTCAATTTTTTGATATAGTCTTCAATCATGTATTGTTTTTGTTTCACATCCTGAAGACGGCCTCCCGCTTTATCTTCGTTGTTGTAGGTATTGATAAACCAGTTTATTTCAACCAAAGCCGCCTCTGCCATTTTCAATAGTTCATCTTTTCGTTCTATTGGTAAAGTTTTTATAGTGGCATCAATGTTTTTAATTCCGCTTGACGAAGATTTGGTTTGACTTTTATGTGATTCATCGCTAAGTGTATTGTTTATTTTGTGAAACGCGGCTACACAACGCATATAAGCTGCATATGCATCTTCGGTTTTAATAGCATTAAAATAATTTGTACCCCAATACACACAAGAGTCGCAGGCGCGATAATCGTGTTTTGATGAACAGTCATTGTAAAAATGTTTTATTGCATCGCGCATCCAGTTGGTATCTTTTGTTATTTTTGGAGGAGTAATGGTAGTGGCTGTTGGTTTAGCTGTGGGAGTAGTGGCAGGTTTTGCGGCAGGGGAGGTCGGTTTAGTTCCGGGAGCAACAGGTTTTACCGGAGTTTGTGCCATAGCCATCATCATGCCTACACAAAGGATGATTGATGCGAGTAAAAATTTTAATTTCATGTGTGTGGAATTTGAATCAAATTAACAGCAAAATTTTGAGATTACATACGAGGACGCCACTGAGTTTCTTCTATTTTTACTTCTTTGGCAATCCACCGGGCAAGCATAAATAAATAATCTGACAAACGATTGAGGTACATAGATATAATTTCAGGGACTTCTGATTCAGTTTGTAGATGAACCACTAGCCGCTCGGCTCTGCGGCATACACAGCGGGCTATATGGCAGACGGAAACAGATGGATGCCCACCGGGTAGAATAAAGTGTTTTAATTCGGGAAGTTTTTCTTCCATCTTATCCATTTCCGTTTCCAGTAATGTTACGTCATTCAAGTGCAAATCGGGTACTTTCATTTTCGATTTTTCGGGATCCGAAGCTAATACCGAACCAATGGTGAACAGACGATCCTGAATCTCGTAAATTACCTCACGGGCATGGTGGTCACCTATCATATCTCGCACCATACCCAGGTGTGAGTTAAGTTCATCAATGGTACCATAACTCTCAATTCGTAAATGAAATTTAGGAACTCGTACCCCCCCGATAAGCGAGGTTTCGCCTTTATCACCCGTTTTTGTGTAGATTTTAAAACTCATGTTTTCAAAAATAAAAAGGGAACACGAGAGTAGCCTGCTATGTGTAGAAAATGTTTTAAACTAAATTTCGATTGATTGAGGTGTATTTAGGTAATCTTTTTCCACTACGCCATCTCGTATGCGAACGATACGATGTGCTCTTTTGGCAATATCTTCCTCGTGTGTAACAATAATAACCGTGTTTCCATTTTGATGTATTTCTTCAAGTAGCTTCATTATTTCATGGCTAGTCTTTGTATCGAGATTTCCTGTTGGTTCATCGGCCAAAATCAGGGAAGGATTATTTACCAGCGCACGAGCAATTGCCACACGCTGCCGCTGCCCGCCTGAAAGTTCGTTTGGCTTATGCTTTACCCTATCACCTAAGCCTACATTTGTGAGACTTTGCATAGCGTGTTGCAAACGCATATCTTTTTTTATTCCGGCATAAACCTGAGGTAAAGCCACATTCTCTAATGCCGTAAGTCGTGAAAGCAAATTGAATGTTTGAAAAATAAACCCGATTTCTTTGTTGCGTATTTCGGCAAGTTCATCATCAGTCATATTGCTTACGTTGATGCCATTTAGAATATAAGTACCGCTGCTTGGTGTATCTAGACAACCCAAAATGTTCATTAGGGTAGATTTTCCTGAACCGGAGGGCCCCATCAGTGCCACGTATTCCCCCTTTTTAATTTGTAAATCAATAGAACGAAGAGCATAAACTTGCTCAGATCCTATTTGGTACACCTTGGCAATATTGCTCAGGTTAAGGAGCGATTCTTGAGCCATTATTTATCAAGAAATTTGGGTACCTTGAAGTAGTCAGAATCTTTTTTGGGAGCGTTTTTTAGTGCCTCTTCTCTGGTAATTTCCTGCTTCACCTCATCTTCTCGTAACACGTTTATTTCATCCGTCATAAAAATTAATGGTTCTACATTCGAGGTATCCAACTCGCTAAGTTTATCTACAAAGCCAACAATTTTTTCAAGGTCTTTTTTAATGTTTTCCTTTTCCTGATTTTCAAATTCGAGTTTTGAAAGGTTAGCGAGTTTTTCTACCAATTCGTTTGTAATTTTCATGTTCGGCTAATTTGTTTTCAATAATACTAAAAACCCGCTGTTTGAGGTGCTCTGCATCAGTCAAATTCAGACCAACAGTGGAGATAGGACGATGAACAAACATATGTATTATTCCGGGGCTTGCCGTCCAACTGCCGTCATCAGGTAATCTTTGCCAGTTGTTGTTAAAAGTTACCGGTAATAACTCTATTTCATTTTCTATTGCTAAACGAAAAGGCCCAGGCTTAAATTTACCCAGCTTAGGAGCCAGTTTTGAAATGGTTCCTTCAGGAAAAATAACAATGCTGCGTTCTTTGTTTTTTAATTGGTTTCCGGCTTTCAAAAATGCTTTATGTGCATGAGTATTATTTTTTCGATCCACGGCAATATCAATGGTATTAAAAAATCTGCCAAACAGGGGCAGTTTGGTAAGCTCAATTTTAGCCATATAATTTACTTCAAAAGGAAGAAAACAAGTGGTGCACGGAATATCAAGGTACGAGCTATGATTTGGAACTACAATATATGTCGTTTTCCTGTTTAACTTTTGTTCGAATTGAACTTTAACGTGCATTCCACCCAGTATTAAACTTAGCCGACCCCATATTTTGCGGCAAAAGTGAGCATAGGTATACCATTTGGGTGAACTAAGGAAGATAAGAAAAAAAGGGTAGAAGGGAAAGAACCAAAGAGTCAAATTAAAATAAACCCAAATACCCCAAATTTTACGTAGAATAAGTTTAATCAGGGTCATTTTTTTGTGAAACTACCTCCAGTTGGCTGGATCTTTTCTCCAATTGGCTAATAGTTCAAGATCTTCGGCTTTAACGTATTTCTTATTAATAGCAGCTTTAATCAGTTCATCGTAGTTGCTAAGAGAAATAAAAGAGCATTTAGCTACTTCAAAATTTAATGCAGTTGCATCAAACCCATAGTTAAATATAGAAACAAGGCCTAATACCTCACAACCAAAATTTCTTAATGCTTCTATTGCTTGCAAGCTACTTTTACCTGTTGAAATAAGATCTTCTACCACCACTACTTTTTGTCCGGGTTTTACATCTCCTTCTATTTGATTTCCCATTCCGTGTTTTTTAGCTTCCGATCTAACATAACCAAAAGGAAGGTTCAATTCATCGGCAGCTAATACTCCGGGGGCAATGCCGGCAGTAGCCACACCTACTATCATTTCACAGGTTGTAAATTGCAATTGAATGGTTGAAGCAAGCTGCTTTTTTACATAGTTTCGAACATGCGGATGTGATAGTGAAATGCGGTTGTCATTATAAATAGGTGATTTCCAGCCTGAAGCCCATACAAAAGGTTGATGTGGCTGTAATCGGGTGGCATGAATTTCTAATAAATATTCTGCTATTTTTGTTGCTATTGATTCTTCGGTTGGCATACGGGCAAATGTATAAAATTTTCGTTAACGATAATCCTTTTGTAATTGCGGATGTAAGTGAAAACTTACCATCTTACCCCGGGTTAAAAATTATTACTGAAAGTGAGTCGCCTAATGCCATGATACATCTAAAAGAGCTTGAATCTCTACAGCACAAAGCTATTGCTTATGTATGCACTAATCCTACCGATTTATTTCAAAAGATTCTCAAAGAGTTTATTATGATTAAAGCGGCAGGTGGGGTGGTTTTTAATAATCATAATCAGGTGTTAATTATTAAGCGTTTGGGTAAATGGGATTTACCAAAAGGAAAAATAGACCCACATGAAAGTACTGAGCATGCCGCCCTTCGGGAAGTGGAGGAGGAATGTGGTATTGAGGAGATAAAGATAAAAAGACTACTCACTTATTCTTTTCATACTTACAAGCAACAGGGCTATCGATTTATTAAACAAACCGCTTGGTATATAATGAGTAGTTCCTGGCAGGGTAAGTTGCAGCCGCAGGTGAAGGAGAATATTACTGAGGTAAAATGGGTTAATTGGGAAGAGTTGAATATTAGCGATATGGATTCTTACCTCTCTATAAAGGACGTGCTGCAACAGGTAAAAGGGGCAGACTGACTCAAAGTTTTATTTGGGAAGGAATAAATTGCGAAGCATCACCACCGTTTCGAATAATATCACGTACAATAGTTGAACTGATGGCTGTATAGGCAGGATTACACATTAAAAAAATGGATTCAATATCAGGGTATTGCGCTTTATTCATTTGGGCAATATTTTTTTCATAGTCAAAATCGGCAGTTGTACGTATGCCACGGATAATAAATAAGGCGCCTATTTTGTGGCAGAAGTCTGTTGTCAAACCTTCATACGCTTCTACTTTTATTTTTTTGTTACTTCCGTATATGTTTTCAATCCATTCTCTTCGTTTTTCTTCAGGGAAAAGACTTTGTTTTATAGAATTTCTTCCAATGCCAATCCAAAGTTCATCAAACATGGGTAAAGCCCGATCAATGATATCAACATGGCCAATAGTGATTGGGTCGAAAGTGCCCGGAACTAATGCAATTCTTTTCATGGTTCAGAATTTTTATAAAACGTAAATACAGATTGCCCATAATTTCGTTCTTCGGCAAAGTTAGTCAAGGTTTTTAAATTCAGTTCTTTTCCATGCTCAACAATTAAAATTCCACCGGATTTTAATAAGTGCCCACCGAAAATAAGTTGTGGAATTTGAGTAATTCCAGACATAGCATAAGGAGGATCGGCAAAAATAAGATCAAACCGCTCATGCACATTTTGCAGGTAACTTATCACTTCGGCTTTTATCACTTCCAACTGCACATAACCAAGTTTCTCTTTTTGCTGTCTGATAAAACGAACGCACTTTTCGTCTTTATCAATTGCTTTTATTTTATGAACTCTTCTGGAGCAAAATTCATAACTGATATTTCCGGTACCTGCAAACAAATCAAGCACATTCAGTTTATCTATAGAAAATCTGTTTTCCAAAATATTAAACAGGCTTTCTTTGGCTAAATCTGTAGTGGGGCGCACCGGCAAATTAGCCGGAGTTCTTATGATATGTCCTTTTTGTTCTCCGCTTATTATTCGCACAATGCTGCCGATAACAACAAAAAATAACGATGTGAATCGGGAATTGCCATCCCGGTTGGTATCCATTCTACCTGATGCAGGTACTTTCGGAATAAGGCCAGTAAACTATCTTCTCCTTCAAATTCTCCGCTCAAAAAAATGGGGTGAGTTGGAGGAATTTGAAATTCCTCCATGGTTGCCAAAAGAAAGTATAGGGCATCATTATCGGTTTCGGCCACAAATGAGTTAATAAAATAGGGGTTTTTATTTTTGAGATAAACAATGGTGGCAAAACGCCCGTTATAGTTTACTAAAATGCCATCTTCATTTTTGAAAGCTTTTGCTGCTCCGTAAAGCAACGATGAACTTTGATGAATTAAGCGGGGGCTACGTAATCTGGAATTGAATAATGAGGTGAGGTATTTATGAAATGGAAACAGCATTACTGACTGCCATGCAGCCAGTTTCTGATAATGCAATTCTTCATTATCGCTTTGCTCATTAGTTTGTTTATAGAACAGCCCAGCGTTTTCTTTTTCAAAAAAAACTTCCGGAACAAGGCTATGTCGAGAGTGGTCTATGACAACGGAAAAACGACTGAATTTAAGTTTAGTTTCCTGAATCTGATTAATGGTTTCATTAACTTCAAGTATGTCGGCCTTATTCAAATCAACAATGCTGCAAGAGTATTTCTTAATTAACTTACATTCTTTGGAGTTTTTATCAACAATCATAATGGTAGCCTGCTGCCTGTTAATATGTATGCAAGCTTCGTACATAAAAGCATCAGCTTCCGCATAACTTTCATGGATGAAAATGTTCGTTATATTTGATTGGGTTAAACTCAACGGACAATATTACTATTTTTGCTCCGTTAAATTATTCCGTAAAACATGTTTATATCTAAAAATCCTGACTTTGTTGCTACGATTTACGAAAAACTGAAAGGCCAACATTTTATGCATCATATTGGGTTCACCCTAACCCGGGTAAACGAGGGGGAGGTTGAGGGCGAAATTGAGTTAACCGATTTTTTAAAGCAGCAAAATGGCTTTTTGCATGGAGGAGTCACAGCAACCCTATGCGATTTGGTGGCAGGTTTTGCCGCCTTCACATTAATTGAAAAGGGCAGTACTGTGGTTACAGTGGAGTTAAAAGTTTCTTATTTAAATCCCGGAATAGGAAGTAGGGTGTATGCAAAGGGCTGGGTGATTAAAACAGGAAATACGCTTAGTTTTTGTGAGGCAGAGGTATGGGCAGAAGAAAATGGAAACAGCATAAAAATTGCTAAGGCAACCACTACTATGGCAAAAATAATTTTTTGAGCCCAAGCAAAATTGACTCAATAAAAAAAGCCGCCTGTATGAGGCGGCTTTTTTTATTGCAAGCAATACTGCTTAGTACAATGAATTACTCAGCAACTGTAAATTTCTTAGTTGAGGTGAAATTACCACTGCTAATGGTGTAAAAATAAACACCGGGTTTCAGGTTGTTTAAATCAACAGTAAATGTGTTTTCGCCTGTGTTGAATTTTCCGGTATTAACAGAAACATTCTGGCCAATTATATTTGTTATTGTTAAAGTAACATCACCCGATTTACCAATAACAAAAGGTATGTTTACCGATGAATTTACTGAAACAGGATTTGGGTAGGCATTACCTAATCCATATCCGTTGGTATTTATATCTTTTATTCCAACATTAGCAGAAGAGATTAAATAATCAATATGAACTATTTGTGAAACTGTATAAAAATTTGAAGGAAGGTATCTTGAACCAAAGTTCTGTAAACGGTCGGTATATAGTTGAGTTTTGTCAATTAGCATCCCGTTGTTATAATACGCATATACTGAATTGTTACCATTGTTTAATGTTCTAACCCAAAAGGCATTTAAAGGATTAACAGGCTCATTTACACCGGTACCTGTAAGTATTGTGTCACCGGCTGCGTAGGTATAACCAGGTTTAAAAGATACCGTTGTACCAATAATATTATTTCTGGTAATACCTTTAAAACTGGTAGGAATGGCAATAGTTTTTACACCCCACACTCCTTGGTTGGCAATTGAATCAAGCGCAGTTAACGGAATTCTGATTTGGTAAACTGTGGCTCCTTTAGTTGCTTCACGAGTTGATCGGTTAAAATCAGTTGAGGCGAACACATTTTGATTTGGGGGTGTTCCGAAGGCCCAAAGAGACATTGCTCCCGGGGTACTTCCCTGCTTGTGAAAGCTCACAATCATAGTATCGGTTACGGTATGTATTTTACGATCATAAAGGTAAAGGATGCTGATTGAGTCAACGGAGTAATCATTGAATTTACTCAATGGTTCTGTGTTTGGGTCAAATGAGAATTCAACATCTTTAACATCCAGAGCCTGCCCGGCAGAAATCCAAAGGTTGTTGTACATTGCGGGTGTTCCGCTGTTTAGGTAAGCAATTACAACCGATGAGTCAGGGAACAACATCATACTCCCCCCTGTAAATCCGTTTTGATTTTCCTGCAAACCTGCATAGCTGAACCATTGAGAAATTTGTCCACCGGCACTGGCTGGTGCGTTTACACGTAGTTTGCTGTGGTTAGGAACCTGATATTCCTTAACTTCAATTTTGTTTGGTGGCTGGAGATAGCCTTGAGCCATAACTCCGAAAGTGAACATTCCACCGAGTAAAGTAAATAAACTTTTTTTCATAATGAATTGATCTTTATTGATTTTTTACAAAAATAATAATTTTATTCTATTTCTATAAGTTTGTTTTTTGATGGTAAAGACAAAGCCCTGTTGACAAAGGTTGCATAGTTCTTTTTCATTTTTCCATCCACATCCCATATTCCTTTATCAGGTTAATTAATTCTTGAACAGCCGTTTCTGATGATATGTTCCGTTTCACCACTTCTTTACCCTTATAGAGGGTTATTTTATCTGGGCCGGTACCCACATAGCCAAAATCGGCATCGGCCATTTCTCCAGGGCCATTTACAATGCAGCCCATAATTCCTATCTTAACTCCTTTTAAATGATCGGTTACTTGCCTGATTTTGGCTGTTGTTTCCTGAAGATTGAATAATGTACGACCGCAAGAAGGACATGAAATATATTCGGTTTTGGAAATACGCACTCTACTGGCCTGAAGAATCCCGAATTCTACGGAATTGATAAGGGATAATTGAATTTCTGGAGCATTAATCCAAATTCCATCTCCAAATCCATCTATCAATAAAGAACCGCAATCGGTTGAACTGTGTAACATCATTGTTTCTCCATCTTTTTCTGAGAAATTTGTTTTGATTATTACCGGAATTGTGCAACCAGCTTCCTGAAAATCCAAAAACACCTGACGAATCTGACTCATTTGGTGCTTGTTTGTAGTTTCAATAACAAGAACGGTATTTTTATAATTGTTTAATTGATGAATCATTTCCGCATTTAGCTCCTCACAATTAACTAAAATAAAAACTATATCTGATTGGATATTGGGAATAAAATTAAATTGAGCAAGAGTTAGTAAAGGATAATAATTACCCTTATTGTCAATATCTTTCCAAATTTCATAATTACAAATGGCTTTCAATCCATTAGGTAGCATAAATGAAATTTTTATAGTGCCTGTAAATATAAAATCTGCTCCTAAATCAGTCATATGCCATTTATCCAAATGTGCATCATAAATATGTCCAATTTGTTTCATTTCCCATATGGTAATCTCTTTTATGTTACTTAAATCGGCTATTACCCTTGGTACATTTTTGCCTCCTATATTATGGCATATGCGACTTTCTCGTTTCGTATACTCAAATGGAGAAAATTGTTGAACAGAGTGAGAAAAAATTTGGTGAATAGGAACATGGCCATAACGTTTGGTGTATCTATCAATTAATTTTCGAGCTACCGGAACTTCAAACTCGGGATCTTCAGTAAGTGAAACACGAACGGTATCTCCAATTCCGTCTTCCAGTAGGCAGCCTATACCCAGTGCTGATTTTATTCTTCCGTCATCTCCCTCGCCAGCTTCAGTTACTCCAAGGTGTAAAGGATAAAACATCTGTTCAGTATCCATTTTGTTCACCAGTAGTCGGTATGCTTCTACCATTACCTGGGGGTTGCTTGATTTCATGGAAAGCAACAGGTTATGATAGTTTTCATCACGGCAAATACGCAAAAATTCTAATGCGCTTTCTACCATGCCTGCTGGGGTATCGCCATAGCGGCTAAGAATTCGATCGCTTAGCGAACCGTGGTTAGTGCCTATACGCAGAGCGGTTCCGTGTTCTTTGCATATTTTTAAAAGTGGGAGAAGTTTTTCCCGAATACGTTCAAGTTCGCCAATGTATTCAGAGTCGGTGTATTCAATGGTTTCAAACTTTTTTTTGTCGGCAAAATTGCCTGGATTAATGCGTACTTTTTCAACTATACGTGCAGCTATTTCGGCAGCATTGGGTGTAAAATGAATATCAGCCACCAATGGCGTTTTGTATCCCCGTGCACGAAGTTCTTTTTTAATGTTTTCAAGGTTATAAGCTTCTTTCATGCTTGGGGCTGTAATTCGCACTAACTCGCAACCCGCTTCAATCATTCGTATTGATTGTTCAACCGTAGCCTTTGTATCCATGGTATCGGTGGTAGTCATGGATTGAATTCTTATTGGATAGTCTCCTCCTAAAAACAAATCACCAATTTTAACGGGAGTAGTTTTTCTGCGTTGATATTGGGTAAGACTTTCGCAGTATTTTTTATTTTCGGATAACTCTCTAAATGTCATTTTAACTTAAATAATTGTCACATTAGGTTATAAACATTAAAATTAGCCTTATGTTTTAAATATCTCCCAGTTGAGGTCTAATAAGTAATTCCTCAACAACCCCGCTTTTCATTGAGTAGGCATTCCATATGGCTTCCGCAATATCTTCTGCCTGCATAAATCTGGATTGGGGTAAATTGCTTCCTTCCCATGAATCGGTGAGGGTAGCACCTGGCAATACTGAAGTTACGCGAATAAATGTCTCCTTTAATTCTTCTCTTAGCACTTTACTCATTCCAAACAAGGCGAATTTACTGATGCAATATGAACCTCCGTTGATATATGGAGTTATGCTGGCCGTAGAGCAAATGTTAAAAACGTGACCCTTATTGTTTTTTTTCATTGAAGGAACTATGCCCCTTGTTAGATGGTAAGCACTTGCCACATTTGTTTTAAGCAACAACTCAAGGGTATCGTCCTCTTCATTTAATAACTGTCCCGGTTTAAAAATACCTGCATTATTTACCAAAATATCCGGTGTTCCCATTTTTTCAAGAACAGTATGTGTAAACTGTTGTATTGATTCTTTGTTTGATGCATCTGCCTGAAGAAGCAAAAGTTGGTGGCATCCATTTGATTTTAATTCTTTTTCGAGTGCGGCAAGAAATTCTATATTTCTGGCAAATGCCGCAATACGGAAACCGGATGCTGCAAATCGTTTAATAATGGCTTTTCCTATCCCTTTAGATCCGCCACTAACTACTATTAACGGTTGTTGATTCATTGAGGTCACAAAATAACAGCTATTTGATTTATATTTACCACCGATATTCTAACACATGTCGTTTTTCTATCATTTCGGACGCTATATTCTTTTTATCAGAGGTTTATTCTCCAAGCCCGAGAAATTCTGGGTATTCAAGGAGCGCATGTTTCAGGAGATGCAAAGTATAGGGGTGGGGTCTATCGGAATTGTCACAATCATTTCTGTTTTTGTGGGTGCGGTAACTACCGTTCAAACTGCTTATCAGTTGGTATCCGGTTTAGTAGCTAAATCTATTATTGGAACAATTGTTAGTGATTCTACCATGCTTGAACTTGCCCCCACAATAACCTGCTTGGTACTTGCCGGAAAAATTGGCTCTAGTATCGCGTCTGAAATTGGCACCATGCGCGTAACAGAACAAATTGATGCCTTAGAGATAATGGGCATTAACTCTGCCAATTATTTAGTTCTTCCTAAAATTTTGGCCGGAATGATTGTGATACCTATGCTTATTATAATTGCCATTTTTCTTGGTATCTCCGGAGGAATTATTGCCGGAAAAATGGCAGGTATTTTACCAGTAGAAGAATTTATGAAGGGCGCAAGAGGTTCTTTTAAAGGGTTTACTGTTTTCTTCTCTTGCACCAAAGCCGTAACATTCGCTTTTATTATTACATCCGTTTCTGCTTTTCAGGGATTTTATACGTATGGTGGGGCTCTTGAAGTGGGGCAGTCAAGCACTAAAGCGGTTGTTTATAGTGCGGTTCTTATTTTATTCTCTGATTATATTCTTGCTCAATTGCTATTATGATTGAAGTTAAAAATGTGTACAAATCATTTGGCGATAAAAAGGTACTGGACGATGTTAGTGCAACTTTTTATAAGGGGAAAAGTAATTTTATCATAGGCTCTAGCGGTAGCGGAAAAAGTGTGCTGATGAAGTGCATGGTAGGGCTTGAGCAGGTAACTGACGGAAGTATTCTATATGAGAACCGTGACTTCACTCATTTAGATTATAACGCTAAAAAGGAAATTAGGAAAGAAATTGGAATGCTTTTTCAAGGTACGGCTTTATTCGATTCTCTTACTGTTGAGCAAAATATAGAGTTTCCTATAAAAATGTTTTCTAAAATGACTTCTGCTGAACGTTTAGAAAGAGTTAATTTCTGCTTACAGCGGGTTAATTTGAGCAACGTAAATCATCTTTTTCCTTCCGCTTTAAGCGGTGGAATGAAAAAAAGAGTTGGTATTGCAAGAGCTATTGCTTTAAATCCACAGTATTTGTTTTGCGATGAGCCTAATTCAGGACTAGACCCGCTCACCTCCCGTGTCATTGATGAACTCATTAGAGAAATTACCATCGAGTTTAATATTACGACCATTATTAATACCCACGATATGAAAAGTGTGTTTGATATGGGGGATAATATTATTTTTATTTGGCAGGGAAAAAAGTGGTGGCAGGGCACTAGAAAAGATATACGCTCGTCAGGAAATAAAGAACTTTATGATTTTATGAAAGCCTACGATATAGAGAACATGTAATTTTCTAGTTATATCGTGTTGTTATAAAGCAATGAACTGTCGCCATAACTCAAAAAACGATAGTCATTGGACAGTGCGTAGTCATAAATTCGTCTCCAGCTTTCTCCGGTAAATGCAGCAATCAGGAGCAACAAGGTGCTTTGCGGCTGATGAAAGTTTGTAATTAATGCATCAGTTAATTTAAACAAATATCCCGGAGCAATTAAAATTTGTGTTTGCCCGCTTAGCACATCTATTTCATTTTTGTCCATCCAGTTTAAAACAGCTTCAAGCGCATCTTTTACCGGGTGTTCTAAGTCTTGTTCATATGGTTGCCATTGAGATACTGAAAATTTTTTACTTATTGTTGCTGGTTTATTAAGCAAATTGTTCCCAAACCAATACAAGCTTTCAATTGTTCGGGTTGAGGTAGTGCCTACAGGGGTAATAATTTTACCAGCCTCAACCGCTGCTTTTAAGTCAGTAATACATTGTCTATTTACATAAATACATTCTGCATGCATATCGTGATTAAGCATGCTTGGCGATTTAATCGGTTTAAAAGTTCCGGCACCTACGTGCAACGTAATATGGCACGACTGAATGCCGTTTGATCTTAATTTGTGCACGAGAGAGTGGGTAAAATGTAAGCCGGCTGTAGGAGCGGCCACCGATCCATGTTCATTAGCAAATACCGTTTGGTACGAAGTAGCATCATTTAAATTGGCCGACCTGTTTAAGTAAGGCGGAAGTGGCAAATTTCCGGCAGCATACAACACTTCTCCAAAAGTGAGTTCATTGTTTTCCCATTCAAAATTAATTTCAAACACATCATTCGTTCGATTTACTGTTTTTGCCTTCAAACTTTCCAAGCGACTTTTGTGGATAAACTTCATTGTCAACCATTCTTCTTTCCATCGTTTGGCGTTTCCAACCATACACTTCCAAGTACACGAATTTTTTACGCCAAAAGCCTGCTCAAATGTATTAAATGGTTTAATAGGCTCAAGGCACAAAATTTCTATGTTACTTCCACTAATGCGCTCAAATAACAACCTTGCCTGAATGACTTTTGTGGTATTAAAAATTAGCAGGTGATTTTGATTTAGCAGTTTAGGTAATTCTGCAAATATATGACCTGATATTTCTTTATTTTTGAATACAAGTAATTTGGAATGGCTCCGCTTTTTTAACGGGAAAATTGCAATTTTTGATTCGGGAAGATTATAGGAAAAGTCTGAAATACGAAGAAACCGCGGATCGTTTTTCTGTATATTCATTACTTTTTTAATACACCCGAATTACCCATTTTGTAACCAATCAATTCATCGTAGTTGAATTGCTGATTTCGATGGTATACAAGTATCAGGTAATCATTCTCTGTTTCGTAGTGTACGCCCTCAATAATTGCTTCATTAGGCTTACCATCTGGGTCGGGCACCACATAAATGTACTCGTATCGTCCCTGCTTCAGAAAAATTTCAGCTTCATACCTAAACTTTGTTTTGTTGTATCGCATTTTGAACTCATCTTTCAACTGCCAGTCGGTAAATTCTCCAAAAATATAAATGTCACCTTCCTGTATTTTATACAGGCTATTGAGATAGAAATTAACCCAAGCATAGTCTCCTGTAATACCTGCATTACTGCCACTCATGTCTCTGTTATCAATCACGCGTCTTCCGTTAAAATCCTGCCAATTTAAATAGGCAGTTGCCGAACGGCCTTCATCAAAATTGAGCAAACAATGGTACACTGATGAAGTGTCTTTTGTTTTGCTTCTCACATTCAGGCTTACTCCCCTTAAAGCACGAATATCAAACCACCTGAATTCATTTCCACCATCAAACAGGTTTCCTTGCTGGTAATCATATTGCAATACTTCGCCAGTCATAAATTGCGGCTTTAAATCGGTGATCGCGTTATCGGCTCTGTTATTTTGCATGATTACCACCTTTAAATCCTGAAATGGTTGCGGAATTGAGTATCCCTTATAATTGATTTCAAAATCAACTTCCTGTTTTGTAAAACGATACTGTGCCAGTGTGGCCGGTTTTACAGAAGATGTTATGTTTACTTTAGTATTAAGCACATAGCATCTTCGGGTAATCACCACATCACTTTCATCGTAGTTCCTGAATACTTTTATAAGGTAATTTCCGGCTAATCGAGGCTTCATATTTTCATTTGGCAGGGTTACTGTATAATGAACATATCTCACATAGGTGTTTGTGGAGAACTTAAAATTGTTGATATTATCTACATTCATCCCGGTAAGGTACTCATTCTGGTTCATATTGGTTGGATGCCATGAGGCATCGCAGTGAATAAGTGTGTATTGGTAATAATCATTTTGTGAACCTAACTGGTCAAAGCTTAGTTCAAGAGTTTCTCCTGTAGCAAGGTTAACAACAGGGTAGGGATCAAGCCCTCCACTTTTATAAAGTAACACAGTTTTGAAATTATCTTCATATGCATAATTCTCATACCTCATTTGTTTTATTTCATCCTGTGCCTTTAAACAGAGGGAACTGATAAGAAATAATAGAATTATTAATTGTATACGCATTTTTGTAATTTTTAATTTATGCTATTTTCCAAATCTACAATTTGATTGAATAAATTCTCATACGCAACGTTTTTTTTATCTAATTGCATGTTAAGTAGCTGGTATTTTTCCTTAACGGCTTTTATTCTACTAGCATCTGTTGCCATTGACTCTTTAGTAAATAATCCTTCGGTATTTTTCTTTTCTTTTTTCAATTGCTCTATTTCTGTCTCTAATGAACTAAGCTCTTGATTAAGTTTTTTTAACTCCTTTTGTTTCTGTTTGTTTTCAAAATCGGGTACTTTAAGTTTTATTTCAGGCTTCGGTGATTTTTTTTGCAATTTTTCTTCTTGTTCCAAACCAAGTTTCCGTTTTAAATGCCATTCTTCAAATTCAATATAAGTACCAGGATATTCTTTTAATTCCTTGTTTTCAATATACCATATTTTGGTAGCAATTTCTGATATAAAAAAACGGTCGTGAGATACCATTATCATAGAACCCTTATAGGACTTAAGCGCTTGAATAAGCACGTTTACAGCCTGCATATCCAAGTGATTACTTGGTTCGTCAAGCAATAAAAAATTGGCGTCCGACAACAAGACCTTTGCTAGTGCAACCCTGCTTTTTTCGCCACCGGAGAGTACTTTTATTTTTTTGAAAACATCTTCACCGCTAAACAGAAAGCATCCTAATACTGTTCGTAACTCATTTTCTGTTTTCAGTGGTGCATGATCTAACAATTCGTCAATTAAGTTGTTACTAAGCCGTAACGATTCGAGTTGGTGCTGGGCAAAAAAAGCTTTTTTTACGTTGTATCCGTCCTCAATAGTTCCTGTAAACGATTCAGTTCCAGCTATCATACGTAAAATTGTGGATTTTCCTAATCCGTTGGCTCCTATCAGGGCAATTTTATCTCCTCGCTCAATTTGAATATTTGCATTTTTAACAATTTCCAGATCGGGATAGGATTTACTTACACTTCTAAATTCTTCCACAATTTTTCCTGACGAAGTAGAGAACGAGAAGTTTACTGATATTTTACTTTTATTTTCTAAAACAGCTTCTACCCGTTTAATTTTTTCAAGCATTTTAATCCGGCTTTGTACAGCCGTGGCCTTTGATGCTTTTGAACGAAAGCGTTCAATAAATCGCTCTTGTTGTTTCAGCACTTTTTGCTGGTTTTCATATTGAGCTTGCTGTAGCTCGGTTCGTTCTTCCTTCTGTTCTAGATAATCGGTATAATTACCGGTGTATAAGGTAATCCGAGCATTTTCAACCTCAGCAATTTTAGTTACCATTCTATCTAGAAAGTACCTGTCGTGCGAAACAATAATTACGGTTCCTTCATAATCTTCAAGGTAATCTTCCAGCCATTCAATGGACGGAAGGTCGAGGTGGTTAGTGGGTTCGTCCAACATCAGTAGGTCGGGATTTTGCAAAATCAGTTTGGCCAACATGGCCCGCATACGCCATCCTCCCGAAAACTCTTTATAGGGTTTTTGCAGGTCGGCTGTTTTAAAACCAAGCCCTTCAAGTATTTCTTCTGCTTTTGATTGAATTCGATATCCGTCTAATTGCTCAAACTCATGTTGTTTGTCAGTAAGTTGTTGAATAACCTTATCCGAGTGGTCGTATTCAAGTTTTTTAATGATCTCTTCAATTTCCTCCTGCAATATAAGTTGCCGTTCAAAGGCACTTAATGCCACTTTAAGAACAGGCTCATTGACTTCCAGCGACAAAAGATCTTGATTAAAAAAGCCAATAGTCATTCCGGTTATCTTCGATATATTTCCGGCAGAAATACTGTATTCGCCTGAAATGATGCGCAATAGTGTTGATTTTCCGGTTCCGTTGCGGCCAATTAAACCAATGCGTTCTCCCGGCTTAATATGCCAACTGGTGTCTTTGTATAAGACCCGGCTGCCAAATTCAAAAGTGATGTTGTTTAATGTCAGCAATGTGTCAAAAAAAATTTGTGCAAAGCTAATTCACAAGAAGCTAAATACTATGCTAAAATGAAAATCCGTTAGTTCTGAGGTTGAATTAAATTGGAAGCGAATAACATTTAACAATTTATTTTCTTAGAATGTTTCCAAACCTTTGTTATAATTGCAAAAATTAAACTGTATTAAAATAGAGAAATATAACAATATGAGTAACGCAAAAAATTCAAATGGAGCTGGTTTTGCAGCTATCGTAATTCCCGCTACTGTTTTGGTGGCAATTCTGATTTACAAATTCATTTTTGGTGCTCAAGGCAACTTTGTTGACCTGGAGAAACACACACCAAAGACTGGTAATTTCCTTGGTATGATTTATACCGGTGGTTTGGTGGTACCTGTGCTTATCTCTTTGTTTCTAATGGTTTGGATTTTCTTTTTTGAAAGAATTATTACTCTTGGTAAGGCAGCAGGTAAAGGAAACGTTGGTGGATTTGTACGAAAGATTAAAACCCTATTGGCAGGACGCGAAATTTCAACAGCTATTGCAGAGTGCGATAAACAACAAGGTTCTGTGGCTAACGTAATCAGAGCCGGTTTGGTTAAGTATCAGGAGATGGAAAAAGATCAGGTCTTGGATAAAGAGAAAAAAATTATTGCCATTCAAAAGGATATTGAAGAGGCTACCCAGCTCGAAATGCCCATGATGGAAAGAAACCTTGTGGTACTATCTACCATCGCCTCTATTGCTACCCTAATGGGATTGTTTGGAACGGTATTGGGTATGATTCGTTCGTTTGCGGCTTTGGCTGCCAGTGGCGGTGGAGATGCCAATGCACTTGCGTTAGGTATTTCTGAAGCGTTGATCAATACTGCTTTGGGAATTGGTACATCGGCTTTAGCCATTATTTACTATAATTACTTCACCAATAAAATTGATACCCTTACACACGGTATTGACGAAGCCGGATTTAGTATTGTTCAAACTTTCGCTGCAAGCAAATAAGTATATTCACTTAAAAATTAGAAGAGAATTAAGAAATGGCAAAAGTAAAACCACATCGTAAAAAGCCTGTGCTTGATATGACACCGGTGGTGGATCTGGCCTTTTTGCTTGTAACTTTTTTTATGCTCACGGCAAAATTCAAACCCGATGAACCATTGGTGGTAGATTCACCTAAGGCCACGTATGATACGCCAGTGAAAACAGAAAATCTGATTGAAGTTCAGGTTGGTAAAGAAAAGCAGGTATTTCTTGCAGTAGATAACAAGAATACCAGGTATGAGCTTATCAACAAGATATCTGAGTCAAAAGGCCTCAACCTTACCGAGGACGAAAAGAAAGCTTACTCCGTTATGTCGGCAGTAGGAGTTCCGTTTAATCAACTGAAAAGTTTTCTGGCTGCATCGCCCGAAGACCGTAAATCGATAAAGCAACCCGGCATTCCTACCGATTCATTAAATAATGAATTGAAAGAATGGTTAATTGCACTTCGCTTCATGAGTAATAAATATGTGTATGCCATTAAAGGAGATCAGAATGCTGATTACACTGCGGTAGCACAGGTTATTACAACCTTACAAAGCAAAGAACTTAAATTAAATAAGTTCAATTTGATCACCAATCTTGAAACGAAAAAATAGTTATGTCAGAAGTACAAGACTCCGGTGGAGAAAAAAAGAAGGGGAAAAAGATTAGGGCTAAGAAACATTCCACCCATATTGATATGACCCCTATGGTGGATTTGGCCTTTTTGCTTCTTACATTTTTCCTTTTCACTACTACATTAAGCAAACCAAAGGCAATGCCATTGATTATGCCAGATAAGAACGAAGTTGCCGACCCAACTAAAGAAACAAAGGTGGATGATGAGGATGCAATGACTATTATTCTCAGCAAGAATAACCGGGTGTTTTATTACTTTGGTATTAAAGAACCAAAGGTAGAACAGGCCAGTTTTGATGCTACCAAGCCCAACAGTTTGCGCAAGGCCATTATTGAAAAGAAAAAAGAGTGCGAATCCAGACTTAAAGCCGGAAGTACTACAAATGAACGGCATAAAGTTGTTATTCTTATTAAGGCCGATAAGGATGCCAAATACAAAAATATGATTGATGTATTGGATGAGATGAATATTAACGAGGTGCCTGTTTATGCAATCGTTGAGATTACTCCCAAAGAAATTGAAATGATATCAGGATTATAAAAGGAGAAAATGAGTATGTTTAAATTATCCTGGAACAATGCCACAGCCCCTGAACGTATTGATTTGGTTTTTGAAAACCGGAACAAAGCATATGGAGCTTTTGTTATCCGCAAGGAGTACGAAAAAGTGGTTTTAAAAGCATTCGTAATTTCTATTGCGGCCTTTGTTTTTGCCTTTTATTTACCCGCTATTATTCGGTTAATTTCCGGAGCAGCTGATGAATTGGGTAAGAAAAAGGTAGAAGTTAAAATTACCGAACTGGCACCTCCACCCGATATGGATGCGAATAAACCACCACCACCGCCACCGCCCGAAATTAAGCTACCCGATCTGAAAGAGGTGAAATTTACCCCTCCGGTAATTGTGGAAGAAGAAGTGGTAGAACAAATTGTTGACATTAAAGAGATGGATAATGCGGTGATTGGCGATGAAAACAATTTAGACGGGGACACCATTGCTATTGAAGCGCCTCCTCAGGTAAATGAGGTGATTGAGGAGGATGAGGCTCCTGTATTGTTTGCACCGGTTATGCCTGAATTTCCGGGTGGAGAAGAGGCATTTTATGCTTTTGTTCAGAAAAACCTCAATTACCCACCATTGGCAAAAGCTGCAGAAGTAGAAGGCAGAGTCTTTGTTGAATTTGTTGTGAATAAAGATGGAAGTATTACAGATGTACAAGCTGTAAAAGGACCGCAATATGGGCTAAGGGAAGAAGCAGAACGTGTAATAAAGAAACTGCCTGCTTACAAGCCAGGTTTACAGAATGGAAAGCCGGTTAAAGTAAAGCTCACTTTACCAATTCAGTTTGAGTTGCATTAATTCTTTATAAGAAGCAGTATGTCCGCCAAAAATCCAGACGTACTCAGGTATTTCAGTTATTTAATGATACTTGTGTACACGGTGCTTGGCGGATATATTATTTTTAATCCGGCCGTATTTTTCTTTTTAAGTGGATGGCAGCGCATTCTTATCGGTATTGTTTGTGTTTCTTATGGGATTTACCGTTTTGCGCGAATTAAAAATAAGTATACGGATGAGGATTAATCTTTTTTTATTGGCAGGAATATTTTTTATTGCCATGGCTGCATCATGCGGGTCATCGTCAACTGTATCGCAGTACCAGCCACCATCCAGTCGCATTTACGGGGATATGACCTTAAAGCCCCTGCTCGAATCGGAGAAACTTGCTTTTGAAGGGCTGAGGAGCGAAAATAAAATAAACCTAACTTTTTTGTCGGAGGATGAGTTGTTTAAATCTTTTATGGTAGATTCCGTCCGTCTCATCGTGGCTTCACGCAAACTGAATGAATCGGAAAGAAAAGATTTACGGCATCGTCAATTAGTTTTTAATGAGACCAAAATAGCCACAGATGCCATTGCGTTAATTGTAGGTAAAAAATTTGCTGTTGATAATTTATCTTATCGGCAGTTGTATGATATTGTAAATGGAAAAATAAATAGCGGGAAGCAACTTAGTCCAACATTATCATCCAATGGTATTAAAGTGGTATTTGATCATCCACATTCGTCTATCATTCGGCAAATTGATGATTCACTTTTAAAAGGAAACAAACGTCCAGCTACATTTTTTGCACTCAACTCGCCAGAAGACGTGGTGAATTATGTAGAAAAAAATGAAAATAGTATTGGGATTATAGGTATGAGTTGGATAAGCGAACATAACGATACCACAGCCGGCAGTTTTTTAGATAAGGTTAAAGTACTTGAATTGGAAAATCCTAATACCCATTCGTATTATTTGCCTTTGCAAGCGTATATCGCCACGAAAGAATATATACTTCTTCGAGAAGTTTTTGTGATAACCCTTGGAAATACGGTGAGGTTTCCGTTTGGGAATTACCTTACCAATGATAAGGGGCAACGGGTGGTTTTAAAAGAGGGATTAATACCGGCATCCATGCCTCCTCGTTTGGTAAAGATTGAGCCATAGTGATGATTTGGCTTTATTTTTGAATTTTTGCGTCCTAATTTAGATTGACATAAGATAAGATGAAACGAATTTTCGCACTCCTACCCATTTTAGTTATTTCCATTTCTGCATTTCCACAGGATATGAAAGATGGTCTCCGTTTGATTGACATAGAGAAATACAATGAGGCAACTACGTGGTTTCAGCGTAAAATTGATGCCCAGCCAACCGTAACATTGTATTTTTATCTGGCTGGTGAAGCTCAGTTGTTATCTGGAAATATTCAAAAGGCAAATGAGTATTTTGCTAAGGGCTTGAATGCAGATCCGGCTAGTGCGCTATTTACAGCTGCCAATGGAGCAATATTGGCAGAGCAGGGAAAAGCAGAAGATGCAAAACTAGTTTATGATAAAGCTTTTGCAATGTGTACGGTGGTGAATGATCCATTGGTGTTGATGTACACCGCCCGCGCCATGATGATTGCTGAAGTAAAAAGTGCCGATAATGCGCTTAAGATTATAAATCGTGTAATTAGCCTGGATAAAAAAGGAAACATGGCCGATGCCGATTTTCTGTTAGGGATAATACATCTTGAACTGGGGAATGGAGGAGAAGCAGTAAGGGCTTTTGAACACAGCAGTGATAAAGATAAAACCTCGGCCAAACCGTATTGGAAATTGGGTTACCTCTACACCCGCTCACGTGCGGCCTCGGTAGCGCAACCTTTTTATGATAAAGCGTTACAAATGGACCCTGCACTGGCACCAATTTACCGCGATATGGGGGATTTTTATTTTCTTTCCAACCAAACCCAAAAAGCGATTGAATCGTATCAAAAATACCTTTCAATGATTGAGAATAACAATGACGCCCGTTTAAAATATGCTTCCTTTTTATTAATCAATAAGCAATACGATCTGGCTTATCAGGAGGCCAAAAAATTGCAGGAACAGAATTATAAAAATATTTATCTCAATCGTATTTTGGGTCAATCGGCTGCCGAGATTGATAGTGTAAATGACGGATTGAAGGCAATGGTTGAGTTTATGGCAAAAGCGCCTGCTCAAAAAATTAATGCCCGCGATTTTCAATACTATGGCAGGTTGTTAATGAAATCGGGGAATGACTCATTAGCCCAAGTGCAATTTGACAAAGCCATTGCTATGGATGCCGATTTGGCTACAGAAATATGCACGCTCATGGCTGATTATTATTTTAAAACAAAAAAGTACCAGTTATGCGTTAATGCAAGTGAGAAATTGCTGGCCGTAAAAACAAGCAACAATGCGGTAGATTACTTTTTGATGGGGCGCGCTTATTACCAAATGAAACAATATGGCAAAGCTGATACGACTTTTGCTAAATTGATTGAGTTGGCTCCCACTTATCTTCCTGGATATTCTTACAGGGCTAAATCAAATACTGCCTTTGAAAAAAAACCAGATGAAGGTAAGGCAAAAGTATATTATGAAAAGGTAATTGAACTTGCAACTGATAGAGTTAAATATAAGAGAGATTTGATTGAAGCATACACTTATTTAGGAAGACACTATTATCTAAAAAATGATAAAGTTAATGCAAAAATTTATTTTGGAAAAGTATTGGAGCTAGATCCTCAAAATAAGGATGCAAAAGCAGCAATGGCTAATTTGAAGTAAGTTTAGCTGTGATGAGGCGGGTGTTCAATCACCCGTTTAATATTTAAATTTCTCGGTCGCGGAATGGTGAGCGGCACCTTCTCTACTTTTACGTTGCTTGTATCAAGTCCGAAAGCTTTTTCTTCCGATAGCCCCAGTTCTTTTAGCAGGAAGTAGAACCGCATGATAAATTTCTCCCAGGCCGATTGCTCAACATCGTAATTGAAAATCCGATCTATAACTACAAACCGGAAGTCGCCCATAATATTATACTTTTTGAGAGAGTCGTACCTACTCATTACATTTACTTCGTCCTTTTCCACCATTTCTTCAATCACCTTAC
>JAGVLJ010000048.1 GCA_020049855.1 Bacteroidia bacterium | reverse complement strand
GGTCTTTCTTATGGTAAAATTTCAGGGGATGATAAAAATGCAAAAGACAAAGGTCGAAAAAACCGGAATCTTAATTTTCAATCGCCCATTATAGAGTTTAGCCTCATCGGAGAGTATAATATCTTCGGATATAACTCCGGTTCTCGCAGGCGTTTTCCGGGTATGACTCGGTCGAAATGGACACCATATGTTTTTGGTGGAGTTTCTTATTTTAAGTTTAATCCAACCACCTCCTATAAGGGCGTAACTTATGAATTGGCTAAAATTGCTACCGAGCAAGAAAAGAGTTACGGTACTATGCAGGTTTCCTTACCGGTAGGAATTGGCGTTAAATACAATTTTGAAAGATTCTGGACTATTGGATTTGAAATTGGGTATAGAAAAACATTTACCGATTATCTGGATGACGTGAGTGGCAAATCTATTGACTTTAACACAGCTTTAGATCCAATTGCTGCTGCATTAAGTGACAGATCACGGGAGTTAACGGCCGATGGTTCTTCAGCCTTTAATACCTCAACATACAACAGAGGTAATGCTAAAAATCTTGACTCTTACAGCTTTATTAGTATAACTATTGCAAAGGATCTGGGTAATACCTACGGTAGGCGCAGAAGGTAAGCAATATTGATTGGGAAAGAGATATAGATGCAACGGAAAGTAGGAGTTTCTCATTTTCTTTTTTTAGGATTACTATTATTTTTTATACCCCTCGCAAGTGCTCAGCAATTGGAATTTGGCGTTTTGGTTGGGACTACTAATTATTCTGGAGAGGTATCAGGCTTTCAAATACGAACAGATATGTTTAAGCCGGCTTTTGGGCTGGTAACAAGGTATAATTTGAGTCCAAGGATTTCACTTAAAGGGAGTGTTTTTTATGGTGAAATTGCCGGAGCTGATAGCCTCAGTAGTGATAAGAAACAGAAAGCACGCAACCTAAGTTTTCAATCTGGCATTTTCGAATTTTCCGGTCAGGTAGAGTTTAATTTGGTGGCATATAATCCGGGCATAAAGACCGGAAAATATCACAAAGTGATTCCATGTATTTTCACGGGAGTTGCCATTTATAAATACAACCCAAAAGCCTATTATAAGGGACAATGGTGGGAACTGCAGCCACTTGGAACTGAGGGGCAGGGGACAACGCAGTTTCAAGACAGAAAAAAGTATGCACTAACTCAGGTTGCGATTCCTATTGGTGCCGGAGTGAAATTTGAACTTTCCAAGAAAATTGGAGTTAGTTTTGAAGCGGGCGCAAGGTTTACATTTAATGACTATCTGGATGATGTAAGTAAAACATATGTTGATACAGTTTATATCAGGGCTGCTTATGGGCCGATAGCTTCAGCCCTCTCAAACCGATCGGGGGAAACGGGAAGTTTAGCACCTGTTCTTCCGGGTCAAAATAGAGGTAATAAAGCAAATTTTGACTGGTACTATTTTGGTGGAATTACAATAACCTTTAAACTTTCTACCAAAAGGGACGTTTGTCCAGCCATTGGAAGATAAAATAATAGCCTTTTTTTTTCGTTTACACCCGTATGAACAGAAAGTTAAGAATACTATGTATTTTTTTTCTGACTTGCTTAAATTTACAAGCACAAAATACTGAATTGGGGATTTTGGCAGGAGCTGCTAACTACTTAGGTGAGCTTGCCCCCGATATTGCATTGAATGAAACAAAATTAGCCGGTGGTCTTTTTGTACGAAATAGGTTATCGAGATATTTTGCCCTACGTCATAATTTGATTTTAGGCAGAGTTTCCGGGAATGATGCCAATTTTGAGTTTAATCAACTCAGAAATTTGAGTTTTAGAACAAACGTATTTGAAATTTCATCAATAGTTGAGTTTAACTTTCTACCATTTGGAACTCAAAAGCAAAAAAAAGAACGAGCCTTTACCTCTTATGTTTTTGTAGGATTAGGCTTATTTAAATTTAATCCTAAATCGCAATTTGGAACTACTAAATGGGTTGAATTAAAGTCTTTAGGTACTGAGGGGCAGGGATTGAACGGAGGTAAGGGCTATAGCTTGCTGAGCATAAGTATTCCTTTTGGAATGGGAGTAAAATACAACCTCAGTAAAAAATGGGGTATAGGTATGGAACTTGGATTTAGACGAACCTACACAGATTATCTAGATGATGTAAGTACAAAGTATCCTGATTTTATAGCCGCAGGACAGCCTCAGGCAATGACTCTATCCGATAGGTCGGGGGAAGTAAATGGAGGTAAATACCTCGCTGCTCCCGGAGACATTAGAGGAAATCCAACTGATAAAGATTGGTATATTTTTTCTACCATTACTTTATCCTTCCGAATTATTAAGCCCGAGGTATGCAAAGGGAATTTTTATTAGTATTTTCGCCCGGTTGAGCATATTCGAATGCCTTATAAAGATAAAATAAATAAAGAAAAGTTGCCGCGTCATATTGCTATCATAATGGACGGCAATGGGCGCTGGGCTATGAGTAAAGGCAAGTTTCGAATTTTTGGTCATAAAAATGGAGTAAAAGCAGTAAGAGAAGTGAGCGAAGCCTGCGCTGAAATGGGAGTTAAAAATCTTACCCTTTATGCTTTTTCTACTGAGAACTGGAGCAGACCTAAGGCTGAAGTAAATGCGTTAATGGAACTTCTGGTGAAAACAATCAGCTCTGAAACAAAAACGCTAATGAAAAATGATATTCGGTTAAATACTATCGGTAACCTGAAATCATTACCCATATCATGCCAGAAGGAACTTAATGAAGCTATGGAAAAAACGGCTTCAAATAAGCGAATGAACTTGATACTCGCGCTAAGTTACAGTTCTAAATGGGACATCATTAGGTCTATAAAGTCAATTGCACAACAAGTTAAAAATGGAAAAATAGATATTGAGGATATAAATGAAGAAATGGTTACCTCAGAGTTATCTACTCATAAATGGCCACACCCGGAACTTCTGATAAGAACCAGCGGGGAACATCGAATTAGTAATTTTCTATTATGGGAAATAGCCTATAGTGAATTTTATTTCACCACTACTTTATGGCCGGATTTCACCAAAGAGGATTTATATAAAGCAATTATAGATTACCAGCAAAGGGAACGAAGATTTGGAAAAACCAGCGAACAAATTACAACGGATGAAAATTATTCTTAAACAGTTATACGCTCTTGGTTACTTGATGTTCCTATCTGTTTTAATAACAAATGGACAACAGCGGGATACGCTCAACTATATCCAGTTGGATTATTCGTCTCCGAATACTTACGAAATTGATAAAATTACCATTAAAGGAGCCGAACACTATGATAAAAGTGTTCTTATGGTTCTTTCTGGTTTATATGTTGGGCAATCAGTTAAAATTCCAGGTGATGAGATTACAAAGGCCGTTACTAATCTTTGGAAACAAAAGCTATTTGAGGATATTAAAATATCAATAGTAGGAGCAAAGGATAATAAGGTTCATTTGCAGATTTTTCTTCTTGAAAAACCACGAATTGCCTGTTTTACCATTAAAGGGTTATCAAAAGGTAAAGCACGCGATTTGTATGAAGAGTTAAGCGGATTAAAAACCGGGATGATTATTACGGACAACCTGATGAATACTACAGAAAATAGGATTGTGAAATATTTTGGGCAAAAAGGATATTTAAACACATCAGTCAATATAACGCATGTAAGAAGTGATTACATGAAAAACTTGGATACATTAAAGATAATTGTTGACAGAGGTAAAAAAATAAAAATCAATAAGATTATTATTAATGGCAATACTCAGTTGAGTGACAAAAAACTTTGGAAGCAGTTTAAGGAAACTAAACCAAAGTCAAAATTACTTGGGAAATCTAAATTTATTGAGGACGATTTTAATGATGATAAACAAAAAATTATTGAAAAATACCTTTCAATGGGTTTTCGTGATATTGCTATTCTTTCCGATTCTGTTTATCCGCATGACGACAAAAGCATAGATGTTGTAATTAATATTAGTGAAGGGCATAAGTACTATTTCAGAAATATTGAGTGGGTGGGTAATACTAAACATTCAACGGCAATCTTGAACAATATATTAAAGATTAAAAAGGGGGATGTTTATGACCAATCTGTATTGGAGAGTAAGTTGAAAATGAATCAAAACGGACTTGATGTGAGTACACTTTACATGGATGACGGGTATTTGTTTTTTAATATTTCACCTATTGAAGTTTTGGTTGAAAATGACTCCATTGATTTGGAAATACGGATGTATGAGGGGCCTCAGGCCATCATCAATAAGGTAACAGTAAAAGGAAACACTAAAACAAGCGATCATGTTATCCTTAGGGAAGTGCGCACCCGACCAGGACAAAAATTCAGCAGGTCAGATATCACCAGAACATTAAGAGAACTTTCGCAACTGGGTTATTTTGACCCCGAACAATTGGGTGTAAATCCACTCCCAAATCAAGCTACCGGGACAGTTGATATAGAATATAAAGTTGAAGAACGTCCGAATGACCAGATTGAACTGTCGGGAGGTTTCGGTAACAATACGGTTATTGGAACATTAGGCTTAAGTTTAAATAATTTTTCTGCCAGAAAAATGTTTAAGCCCAGTGAGTGGAATCCTATTCCATCAGGTGACGGACAACGAATGTCTATACGTGCTCAATCAAGTGGAGCCTATTATCAGAATTATAGCTTATCGTTTAGTGAACCATGGTTAGGGGGTAAAAAGCCAAATTCGTTTAGTATTTCTATTTACAGGTCGGTGAGTAAACGTTCAATCACAGCTCCTATCGTTGCTTTACGTACCAATGGAATTGTTATTGGGCTTGGAAAGCGCATCAAATGGCCGGATGATTTTTTTACGCTTCAGTACGTGACAAGTTATCTAAGGTATGATCATCTGGGCGACTCAACTCGTCTTTTTCAAAGTGGTATTCCATTGGGGATATCACATAATTTCAATTTCAAATTTATTCTTGGAAGGAATTCGGTTGATGGGCCAATTTTTCCAAGGGGTGGATCTAACATAGCTTTTACCATGCAATTTACTCCTCCGTACTCATTACTAAGGGGAAAATCCTATGAACAACTGAGTTCAGAGCAGCGAACCAAATTTGTTGAGTACCATAAATGGAAATTTGATTCGCAATGGTTCACCCGTTTAGATGCAAAAGGTAATTTGGTATTGATGACGCGGGCCAATTTTGGTTTTATGGGCAATTATACAAAACAATATGGCATCACCGGCTTTGAGCGTTTTTGGGTAGGCGGTAGTGGATTAACTGGTTGGACTATTGACGGACGGGAAATTATTTCGTTGCGGGGGTATTCGGATAATTCGCTTATCCCTTATAGCAACGAATTGAGGCAAACTGTTGGCGGAACTATATATAACCGATATACGATGGAGCTACGGTATTTAATTTCTCCAAATCCTTCTGCCACGGTATATGCCCATGTGTTTTCTGAGGCAGGACGAGCCTGGCTTAAGTTTAAAGACTTCAATCCATTTGAGGTGTACCGTTCGGCTGGCTTTGGAGTACGTTTGTTTTTACCTATGTTTGGCTTAATTGGGCTTGATTGGGGTTACGGATTTGATACAGTAGATTTACCTCGAGACGGTAGGTATACACAACCGGGGAAGGGCAATTTTCACTTTATTTTGGGACAAACATTTTAAGAATATGAAAAGGATATTGGTATATATATTTTTACTATTTGCCATAACACAGCACTCAAAAGCACAACGTTTTGCCTATGTGGATACAGAATATATTCTGGAACAGGTACCTGAGTATCGTTCGGCTCAGAAGAGACTTGATCAAATGGCAGACGAGTGGCAGGCAGAGATTGAAAAGCAAAAGACTCAAATTGAAAAATTAAAAAAGGAACTGGAAGCGGAGCAGGTTTTGTTAACAGATGAACAACGTAAGAAAAAGGAAGAACAAGTTGCCGAGCTCGAAAAGAATTTGAAAGAATATCAAAAACAAAAATTTGGGTATGAGGGCGAACTTTTTAAGAAGCGTCAGGAATTAATTAAACCCATACAGGACAGGGTTTTTGATGCTGTACAAAAGGTAGCCAAAGAAAGTGCCCTTGATTTTATTTTTGATAAATCAAGTGAACTTACCATGTTATATACAAATGCAAAGTACGACCGAAGCGATGATGTGCTGGAAGAAATGGGCATTTCTGTTACTACTAATAAACAAAAAAAATAAATTAATCATTAATAAGCATTATAATTTTTACCATGAAAAAAACATTCATTTTAACTCTTACGGTTTTAGGGGCACTCTTTTTTTGTAATTCATCATCATACGGGCAAAAAATTGCTCACATTAATTCAAATGAGTTATTGCAAATGATGCCCGAAGTGAAGGCCGCCAATAAACAATTGGAAGCCTACAGCCAGCAATTCAGATCGGAATTGGAACGTTTAACTCTTGAACTTGAAAAAAAGTATAAAGAGTATTCTGACCTGCCAGCCAATACCCCCCCGGCAATTAAAGAAAGTAAAGAAAAAGAAATTCAGCAAATTCAGGAGCGTATTGAAACCTTTAAGGAGACAGCGCAGGGTTCAGTGCAAAAAAAGGAGCAGGAGTTACTTGAGCCAATTGTGAAAAAAGCTAAGGAGGCGGTGCAAGCAGTTGCAAAAGAACAGGGGTATACTTACGTATTTGATTCAAGTCAGGGAGCCATGATCATGTTTCCTGATTCAGATAATTTAATGAATCTGGTTAAGAAAAAACTTGGTATTGTAGAGGAGAAACCAGCAGTGCCCGTTAACAAAACCCCAATACCGCAGGGTAAGTAGTTTGTTTATGGATTGCAATTTTGAAACCCGCAGTTGCCTCACAACTGTGGGTCTCTTTTTTACGAAGACAAGTAGGGTGCAATAAAAGCGATATCTTCAAAAGTATCGTTTCTTAAACGATTGAATCAATCAAGAGGATAGGGACAGTTTCAATAAAAAAGCCGCAACTACAGCTGCGGCTTTTTTATTGAAAAATATGGTAGCTTATCGAACAATAATTAATTTTCCGGTAGAGGTTTCACTTTCACTTTCGACTCTCACAAAATAATTTCCGGGTAAAATTGCACCGATTTCTATATTTACTTTGTTTAAACCTTTTTTTACATCAACAATCTTTTTTGAAAGTACGTTATTACCACTCATATTAAGGATACTGATAGTAACAGCGGCTGTCTTGTTTAATGTAAATTCAATATTCACATTCTCTTTAGCCGGATTTGGGTAAATATTAGCGGTGGACTTACCAAGAATATTTTTTGTACTGGTAAGGAATGAAGGCGTAAGAAGCGATTTGGTGGCAAAAACACCACGCCCGTGTGTGGCAGCAAAAATTGTTGGACCTTCCCAAGATCTCCATTCGTATTGGCGCAGCATGTAGCATGGTGTACGCGAAAGTCCATTATTTTCTTCGGACCAGGTAGTTCCTCCATTTTTTGAAGCCCATACACCTAATTCTGAACCTATAATAATATGGTTAGGGTCATCAATATTAATAACGGAACTGTACACAGGCATTCTTGGCAGCGATCCCTGAATGGATGAAAACGTAACACCATTTGTGGCCATGGCATTAGTTGACTTATATACATAATTATTGTTACCGTAATTTCCAGCGGTAAATACAACTAAATTGGTGTCCACTGGGTGTACCGAAATACTAGTAATTGCTTGGGATGTAGTACTGTTAAGTTGAGTTACAGTTATGCCATGCAGAGCTCCGTCCCACCCGGTGGCTGAGTCAGGATTATACGTTGTTCCTCTGATACCGCTAATTCGGTAAATTTGTCCAGTGATGGTTCCTACAAACAACGTATTCCCGCTCGGGGTAAAATCCATTGAAAATATCTGCCCGCTTGCGGCCACTTGAGCAATTTTGTAAAAAGTAGGATTTTTGCTAAAGTCAATTGCATCTGGAGTCATCCAGACCGCTCCACTTGAACCTCCATAAAACATCATTCCTTCCTGAATAGAATCAGGTAGGGTTAAATCAAGTACAGACTCCCAAAGTTTAAAAGGAGTAAGGAATGATACCCCCAATTTTTCACCGTTTGCTCCAATATTTCCATCAAAGTATGTACTCCAACTTTGCCCTCTGTTAAGTGAGCGGTAAAAATTTCCGGGGTTAGCACCATAACATATATCCGGATTGATTCGTGAAAATTCAGAATAAAAACCGTCACCACCCAGTGTTTCAATTGCGCTTTTTGAGGAGTCGCCCACTTGAACATTTCTTTTAAAGTCAATCAGGTAGGTTCCATTATCCTGTGTACCGAAAATAATTTCTCCTCTTCTATTGGCAGCTACCGAATAAAGCTGGGTGACAGAGTAATTGAAATTAAGTTTTTCATAGGTAGCTCCTTTATTTTTTGTTCTGTAAACACCACCATCGTTAACAAGATACATGGTAACAGGGGTCGTAGTTTTATCGAATATGTACCCATGCATATCGGCATGCACGTAGGTTCTGTTATACGATCTGTCAGAAAAGAATTCAGCTAAAGATGAAATTTGTTTCCATCCTTTTCCATATGCCCAATCCCAGTTGCCAAGACCACCGGCAAAAATATGGTCTTTATTTTCCGGGTCAACGGCTACCACGTTGTCATAGGTTCCCTGTGAAGCCAAAATATTTAATTCGGTACTATTCGCACCTATTCTCGACCAAGAAGTACCCCCATCTGTTGATCTGTAAACACCTTCTAACTGGTTATTAACTCCTGATGATGCCATCGCATACATGTAATTTGGGTCGCTATCGGCAATAGCAAGTGAAATTCGGTTTATAGGGTTTGGACTCAATTGCTTTTGTACAAATGATCCCGGTGCACCCGTGGAAGAAATCCATACACGGCTCGGGGTAGAGGCCAAAACTACTCCACTGCTTCCAACTTTTACTTCAAGAACTGTTGAAGTTGAGACGTTGCAGTTAATCCAAGTTGTTCCACCATCATCAGAATAGAGCAAACCGCCTGAAGTTGCGGCATAAATACGTGTTCCTTCTTTATTAGTCGCCAAACTGTTTACATTTTGCCATCTTGGATGAACATTCGGATTGGCACTTGCCAATTTAACCCAAGTGCTACCTGCATCTGTTGATTTCCAGATTCCAGTACCAATAAACCCGCTTCCGGTATTTGTTCCTTCTAGAAAAACAAAGTCCGTCTCGCCTGTGCCTATAAAAATGGCACCATCACTGGTTTGGGCAATACTTACAACCGGAAAATTATCAATATTTCCGGGAGTAACTTTTTTCCAACTGGTGCCCGCAGTAGTTGATTTCCATAAACCACCTCCTACCGATCCGGCATACAAAACGTTGTGATCGTCTTTGTCAATAAGAAATGCCCTGGTACGCCCGCCTACATTATCCGGACCCATTTCAGCCCACCACAAAGACGCTGCATTTGTTTTGTTCTTTGCTGAAAGCATATCTGCCTGTGAAACCGCATTATAAATATCTTGGGCATCAATTTTCCCGGTGTTTTGATTCACTCGTAAGCGGTTCATGTAAATCAATCCTGTCATTACCTGATCTTCATTTTCCTCCAGTATTAGCTCGTTGTGCTCCTTCGGAAAATTAGTGTTTTTAAAACTGTGGTTGAGCAAGTATCCGCATATTGCGCCTACTATACCAATGGAAATTAATAATATTTTATTATTCATATAAAAAGTTAATATGTTCTAAAAAATGTGTTTCTCTGCATGATAAGAAGATCTCACTAAGGCGCCTGATTCAACATATCTAAATCCTTTATTTAGTCCTGCTTCTCTCCACAATTCAAATTTACTCGGATGTATGAATTTTTCAAGGGCAATGTGCATTTTTGTGGGCTGTAAGTATTGCCCCAGTGTTAAAACTTCACATTTATGCGCCAGCAGATCATCCATGGCTTCATAAATTTCATCATCTGTTTCGCCCAAACCAAGCATAATACCGGATTTAGTGTGTAGTCCGTATTCGGCAGTCCTTTGTATTTGTTCAAGACTGCGTTCATATTTGGCTTGTGGTCTAACCCTTTTGTATAAGCGTTTTACTGTTTCCATATTGTGTGATACAATTTCAGGTTTTTCATCAAGTACCTGATAAAGTAACTCCCATTTACCTAAGAAGTCAGGTATAAGGGTCTCAATGGTTGTTTCGGGGTTCATTTTTTTTACTTCTCGTATAGTATCGGCCCACACTTTGACGCCTTTGTCTTTAAGTTCGTCCCTATTTACTGAAGTAATTACGGCATGTTTTACGCCCATTAGTTTTATGGCTTCGGCAACTCTTTTTGGTTCATCCAAATCATATTCGGTCGGCTTTCCGGTTGCTACTGCACAAAATGAGCAGGAACGGGTACAAACGTTTCCAAGAATCATAAAAGTGGCCGTGCCGGCTCCCCAACATTCGCCCATATTTGGGCAATTGCCACTTTCACAAATTGTGTGAAGTTTGTATTGATCAACCAACTTTCGAACCTTAAGATAATTTTCTCCCGTAGGCAATTTTACCTTTAGCCACTCTGGTTTTTTAATTCTTATTTTTTCTTCTGAATTTATAGCGTTCAACTCTATCACTTTTCTAAAATTACCAACGATTTCCTAAATTAAATCCAGCGTACAGCGAGATAAAAGTTTTATGATTTTCCGAAAACGCCATTATGGGAATTCTACTATTATAAAAATCGGCTACTATTCCGGTTTCTATGCTTTTAAATTGCTCATTGTCGTTGCCCCATTCAAAGGTGAAAGATGCCTTAATAAATGCTCCGGCTTTTAACTTTAATTCATCCAGTCCATAAGTAAATGCAGCGTTGCCGTATATCACACTTTGGTCGGTGTGAATTGTAGGGTTATACCGCTCAACTGCATAAAAGTCTTTACTCTGATCCTGACTTCGTTTATAAATTTCAAGATAAACAGGCTTTAATACCATACCTGAGAATCCTGTTCCAAGGTTAAAATTTACCAATACTTCACGGTTAAATAATTTATCAGAAAGTACCATTTTTCGATTGACGCCTAATCGCCAAACAAATGTTTGATTAATGCGACCGAATACGTATTGTTTTGGGTTATTAAATGAAGCGTTCATAATACGCACCTCTTTTTCGTGCTTTAATCTGCCAAAATCAGTGAAAAATTCTGTTGCTCGTTTTTCATCAGACTGGATTCCATACCTAAAAGTTGCATTCCATCCCCTTGAATTAATATTCCCTCCATATGTAAAATACCTTTTTAAAAGTACCTGCTCAGCTAGATTTTGAGCCTGTGATACAAGACATGTCTGAAAAACAATAAGAAACACGGATATTTTTGTACGCATAAAAGTTTTTAAATATACCACGAATAATATACGTTTACAAGAAATTTTTATGATGAAAATGTCAGAAATTATTTACATGGGGGAGTTGCGGACTAAAGCCACTCACTTGCGATCAGGGGAAGTGATTATCACCGATGCCCCAGTTGACAATCAGGGGAAAGGAGCTTCTTTTTCTCCAACAGATTTGGCTGCAACCTCACTTGGAAGTTGTATGCTCACGGTAATGGGTATAGTAGCACAAAGCAGGAATATTGACTTGGGAATAATAAAGGTTGATCTTTTTAAGGTTATGGCTGCGAGCCCACGCAGGATAAGTGAAATTCATGTTAATTTACTGTTTGAAAATATTTTTGATGAGCATACAAAGCGAATATTAGAGCAAACTGCACTAAATTGTCCTGTGGCAAAAAGTTTACATCCGGGAATAGTACAAAAAGTTACTTTCGACTACGGAATTGTAAGTCGCACATGAAATTTCATGCGCGAGATTGCGATAGCCTCAGCCTTGAGTGATTATTTAATCAGGCTTTGGAATGGCTTAAACGAAAAGGTTGGACATTTTTGCCTGTGACATGATGATACCGCCAGCACGAGGGAAGCGACAAATACCCAAAGAATTAATTTCTTCATTTAATTTAGGTTAAATATTAACGATTTTCGAACCAACCAAAAACCGTTTGGCCAGTGCAAAATAAAGAAAAAATAACCGAATATTTTATTACTGACGATTTTAAAGCGTTCATTAATCAACATAAAAAGACTGATTCAGGAAAACTTTTGTTGCGATTTTCTTCATCCGATGACTTAAGATTGAGGCACTTTGCTTCTCAATTGGCTTTATATGAGAAGGCTCGTCTAAAGATGCCGACCTATGTGGATAAGTTATGCCTTTTTACGGCCAAAGCCTATGAGCAAGCCAGTTCTGAAGCAACTGCCACTTATAAAGCATCACTTTGCAGGGGTAATAATATGCTCGACTTGGCAGGTGGGCTGGGGGTAGATGACTGGGCTTTTTCTCAAAGGTTTGATGAGGTTATTTCCGTAGAGCCTGATGCGGCATTGAATGAAATGGCGAGATTTAATTTTAACCAACACGGCATTAACAATATTCGTAGAATTAACCAAACTGCAGAACAGTTTTTAAGAACTAATGCCCATAAATTTGATTTGATTTATTTGGATGCAGATAGAAGGAATACCGGAGTTAAAACTATTCTGTTTAGTAAATCCAGTCCTGATGTAATTTGCTTACTTCCCTTAATTTTTAAGTTTACGAAAAAGGTTTTGCTGAAGGTATCGCCTTTAATGGATATTCATAGTTGTGTTAAGCAAATATCCAGTATTAAAACAATTGAAGTTGTTTCTTTAAATAATGAAGTAAAGGAACTTCTTTTATTTCTGGAAGATGGATATAAAGCTACCCCTGAACTTAACGCAGTTGATCTATCTGGTGACCGGGTTCGTTTTAAATTTCGGGGGATGTATTCAGAAAATACGGTGAAGGAGCAACAGGCGTTATGGTGGGATTCGATGGTATATTTTTATGAGCCTGCCGCTGCGTTAATTAAAAGTGAACAAGCCTTTGTCTATACCCAAAGCTTGAAAGTAAAGGTCAATCAGGTAGGAGTTAATTCTCAATTTTATGTTTCTGCCGAAAAGGATGAACTTTTTTTTGGCCGCATATTTAAAATTGTGAGTTCAGCAGTTTATAACCCTAAAAGGGTAAAAAATTATTGTAAGGCATTGGGTATTTTTAAAGCCAATATAAGTAGGCGAAATTTCCCTCATTCAACCGAAATACTTCGCAAGCAGCTACGGTTAAAAGACGGAGGGGAGGACTATTTTTTCTTTACCAGATCAGGCAACGAATTATTGTTTTTTCATTGTCAGAAAGCAGGTTAAATTAATTTTTGAAGCAGCGTCATTTTTAAGGCGGTTGCCGCAGCTTCTATACCTTTATTACCATGCTTGCCACCCGAGCGTTCTTTTGCCTGTTGAAGAGTAGTGGTGGTAAGAACTCCGAAAACTACGGGCTTGTTGTATTTTAAACCTACTTCGGTTATTCCATTAGCTACAGCCGTGCAAATAAAATCAAAGTGTTTGGTTTCGCCTTTAATCACACACCCAAGGGCAATTACAGCATCATATTTTTTTTGTTCCGCCATCCATTGAGCACCGAGAGTTAATTCAAATGAACCTGGGACGTATTGTACTAAAATATTATCAGACTTAACACCAACATTTTTTAAAAACTTACAAGCCCCTTTCAGAAGCAATGATGTAATTGAGGTGTTCCATTGTGCCACCACAATTCCGATTTTCATTTTTTTGAAGGCAGGGTTTTTCTCAAAGGGAAATTCGGATAAATTTTTGGCTGTTGATGACATTGTATTAACTATTGCTTTCTAAGGTCTTGGCTCGGGAAATATATTTATCTATTTCCTGACCTTCCGGTGTGTCTTTAAAATCTTTTTTGATAAGTTCGTACACTTCTACCGCTTTTCCATATTGCTTCAACTCCTCATATACAATCCCGGCTTTTTTCAAAAATACCGGAGTAGTAAATTTATTCTTAATCATTTTTGAAGCTTTAATAAAATATTTAGCCGCGTCATCATATTCGTTTAATTCAACATGAGCATCTCCAATGGCGGCTAGCGCAAGTGCGCCAATCAGTTCATCATCAGTGCTAAAACTCGATAGGTATTCAATGGCTTCGTTGTATTTCCCTGTTCTGAGGTAGCTCATGCCTGCATAGTATTTTGCCAAATTACCTGTTTTGGTTGATCCATACTCATCGGCAATGGCCACCATTCCTTTGTATTGGCCTACCCCATTTAGGGCGAGTTGCAGTGAATCTTTTTCGAAGAATTTTTGAGCCATAAAAATTTCTTTTTGCGCTTCTTCTTCCATTGGGTTAATATAAAATTGCTTATAGCCAACAATGAGAGCAACCGTTAATAAAATGCCACCTCCAACATAATAGATTTGCTTACGGTATTTTTCAAAAAAAACAGTTGCTGTATCAAGTGAACCAGCTAACGCATCATCAACCTTTGAGGTTACATCTTTTGTGTCGTTGTTTTTAACTTCCATGTTTGGGAGTATTTGTTTTAGTTCAAGTAATTATTCAATTATAAAGGGATAGTCCTGCTGCACATAAATATCTTTATATAATTCATCTGCATCGGGGTAGGGTGAATTTTCAGCAAAGGTTACGCTTTCATCTACCAATTGCTGGATCTTTTCTTCCATAATTTCCAATTCCTGTTCGGTGGCAAACTTATTTGTAAGAATGGTTGCCTTTGTGGTTTCAATTGGATCTTTTTGTTTATATTCTTCTACCTCTTCTTTTGTGCGGTACTTAGCCGGATCAGACATGGAGTGACCCCGATACCGATAAGTTCTTATTTCAAGAAATGAGGGTCCGTTTCCATTTCGTGCATATTCTACCGCTTCAGAAACGGCTTCATGGACGGTTTCACAGGTCATTCCATCCACTGGTTTACTTGGCATATCGTAAGCAAGCCCCAGTTTATATATATCAAGTTGATTTGTGGTACGTTCTACAGAAGTCCCCATGGCATATCCGTTGTTTTCACAAATAAAAATTACCGGAAGTTTCCATAACATAGCCATGTTAAAAGTTTCATGCACAGAACCTTGTCTCACGGCACCATCTCCCATATAACAAAGGCAAACATTATTGGTTCCTTTGTATTTTTCTGCAAATGCTATTCCAGCACCAAGCGGAATTTGACCTCCTACAATTCCATGCCCACCAAACAAGTTATGTTCTTTTGAAAACATGTGCATTGACCCGCCTTTACCTTTGGAGCATCCGGTACTTTTTCCGTACAGTTCGGCCATTACTGCGTTGGGTGTTACACCTGCACAAAGGGCATGACCATGATCACGGTAGGCAGTTATAAGGCTATCAGATTTGCGGATTGATGACATTGAACCAGCCATAACAGCTTCCTGACCAATATACAAATGGCAAAACCCCCTGATTTTTTGTTGCCCGTAGAGTTGTGCTGCTTTTTCTTCAAACCTGCGCATCAACATCATCTGTTCATACCAGTAGAGGTATGTTTCTTTTGAATACGATGATTTTGTAGTCTTAGCCATTTTCAAAAATGAGTCGCAAAAATAACATTTTTTGCCTTTTGACAAAGAGACTTCCTGAAAGCATTTTTTTAAATAGCTTCGCAGTATCCATGTGGCTCAAGAAACTTGCACTTTTTCAGTTTAAAAATTATCAGGAAGCAACCTTATCTTTTGTTTCTGGGGTGAATTGCCTTACGGGAAGAAATGGAGCAGGGAAAACAAATATTCTTGACGCTATTCATTACCTGTGTTTTACGCGAAGCTTTTTTAACCCAACGGATGCCCAAAATATCAAAACAGGAGAGGAAATGATGTTGATACAAGGTTGGTTTAGCAAGGCTGAACAGGAACAGCAAATTTCTATTGGAGTGAAACGAAATTTGCGAAAATCCGTTAAATGCAATGGAAATGAATATGATAAACTTTCGAAGCATATCGGGCTCTACCCATTAGTTATAATAGTTCCGGGCGATATAAACTATATTTATGAAGGAAGTGAAGAAAGGAGAAGAGGAATGGATTTGGTTATATCACAGGTGGATAGAGAATACTTACTGCATTTGGCGATTTATCACAAAGCACTTGAACAACGCAACCGCCAGTTAAAATTATTTAATGAAGGGCAACCTTTTGACAGGGAATTACTTGCATTATGGGAAGCATCGTTGATTAAAAGTGCCCGATATATTTTTGAGCAACGTAAAAAGTACATTGATAAAATTAATGTGTTGTTTGCCGAGTTTTATCAGAAAATTTCCTCCGGAAATGAAGGAGTGCAACTTGTTCATCAGTCACAACTTTATGAGAATGAATTAGGACAACTCTTTGAGACCAACCTGCAAAAGGATTTGATCTTGCAACGTACTTCTGCCGGTATTCATAAGGATGATTTGGATTTACTGATAGACTTTTTGCCCTTAAAAAAATTCGGATCCCAAGGGCAGCAAAAAAGTTATATTATTTCGCTTAGATTAGCTGAGTATCAATATTTAAATCAATTACTTTCTCATAAGCCTTTGCTTTTACTTGACGATATTTTTGAAAAGATTGATAATGAAAGGGCTCATTCACTTTTACGTTTACTTGGTAACGGGCAGTTTGGGCAAATTTTTATTACGGATACACACTTGCCCCGCCTACAAAAAGCTTTTTCAGATTCAGGAAATGAGGTTAGGTTTTTTGAGATTGACCACGGAAATATTATACCTTTGAATTTGTGAGAAGCGGTAACGAACAAACTATTAAAGAAGTGATAAGTAGCCTGTTGGGGGAATATAAACTGCAGGATAAAATAAGCGAAGTGAACATTGTTCAATCGTGGGAGAAACTTATGGGTAAACTCATAGCTAAGAACACTAATAAAATTTACATAAAGGATAAGAAGTTGTTTTTGTATCTGGAATCACCAGCTCTTAAACAGGAATTAATTTACTCCAAGAGCAAGATTATAGATATCATTAACAAGGAAACCGGAACTATCCTGATCAATGAAGTGGTTATCAGATAAACTGTTTTTAACTTTAATCCTGCTTTTTTTTGCAGGTATTGCCACTGCTCAAATATTCGAGGTACGTGATGGCGACACCATTAATTTTACCGATAAGCAAGGGAAAAGGCAAGGTTGGTGGAGGCAATTCTGGCCCAATGGTGATTTACGATATGAATGCATGTTTGTTGAAGGTGAAAAGGATGGACTTGAGCTTCAGTATTTCGAAAACCCAGATTGTATAGAACTATCGGTAAACTATAAAATGGGGGTGCTTGACGGGCCTTCTATTACATATTTCAGAACCTGTAAAATAAAGTGTGAGGAAAATTATCGAAATGGGATAAAAGAGGGGGCTGAGCGATGTTATCATGAAAAAGGATGGATGATGTCGGAGGGATATTATGAAGAAGGAAGACTGAAAGGCTCTTTTGCTCATTTTGATGAAACTGGAAAGGTTAAATTTGAGTCTTCCGAGCGTGATTTCACTGTTAATTTTGATAAGTTTCTCTCGGGCGATTATAAGCTTAGGGATTCTACCATTATTAAAGTGCTAAACCGAAACGACAACTGGCGAAATATGCTGGTGGTTGCAGATATGACCGGCAGCATGTTTCCATACATGGGAGAATTAATGATTTGGTTTAAGCTCAATTTTGATCTTGGCCGGGTAAAGTACTTTTGCTTTTTTAATGACGGGGATCAGAAAAAAGACGAGGAGAAAAAAGTCGGTTCTATTGGGGGAATACACACGTTTGAGGCTAAAGATTTTAAGGTACTCAAAAAAAATATGGAGGAAGTAATAAAGGCCGGTTCGGGTGGCGATGCACCCGAGAATAATGTAGAAGCTTTAATCAAAGCCACTACTACATTTAAAAACTTCTCCCAATTAATCATGATTGCCGACAACACCAGCCGTGTAAAAGATTTGAAATACATTAACCGGGTTAAAAAACCGGTAAAAATTATTTTGTGCGGGGTAGGAGATGACGGGATTAATCCCGATTATCTTAAAATAGCTAAAGTAACCAAAGGTTCAATTCACACACTGCAATCTGATATAAAAAATATTGCCAATGTGCCGGAAGGCGGAACCATTACTATTGACGGATTCGTGTACAAACTGATTAATGGTAATTTTGAATTGGTAAATGGCCCGGGATCAAAGAAAAGGCGTTAGTGCCGCCTGTTTTTATTTATATTTATTCATACTGCTTACTGTAGGGGCTGGCTGCAACCGACTTCCAAAAAGGTACCACCACCAAACATTGTATTTGGATACGAATGCTCAGGTATTTATTCAGGATACTGGTCGCACCAATTTTAGCACCATTAATGCATATCGGGTTGCTTCAACTGTGCCAATCCAACTGCAGAAAGCTTTTGCAAACGAAGGATTCAGGATTACAGATGACTCCGGTAAGGCACAGTACCACGCGCAGTTATTGCCTTTGTTACTGGTAGCTGATGGTAAATGGATTACTATTTCTGATTCTGTAAAGGGTGAGCTAAAAAAGTCTTCATTTTTTATCAGTACGGTTATTGTAAATATCAGTTGGCGATTTATTGATGAAAATGGAAAACCTGTTTACCACCAAACATTCACAGAGAAAATTGAGGAGGTGTATAAAACCCGTACAATAAAAAATAATGCATTGTTGTATTCCGCCTTTACCAATACGGGTAAATGGGAAACACAAAACCGCATTCAGCTAAAACGCGAAGGGTTTAATGAAAACCAGCTGGAAGGTGCTTACAGCAGGCTGATAAAAAAATCCCTGAAATCCTTTAAAAAGGCGGCACGTAAAAAGTTTCCTGAGTCTGTTTTATCCGTGTATTAAGCTGACTGCATTTTAGCAGCGGCTAGTCTGGTGGCAGATTTACCTCATTTTCTGGGTACTTAAAATCATACGTATCTCTCCAAATGGAGATCCGTATGTCGTTAGCTCCACATCCGTATGTTTTTTTGCGGAGATACGTATTTCTTTAAGCTGACATCCGTATGCTTTGCCTACACTACAAGTGCATTAGCAAAAGGATATTGAAAGCTATTTGTTAAAACATCAAAATTTTAATTGCAGGGTTTAACTACCCTGTTGGCAACTCAGTTATTTCCTTCGTTTTAATGTTTAGCATCAGGAAATTGCCATTGTAGTAACCTACAACGGGAAACTCCCGTTGGTTACCCGGCCAGTCTACTTTTCTTCTGTTCATTTCAACCCCATGCTGGGTATATCTTATAAGCCAGTATTCGCTGTTTAGCTTGGTAAGGCTAAAATAGTTTCCCTGCTTTTTAATACAGGCAAATTGCCATACCGGCCATTGGGCAGGAGGTAAAGCCATTACTGATGAATCTACCCTGGGGTAAGGTGTGCTTAACAAAATACTATGACTGGTTGTTATATCATAAATTTCATTGAAGTAATTATAGAAAAGTACTTCATCACTAATTGAATAATTGCCTACATTCATGGTTGAGGAAAGTACGGCCTTAAATCCGGGATAAAGTTTGTATTTGCTGAATTGGGCTAGATGATATTTTTTATCTGGATGTTCGTTTAATTCAATCACCAAAGGGTGAGCGTGGTATTTTTCGGACAACAGATAGGACAAAAAGAACATCTTCGTGTTATTTGCTACATAAAAATTATTATATATATGCAGATACCCTTTTTTCTTGTGATTAATGTCTTGAATTTCCTTCATATCCAATAGTTTTCTGGCATGGTATCGGACCATAAAAATATTTCTTGACTGGGCATATTTATCATTTCCGGTTTTTTTAAACGACAATATGCTTAAAACGAAATAGGAGGTGTCATTTTTAACTGAGAAAGCCTCGCAGGTTATAAAAGATGGAAACATGCGCTGAACACTTTTTTTCCAGCTTTTTATGAGTTTATAATCTTCCCATATGGAAGGCTTAATTGCACCCATTTGTTCAATTAATGGCATAGCGGAAACAGAATCGTAGAGTTTTAAAAAAGTGAAGTCTGCCGTATCATTTTTATTTACCCATTGAATGATTGAATACCCGTCAATATTGCTAAGTAGTATCCAATCCTGTTTGTCGGAACCAATTTTTGTGCTTTGCGGTAATTTAATTTTAGAAGGCAGCGCATCGGTTTTTCCTGCGACTTTTTTAGGGGGTGAATTGAAAGTGCTTTTTAACAGGAACTCCATTTTTTCACTATAAAATTGTATAACTGGCTCAGTACTTTTAAGTGGCCCCCTGTCATGAACCAGTTTATCATACAGGCTATCAGAGTAAATAATGTTTACTGCCGCTGTGCCTAAGCCTTCGGTCACAATTTCATTAAAGTCTTTGTAACTTTCACTTACTACCACATTGAGTGTTTTACCTGAAGTTGATGAAGCATATTTAATTACTTCTTTGCAGGCCGGACAAATATCCGGGTTATACAACATGTAGGGTATCGAATCATTTCTCTGGCCATGGGTGGCCAGAGAAATGATATAAATTAGGAAACAAATGAGTGCTTTTTTCATGGCTGTGATACAGGAAACAAGTAAATGTAATCAAAGCATGTATTGCAATTGGCATCTGCCGGGTCATCAGATGGTGTTTTGTACATCGGACGAACAGTTAATGAACCAACGTCAATAGAATTATCGGATGTGGAATAATGGAAAGGATCCCATCCATTATCAGGATGAACAGTTAATTCAAGCGGAATAATGTCACCATTACCTAATTCCAGCACATCGGTAATGCCGGGTCTAAAAGTAAGTGACCAGCAACTCATCCAGGGTTGCCAGCCGCAACGTACTTTAAAACCGTCAGTAGTGAGTTCTTTGCCCTTATATTTTCCGCTTCCCTCAATTGTGGTAGCAATAGCGGATATGGTCAATAAATTAAAGACAAATACGAGAATCATGGGTAAGAATGTCCCGCGAAGAAAACAATGTTTTTTCATAAATTTTAAGTTTATAATGGTGACTATATATTACTTTGGACAAACCCGATAAATTATGATATGAATGAGATATTTTAAGATTCTCAGCTTTGTGTTTCAGGAGATGGGGACGAAACCCCGAAACCTTACTTTACATCGCAGCGACATTTCTGTCTGTTGGTAAAAGAACTTATTGTGGGCTTGTCATTTCGGTCTACCTCCTGACTTGCTTAATTGCAGCCCATAACTAAATACAAAACTACTTCTTTTTTTTCTTCTTGGCAACGGGCTTTTTCTTACCCATTGAGGCCAGAAGAACATCATTGAAATTCCCTTTTATTTTAAGGGGTGTTTCTTCTTCTTTCTTTTTTGCCATGTTTACGATTCTGTGTTTACATCTGGTTCTGTACCGAAGGGGATTTCAAATTCTTTAAAATTCTTCTTTAGGTCGCTCAATCTGGTCTGGCAATATGTTAAACCTCCATTTGTATCTTTTTTTACTGAAATACATACAATGGAAACAGACCCATTTTCTTCTTCGTATGGTTCAAAACCATGTATAGTCCCAATTTCACCTATTTCTATGTCGCGATACAGCCGGGCTAACCTATCGGAAAGCGTTGTTGCAGCAGCAATATATTCCTTTTTTGCGGTCTCTATACCTAAAACGGCATCCCCATCCAAAAAACCAGATTCGTTACTTGTACCCTCTTTGGCTAAAATATTTATGGCTTCATTATATTTAATTTCTGCCCCTCGGAAAGCAGTGTCTTGATATTATACTTGGTGGAATTGCGTTTAGACTTAATCAAAAGCACAAGGCGAAGCCAATTGATGCAAAAAAGAGAGGCAAAAGAACCATTGCGAAAGAGAAGCTCTATAAGCACATAAATAGACAAATTAGAGATATCAGACCTCATTTTAATATCGGAATCACTACAGGACTTGATAATGGCTATTCTGATAGGTTACATCATTCATATAGACATTGGCTATTTACACCTACCCATAAACACGTTGGACATTGAGAAAAAAATGTTTAAAACTTAACTTTAAAGTAGAGCGATTTCCTTATCTTTGATACGGCAAAGCCTTAGATAGTTTGAATGCTTACGTGCTACGTAGGGGATTAGTAGAATTATCTGGGGCTTTGTTATTTATACCAGTTAGGTAACCCTATAAAACCTGTAAAAAAACCATATTTTAACCCCAAAATTTCTATTCATTTCATTTGTCAGCATAAGATAAGAAACGTGCTATAAAAATATTCAATTATTTGTTTATACCTACTGTATTGGTACTATACCCAAAAAGCCGTATTCTAATATGGTTGAGGGACTTTTTTACAGAAAAAGGATACAGATGGCGGTATTTAATGAAAAAATTATCACTAACTTTGTATTAAATAAGAGTGGGTTTTGTTAAATTGTCATTATAATTGTCCCAATGTTGAATTTAGAAGCACTTAAAAGACGTTTAGAGGAAGCTCTTAATAATGAAACAGAAGAGTCACTGAAAAGTTGGGTTTCTTCTGTTAAGAGAAGGGAATTGTTTGCTTCAATCAAACCAAAGTATTTTGTATCTGGGTTCGTTTTGGGGGATATTGTTATTGATGAGTCAATTTTTCTTCAAGACCTTAAGAAAGATATTCCTAAAATGTGGCGGTCTTTAAGACACGAGATTGATGCCCTTACGCATTGCCGGATTGGCCACCCCGTTCGAACGGGGGCTGAGATATTAGAAGATGAAAAAATGGCTCCAGATTTTCTGGAGCCATTTTCTTTTTGTAATGTTGTCATATGAATACACCTCCAAAGGCATCCTTTTATTTTGATAGCTTCTTTATAACCTCATTTTCTTTCAACATGAAAGAAGATGAAGAAGATGGCGTTGCCATTAAAATAAATCCTTCTGGTCGTTTTATATCAGAAGAAAAAACATTTGAAGAAACGCTCCAGTTTTTTGCATACCTAAAAAGCGACCCAGATGCTCCCGTAATCACAGCAACATTAATTGCTAATTTTGTTTTTAATGAACCAATCGGATTTGAATCTATACCACCATATTTTTACCAAAATAGCATTGCTATAGTATTCCCATATCTGCGGGCTTTTGTTTCTAACATGACCCTTCAGGCTAACTTAAACCCGCTCATCCTGCCCG
>JAGVLJ010000017.1 GCA_020049855.1 Bacteroidia bacterium | reverse complement strand
TGATCTGCTTTTTGCGAATGAAAGGAGTAGGGTTATCCGGGTGCCACCTTCGTGGATTGGGTAATACGGCTGCTATAAGAGCCGCCTCTCCTTTGGTGAGTTTTTCGCTGCTTTTGTGAAAATAATTTTGCGCTGCTGCTTCGGCACCGTAAATGCCATCGCCCATTTCAATAATATTAAGGTACACTTCCAGAATTCTGCGTTTGGTCCAGCAGGTTTCCATCAGCAGGGTAAAATACACTTCAATGCCTTTACGTATCCAGCTGCGGGATGGCCATAGAAAAAGATTTTTGGCCGTTTGCTGGCTAATGGTACTGGCCCCGCGCAACTTTTTCCCTTTTTCAATATTGCGCTCCAGCGAATTTTTAATTTGCTCAAAGTCGAAACCATAGTGGGTAAAAAACAGCGGATCTTCAGAGGTAACAACTGCCAAAGGCATATTGGGCGACATCTCCTTAAGCGAACGCCAGTGTTTATCAATTCTTCGGTCTTTATCGGTTTTATCTTCTTCAAACAAACGAATAATATGCAACGGAGTTACGGGTATCGGTACCACCCGATACAGACAAATAAAAATAAGGCTCCACTGAATATGAAGGATAAACAGGAACCGAATCCAGCGTTTTACCTGCTTTAAAAAACCGCCTGCCGATATTTTACTATTCTTTTGCTGCTTTGCCACCCGAAGCCGGATTTGCTGATTAACTTTGCGCAAAAATAACCAGATATGCGTACCATACAAATTTGCTTAGGGCATTCAGGACGCATGGAGATGAGCAAAAGAACCGCGAAACCAGAAAAAAATGATTGCGTTTAAATTAAGATTACTCTTTGGCACCATTGCTTTTGTAATGGCTATTGACGGCTACTTATGGCAGGGAATAAAACGGTTGTTAAAAAATTCATCCGCTACCCGAAAACACCGGGTGAAACTTATTTTCTGGAGTGTTCCCACCATTTTTATACTCGGCAGTTTACTTTATGTGCTAATTCCTGCACTTGAGGTAAATAAACTTTTCCGCAATTATTATATGGCGCTATTGGTAATTACCTATTTTTCCAAAGCCATTGCCCTCCCGTTTTTATTTGTGGATGATACCAAACGTTTTTTTCACTGGTTATTGTTAAGAACCGGAGTAATAAAATCCAAATTACATGTATCTGAAGGGCAGGTTCCTGGTGAGAATAAAATTTCGCGCTCTAAATTTTTAACACAGGCCGGCATCATTACCGGAGGAGTTCCGTTTATTATGCTTACTAAAGGAATTGTAAAAGGAGCCTATGATTACAAACTGAGAAGAGAAACATTGGTATTACCTCATCTTCCCGAAAGATTTGACGGATTAAAAATTATTCAGATATCCGATATTCATTCAGGAAGTTTTTTTGATAAAGATGCGGTGAAACTGGGCATTGATATGATCATGCAGCAAAAAGCCGATTTAATTTTCTTTACAGGTGACATGGTAAATAATGTGGCTTCGGAGGCAGTTGAGTACATGGATATTTTTAGTCATATAAAAGCACCGATGGGCGTTTATTCCACCTTAGGGAATCACGACTATGGAGATTATGTAACCAGCTGGGAAAGCCCGGAGGCCAAAAAGAAAAATCTGGACGATTTGTGCACCATTCACAAAGATCTAGGCTGGCGGCTGATGCGCAATGAACATGAAACACTTTCGGTGCACGGACAAAAAATAGGTTTGATTGGTGTGGAAAACTGGGGCGACCGCGGTCGTTTTCAAAGATTGGGTGATATTGATAAAGCACAACAAGGAATGGAAGATGTTCCGGTAAAACTACTTCTCTCCCACGACCCATCGCACTGGGATGCCGTTGTAAGAAAAGAGCATAAAGATATAGATGTGATGTTTGCCGGGCACACCCACGGTATGCAATTTGGAATTGAGATTGGAGGATTTAAATGGAGCCCTTCGCAATACATGTACAAACAATGGGCGGGGTTGTACGAAGAAGGAAAACAGAGACTATATGTAAACCGGGGATTCGGATTTATTGGTTATCCGGGACGTGTGGGAATACTTCCTGAAATTACCTTGTTTACGCTTAAAAAAGCCTGATTAATTACGAATCACCTTGTAGCGGTACATTCCCTGCGTAGTTTGAATGGTAAGCACGTAAAAACCTGAAGGAATCATCATGTGCTCCGAAACTACTTCCAGTTTATTAACCCCTTCATTCAGCTTAATATCCATCAATTTTAATACGGTTCCATTCATGTCGGTAAGTTGAATTACGGCTGGTTGTGCCACCGGCATCCACATGTTCAGATCTAAATTCTTGCTGAATGGGTTGGGTACTAAAGTAACCTCTGGTAGTACATTTCCGAAATCAACAACCCTAATGCTTGAATACATAAATGCTCCGTCTTTGTCCACCTGCCTGAGGCGGTAATAAACAGACTCCATAAATGGAACATTCGCATCGGTATATTCATAAGAAGAAATAGTACTGGCAAAACCTTTACCCGGGACCTCTCCGATTTTTGTAAAATCGGCAAAAGTAGAATTGCTCCTTTCTATTTCGAACAGTTCGCTATTACTTTCCCAAGCGGTTGCCCAGGTTAAGAGGGCATTGTCGCCAAGTCGTTTTGCCTCAAAACTGATAAACTCCACCGGTAGGGGTTGATTCATGCCTGCAGTTCCGCCATTAACCCAAAATTCAGAAAAACTACTTACATTAAATTCTAAAATATACCCATTGCAGTAAGGGATTACTGCCGTTATGCTGGCGGGAGTAATAAAAATGGCTGCCCCTATGGTAGTATTGTTTGCTAAGAGGTTATCCTGATTGGCGCCACTGTATTTGGTTACCCCCATACGTTTAATATCGTTTATAATTGGGTCTACCACATCCAGTGCCTGAAATTCTGCATCGGTCAAATACAAACGAACCGTAATAGGAACCGAAGGTGCATTTTTAGTTCGGATTACCCAGTTGCGATCCAGATAATACTGTAATCCTCCTGCATTCACACTTCGTACCGCCCCGGTGTTTCGATAACAATTAACCGTAATCGTATCTAAATAAAATCCATTGTCTTTAATTGAAATAATTCTTCCTCCTGCTGACGAAAAGTTAATCCATGTGCCAGTACCTGTGCTTTTAATTTTTTGGTTGGTAATACTTGTTGCGGCAGTCCACACCGGTTCAAACGAATGGATATGTATATCATCAATGCCTACACCTTCATCAGCAATGGTGGCATTGGATGAAAATACAAACCTGAATTGAACGGCACTTTTATTGGCAATAGAACTCAGCGGAATAACATAACTGGCCACATGCCATTTTGCTTTTAAACCATCCCAGGCTTGGGATGCAACCGCATTGTACCAATTAGTTCCGCTGCCCGATGCACCAAGCTTTATCCAAGATGCCCCGTCTTTGTATTCTACCCACATAATATCAGAACCTGCCACAGGCATCTTCCGAATAAAATTAAAAGAAAGTACAGGATTACCTGTTCCAAATGCCGTTGACATATCAAACACCGGAGACGTTAAATAAGAAAGCTGGCTGTTGGCGTAATTGCCACTAAGATTGGTATACCATGCTTTGACTCCGTTGGCAACCATAGTACCAATATTTGGCTTGGCTATGGCCGATGGTGAACCCCATTGCCATGAATTATTAGTACCGCTTGTTGTCCATCCATTTGGGCTTGCTCCTTCAAACGAAGTATAGTATGGAAAAGAACTTATAGCCGTCACGTAGTCAACAGTAACGGAATTCGATGTATCAGGGCAATTATCAGTAGTATTAATCACTACCCGGTAAAGCCCATTTTGCTTTGCATAATAAGTATTCGAAGAAACGCCTGAAATAATACTCCCGTTTCTAAACCACTGGTAGGTATATCCGGCAAGAGGGGCGGTAGCTGTAAGCAAAACGCTGTCGCCTGAGATAATACTCACAGGTCCGGCAGGATTAATGGTGGCAATAGCTTGCTGCTTTACCCGAACATAATACGTACGAGTAGAATAGAGGTTAAAATCACAGGCATTATCTTTTGCCATTACGGCAAAATAATAAGGCGAAGATTTGATTTGAGCGTTGGTAGGTGTCCAGCAAAAAGTACCTTCTTGCACATAAGGCTTTCCCGGTTTAGTATAAGCCGTAGTAAAAGTTCCTCCCGAGATATTGCTACTCCATCTTAAAGATACTGAATCATTCGCATTGGCATCATTTGGCGAAATAGTGAAGCAAATCTGGCTTCCAGGACAAACAGTTTGTGTAGCGATGGAAGGCAAAATGGGAGGGCTATTGCTTCCGCAATAATCCACCAATACCTGAATATCGCGCCTTATCACACTAATAAGTCTATAAGTTCCGGCCACTTTTCGCCACTCTTTTACAGCAACAACTAAGACGGCCTGCTGATTTTGAACCGATGGTATGAGATTCAATGTTCCGGAAATGGAATCAATTTTTACTGTAACAAAAGAGCTAATAGGTGCCATTGGCGAAAACGGACTGGTGTATGTAGCCATAACATTCAGTGCCTGCCAGGCTGTATCCAAGTGATAACTTAGTGAATCGCCTCCGCCATCAAGAGTATCAATAGCACTCATGTTAATGTATTGCGGATAACCTTGGCAAATTACCGAAACAGGAGCATCGCTGAATACGGGTGCATTGTTGCATGGAGCCAAACAGCGATCAAATATGGTATAAGTATAAAAATTTTGTCCTGCCTGACCGGTAGTAATGGTTGTATTTCGGGCTGCATTGGTCCAGCTCACTCGCCAAGCGCATATACTATTGTAGGGTGCTGCCCCAAAAAAGAATTTCCCTCTGAAGATATATTCTTCAAACCCATAAGAAACATTTCCCCCCGGCTTACAGGTGCTTATTTTTGATTCGCACACCGGAGTAATATCTCGTTTAGAGATGAACGTAAGGTTCAAGTTAGTATTCACAGCACCCCCTCTAATGTTGAGTACCTGTGTTCCGGTTAAAGCAACTCCGTTACAATCCCGATAAACTTTAAGTGTAAACGTTGCCGTATCATTGCTGCAAGTATAAGTTAAATCACTTCCCATGAGGTGTGTTGCCTTACAATAAAAGGCACTAATTAAAAGCATGAGCAGACTACCAATACTTACTCTAAACCGCATTTTTCTCTTTATATTATAAAACCCAAAAACAAAGTTATATAATTTTTCCAGATCTTATCTATGACTTTTGTCTTGTAAATGCTGATATTTGACCTCATTTTATTAAATATCCTGTATGAGCGACAATAAAATCATTTTCTCAATGGCAGGGGTAAATAAGATTTATCCCCCAAATAAGCAGGTACTTAGAGACATATACCTTTCCTTTTTTTACGGAGCCAAAATTGGCGTACTTGGTTTAAACGGTGCAGGAAAATCGAGTTTGCTGCGCATTATTGCCGGCATTGATAAAAATTATAATGGAGAAGTAGTTTTTGACGGCACGTACAAAATAGGATTTCAGGAACAGGAACCGCAATTGGATGAAACCAAAACCGTGATTGAGGTGGTGCAGGAAGGAGTAAAACACATCACCGATTTGCTTGCCGAATTTGATGAGGTGAATAACAAACTGGCCGAGCCCATGAGCGATGAGGCCATGAATAAATTGCTGGATAAGCAGGCTGCCCTGATGGAAAAACTGGAGCATCTGGATGCATGGGAACTCGACAATAAACTTGAAAAAGCAATGGATGCGTTGCGTTGCCCTGATGCCAATACCCCAGTGAACATTCTTTCGGGCGGGGAGCGTAGACGGGTAGCCTTATGTCGTTTATTATTGAGCAATCCAGATATTTTACTGCTTGACGAACCCACGAATCACCTCGATGCCGAATCGGTTGATTGGTTGGAACAATACCTGAAAAATTTTCCAGGAACCGTAATTGCCGTAACCCACGATCGTTATTTCCTAGATAATGTAGCCGGTTGGATTTTGGAACTTGACCGTGGAGAAGGAATTCCGTGGAAAGGAAATTACACCAGCTGGCTAGAGCAAAAACAAAAACGACTTGCTCAGGAAGAAAAGCAGGAAAGCAAAAGAGCCAGAACACTGGAGCGGGAGTTGGAATGGGTGAGAATGGCTCCCAAAGCACGCCATGCAAAACAAAAAGCCCGTTTAACCGCTTATGAAAAATTATTGGGCGAAGAGCAGAAAGATAAAGAACAACAACTCGAAATTTTTATTCCGGCAGGTCCGCGTTTGGGCGATGTGGTAATTGAAGCGGAAAATGTAAGCAAATCGTATGGCGATAAACTGCTTTATGAAAACCTGAGTTTCTCGCTCCCAAAAGGAGGCATTGTGGGAATTATTGGCCCAAATGGAGTTGGTAAAACCACCTTGTTCCGCATGATGATGGGACTTGAAAAACCCGATACAGGAACATTTAAAGTGGGCGAAACGGTAAAAATAGCTTATGTAGATCAATCACATAAGGATCTGTTGCCCGAGAAATCTGTTTTCGAAGTTATTTCGGGTGGAACAGAGACTATGCTGGTAGGTGGCAAACAATTCAATGCACGCGCCTATATTTCCAAGTTTAATTTTAGCGGCACCGACCAAAGTAAAAAAGTAGGTGTGCTCTCGGGAGGAGAACGAAACCGGGTGCATTTGGCTATGACTTTAAAAGAAGGCGGTAATGTATTGCTGCTTGATGAACCAACCAACGATATTGATGTAAATACTTTGCGTGCCCTGGAAGAAGCTATTGAAAACTTTGCAGGCTGTGCGGTGGTTATTTCCCACGACCGCTGGTTTATTGACCGCATAGCCACTCATATTCTTGCTTTTGAAGGCAATTCTCAGATTCATTTCTTTGAAGGAAACTACAGCGAATATGAAGAAAACAAAAAACAACGTTTGGGCGACACACAACCACACCGTGTGCGATTCAAAAACATGTTAAAAGCTTAGTGATTTTCAATAGATAAAACGGTATCCGAAGTTTTAATCTGCCGATCGATATTTTTAAATGTAATGGCAGTGAGGTCGCGCACCAACTGCTCCTTTTGTTCTTTAGTTCCACCCCGGGTCATAATGCCAATTAGAAAAGGTTTTCCAGGGTAATATACAATTCCAAAATGATGTAATTGATAGCCTTCAACTAATTTTCCCGAAGCATCGTGCACATCCCTCACTCCATACTTGTGGGCTACCTCAATAGAATCTGGAATACCTGCCCTAATTCCGTTTTTATACGAAGCATGTGATAAAAGCGTAAGTGCTCTTTCCGACATCGCTTTGTTGAGGTAAGATGCGTTGAACAAAATTCTGAAAATGGAAGCATAATCTTTAATCCGCACGAAATTGGTGGTATTGGTAGCATTTGGGGGTATGCTTATGTTAAAAGCCTTTTCAACAGCAGCCACTTTATCCTCTCCAAAATATTTCATTAAAATAAGTGCCGCAGCATTATCCGAATAATCCACCATTTGATTGATTAGTTCTTCGATGGAATAATACTCTCCGTCAATTTTTTTAACTCCGGCCTCCTCCGATACACCAGAAAATTCTTTTGCATTATAGAGTATTTTTACCCCTAAAACACCAATATCTTTTTCCGCCTCTTTATAGGCAGCAATCATAATCGGAAGTTTAAGTAAACTTGCCGGACTAAATTCGTCCTTTTCGTTTATCCCAATCCACATCCCGTTAGTCAGGTCGCGGAAATAATAGGAAACATGAATATCGGATTGCTTAGCTTTTATTTTTTCAATATAGGTATCCAAGTCATGCCTGAACCAATGAAGTTCCCTCATAATGAATTCCTTTCCGCAAATATCCATACACCCCGAAAGCGGATTAATATGTGTGAAGCTGTTTTCAACATTTACCGCAGGCGGAGTAGTAAAGGTGGCTTGATGCTCCTTTTTATGAAAGATAAGATATCCGATTAATACCCCAACACCTAACGCAAAGACAGGTATAATAGTTTGTGCTGTATTCAAATTTTTCCTTTTTCCCCACATAAACTTTATCGAAAAAATACGGCACAAATATGACACAACTTATTTACAAATACATAGTTTCAAACAGTAAAATTTATTACCTTCACAAAAAGTTTATTGTATGCAATGGAAACATTTTAACGGGGAATTCCTTTCCAATGATCTTCATACCGAAGTGGAAGATGTGCTTACGTGTGAAAAAAATGCGGGAAACACGTTGAGGGTTTGTATTGGCAGTGATTCGCAGGTGAAAGGAAAAATAATTGAATTTGCCACTGCCATTGTTTTTGTAAGAGAAAAACGTGGTGGGTTTATGTTTATCGCTACCGAACGAATTCGAAACAAACTAAGTATTAAAGAACGCATGCTGGCCGAAGTAAATAAATCGATTGAAACTACGTATCAGCTCACTTCCATTTTCAATCGTTTTGGAATACAACCCGAAGTTCATGCCGATATTAATACCAGCCATAAGTTTAAATCAAGTACTGCCTTTGCCGAAGCAATGGGCTATATAATAAGTATGGGCTATTGCTTTAAAGCGAAACCAGATGCCTTTGCAAGCAGCTACTGTGCAAACAGAGCGGTGCAATAATTTAGGCCCTAAAATTATTAGTCCACTGGTACTTAGGCTACACATATGTCATCCTTAGATAGACTCATTCCAAATTAGTGTAAATAATAAATTTTAAACCCTGTATTTAAGTAATTTACAATTTAAACTGATTGCGTGATGCAACCATTTTGGTAAATGGTATTTAACTGTGTTAAATTCGATTTACCACTTTAACCCCAAGTTTTGCGGCTATATATGATGTAAATTTCAAACACCCCTAACATAATTCGGCCTATGAGACAATTAAAAATCAGCAAGCAAATTACCAATAGAGAAAGTCGATCGCTTGATAAATATTTGCAGGAGATAGGGGCTGTGCAAATGATAACCGCAGAGGAGGAGGTTGAACTTGCCAGAAGAATAAAAACCGGTGATAAGGTTGCATTGGAGCGCTTAGTAAATGCAAATCTCAGGTTCGTTGTTTCGGTTTCCAAACAATACCAAAATCAGGGTCTCACCCTTTGTGATTTAATTAATGAAGGCAATTTAGGGTTAATTAAAGCTGCACAACGCTTTGATGAAACAAGGGGATTTAAATTTATCTCGTATGCCGTATGGTGGATTAGACAATCCATTTTACAGGCACTTGCCGAACAGGCACGCATTGTACGTCTTCCGTTAAATCGGGTAGGTGTACTCAGCAAAATAGCTAAAGCTTACTCTGCACTTGAGCAGCAATTTGAGAGGGAACCATCAGCAGCCGAATTAGCCGCTGTATTAGAATTAGACGAAGATGCAGTGGCCGAAACACTTAAAATGTCGGGAAGACATGTTTCGGTTGATGCCCCGATGAAAGACGGGGAAGACAATACACTATTGGGTGTGATGGAAAGTGACCATGAACCGGAACCTGATAAAATTTTAATTAAGGAATCGCTTTGCAGAGAAATTGACCGCTCGCTCTCTACCCTTTCTGAGAGGGAAAGAGAAATTATATGTCATTATTTTGGCCTGCTTGGAAGAACAGAAATGAGTCTAGAAGAAATTGGTGAGAAATTTGGTCTTACCCGCGAGCGTGTACGGCAGATAAAGGAAAAAGGCATTAGACGTTTAAAGTTTACTTCGCGTAGTGTGCGACTACGCACTTTTCTTGGATAATTTAGCCAAAACTAAAATTATATTTTAACAAAAAAAGTCCGTTGAATTTTCTGCTGGCTTTTCGTTTAGTAATTTTAGGCATTCGCTATTCTGCTTCCATAAACGGGTAACGATAATCGGCAGGTGGCACAAATGTTTCCTTAATGGTTCGGGTACTCACCCAACGCATCAGGTTCTGCATGGCTCCTGCTTTATCATTTGTTCCGCTGGCACGTGCCCCGCCAAAAGGTTGCTGACCCACTACGGCACCCGTTGGTTTATCGTTAATGTAAAAATTACCGGCAGCATTACGCAATTTCCATGTTGCTATATCAATGGCATAGCGGTCTTGTGCCAGTACAGCACCTGTAAGTGCATAGGAGGAAGTGCCGTCAAGTAAATCAAGCGTTTCTTCAAATTTATTTTCGTCATATACATAAACTGTAAGTACCGGACCAAAAAGTTCATCGCACATGGTAGTGTATTTAGGATTAGAAGTAACAATTACGGTAGGATCAATAAACCATCCTTTACTTTTGTCGTAAGATCCTCCAGCAATCAATTCGCAGGTCGTATCTTTTTTCGCTTCGTCAATATATTTTGCCAGTTTATCGAATGACTTTTCATCAATTACTGCATTCACAAAATTTCTGAAATCCTCCACCGGCCCCACTTTGAATGTTTTTATATCACTTACCATTTTCGCTTTTATAGCCGGCCACAAATTAGCCGGCAAATATGCACGGGATGCGGCCGAACATTTTTGTCCCTGATATTCGAAAGCTCCCCGCAATAGAGCCGTAGCAACTACCTCGGCATTTGCCGAACTGTGTGCAATTACAAAGTCCTTTCCTCCTGTTTCACCTACAATACGAGGATAGGTTTTATACTTGTGAATATTGTTTCCAATGTTTTTCCAAATCTCTTGAAACACTCCAGTTGAACCAGTAAAATGGATCCCAGCAAAATCAGCATGATTAAAAATTACCTCCGCGGCTACGGGTCCGCTTGGATAAATCAGGTTAATCACCCCATCGGGGACACCTGCTTCTTTAAAAATTTCCATCAGCACATTGGCTGAATACACTTGAGTGTTGCTGGGTTTCCATACAACTACATTACCCATCATGGCAGCACTGGCAGGCAGATTGCCAGCAATAGCAGTAAAATTAAATGGGGTTAATGCATAAATAAACCCTTCCAGCGGACGGTATTCTAACCTATTCCAGATTCCTTTGGCACTTTGAGGTTGATCTTTGTAAATTAAACTCATGAAATACACATTGAAACGAAGGAAGTCAATAATTTCACAAGCACTGTCAATCTCTGCCTGAAAAGCATTTTTACTTTGGCCTAACATGGTAGCGGCATTGAGTTTTGCCCTATATGGACCGGCAATTAACTCGGCTGCTTTTAAAAAAATGGCTGCCCGTTGCTCCCAGGTTAACGCCTCCCATTTGGGTTTAGCGGCAAGTGCGGCCTGAATGGCATCAGTAACATGGCCGGCCTCGCTAATATGAAATTTACCCAGTATGTGTTGGTGATCATGGGGTGGGCGTATATCAACTGTCTTACCACTTCGTATTTCATTTCCTCCAATGTACATAGGAATATCAAGTTGCTTACTTCTGGCTAAAGCAATGGCCTCCTTAAGTGACTTACGCTCGGCACTACCAGAAGCATAGTTTAAAACAGGTTCGTTTTGAGGAATGGGTACATTGAAAAATCCGTTCATATACTGCTTATTTATTTTCTGAATTTAAAGGAGCAAAGATAGGATGGCTTTACTAAGAAAAAATGATTTTACACAGAAATAAGCATACATTGCAATTAACTGACAGGCATTGGCATACTGGGCGTTGATTAAATATAACGGAGGAACTTACACAACCAAACTACATGCATTTTGTTTCTACCGTGCACGTAAACAAAGATTTTTTATTGTCATATCATTACCTAAGGCACTAAATGAAAAACAATAAATTACGCATTTTTCTTGCTATGCTTAAGCACCTTGGCCTCAATATAAAAAATGATTTCTTCGGCAATATTTTTAGCCTGATCGCCCACCCGCTCAATTTTGCGAATGGTAGAAAGAATATGAAGAGCCTGCTCGCTATTAGCAGGATTAGCCAGAATATACGTAGCTATACTTTTATTAGCTGCCCGGTTTACCTCGTCTAGAAATACATCCTGCCTGAAAATGCTACGGGCAAGAGCTGTATTCTCCTGTTCGAATGCATCCGAAATATCATCCATCATTTTTACGGCAATATCAAACATTTGAGTTATCCGGGTTTCTTCCAGCAATTTTTTGTCAAAAAGCGTCTCTGACTCTAATAGAAAACGAGCAATCCCCTCAGCAATATCACCCGTGCGTTCCAGGTTACTATTAATTTTTAAAACAGCTAATATATAGCGAAGATCAACCGCTACAGGGTTATATAACGCCAGAAAATTTTCACAATCGCGATCAATACTTAATTCCTGAGCATTGACTCTTTTTTCGGTTAGCAATATTTCATGTGCCAAGTCCTTATCCAACTCGTGCAAGGCCTTATTTGCTTTTGCCAACTGCGAATGAACCAACATAAACATGATGGTCACTTCTTTTTTCAACGCCTTTAATTCTTCCTCTAAATGTGTCATTCTGTTTTACATTAATTATCCAAACCGACCTGTAATATAATTTTGGGTTTGCTCCTTTTTAGGATTTATAAAAATGGCCTTCGTTTCATCCAACTCAACCAATTCGCCAAGGTAAAAAAATGCTGTATAATCGCTTACCCGTGCTGCCTGCTGCATATTATGTGTAACTATTGCTATCGTAAAATCCCGTTTTAGCTCGTGAATTAATTCTTCAATTTTTGAAGTTGAGATGGGATCGAGTGCCGAGGCAGGCTCATCCATAAGCAATACGTGCGGCTCAACGGCAAGTGCCCTCGCTATGCAAAGTCGTTGCTGTTGTCCACCTGATAATGCCAAAGCTGATTTTTTTAATACATCTTTCACCTCCCCCCACAAAGCCGCCTGTTTTAAACTTTTTTCTACCCGCTCCTTTATAAAAGACTCATCTCGTACTCCATTCACACGCAAGCCATAGGCTACATTTTCAAATATTGATTTAGGAAACGGATTAGCCTTTTGAAATACCATTCCAACGTTTTTCCGTAGTACATCAATATCCATTTTTTTATCTTTATAAATGTCTTTCCCGTCAATCAATACATCACCATCAATCCTTACTCCCGGAATCAAATCATTCATGCGATTAAGTGTGCGTAGAAAGGTAGATTTTCCGCAACCTGAAGGACCTATTAAAGCCGTAACAGATTTAGGTGGCATTGAAAGCGAAATGTCTTTTAACGCATGGTATTGCCCGTAATATAAATTCAGATTTTTAGACTCAATCATGTTAATTTGCTTTCATTTTTTTATTCAGCTTCTTTCGTATAAGAGTAGCCGAAATGTTTAATACAAGTACCATAATTATTAAAACCAAAGCGGTTCCGTAAGCCATTCCCCGACTGGTTTCTACGTTGGTTCCACTGGTGGTAATTACATACAAATGATATGGAAGAGCCATTACCTGATCAAAAACTCCAGATGGAAGTTTGGGTAAAAAATAGGCTGCAACAGTAAATAAAATAGGGGCAGTTTCGCCCGATACCCTTCCTACTGAGAGAATAAATCCGGTAATGATATTTGGATAGGCCATTGGCAAAATAACTCTGCGAATGGTTTGTAGTTTTGTTGCACCTAGTGCATAACTCCCTTCGCGATAGGTATTGTCAATCCCTTTTAAAGCTTCCTCTGTAGTACGAATAATTACGGGCAGCGAAAGCAAGCCTAAGGTAAGCGAACCCGCAAGAATACTATCTCCAAAGCCAAGCGTATTTACAAACAAGCTCATCCCGAATAAACCGAAGACAATAGAAGGAACACCAGCCAGATTATTTGTCATAAGCTTCATAAATTTCTTAAACCAGGTGGCTCTCATATACTCGTTCATATAGATTCCGGAGAGCACTCCAAGAGGGAAAGCAAATACCATACTGCCGGTAACTAAACAAAGTGTACCAACTATTGCCGGAAAAATACCTCCTTGAGTCATTCCCTCTTTGGGCATAGAAGTGATAAATTCCCAACTAATTACCTTGACGCCCCGTACTACAATGAAGGAAAGGATAGCAACTAATACCAATACAATAATCAAACTGAGCAGCCTAAAAATATTGAATGCTATAAACTCAGAGATATTTTTTGTCTTCATCGTTTAATTCTTTTACCCCCTGAAATAAACTCAACTGTTATATTCACCAGCATTGTAATCAAAAACAAAATACACCCCAACGCAAAAAGGGCTTTATAATGCATTCCGCCTTTAGCTGCTTCACCCAATTCAGCAGCTATGGTAGCCGGAATGGTACGCATAGGTTGCAGAATGGTATGAGGTATGATGGCCGCATTCCCGGTTACCATTAGAACCGCCATTGTTTCGCCTATGGCACGCCCAATGCCAAGAATAACCGCAGCCGTAATTCCCGATGACGCATATGGGATTATAACCCGGTAAATGGTTTGCCAGTGAGTTGCACCTAACGCCAAACTAGCTTCTTTCATTGAACGGGGTGTATTTCGGATAGAGTCTTCGGCTACGGTGATGATAGTAGGGAGAGCCATTATGGCTAACACAATACTTCCGGCCAATCCGGTTTCTCCTACAGGCAAATTGAATAGCTGCTGAACCAATGGCACAATGACAATCAATCCGAAAAATCCATACACCACAGAAGGGATTCCGGCTAAAAGTTCTACAACAGGTTTTAACATGCTACGAACAGACGGACGTGCAATTTCAGCCATATAAACCGCAGTAGCCAATCCAAAAGGTAAGGCAATTAAAATAGCCAGTAAACTAACCCACAATGTTCCCAAAAGCAACGGCAAAACACCAAATTGTGCAGCCGGCTGAGAAGTAGGAAACCATAATTCTCCTCCAAAAAAACCTGACACCGATACGGGTTCCACTTCAATTATTTTCACTTTATTATTCAGTACCAACTGCGTTTTGGAAATAAATGCCACCATCCCAATTTGTTTGCCAACCAGTTCGCTCACCTTTTCATTAAGCAATTGTATATTGGTATCTATTCCGGCTAGTTCTTCTTCCGTGTAATAATTAAAAATGTCGTCTATTCGAAAAAGCAGGATGCTGTCATTAGTGCCACCTACCTTTCTCCAATTGGTATATTCCTGATCAAAAATATTCTTCAATTCATCGGAAGTTAATTTAGAAACTGGATTTAATTTATTTACCAGTAAAACCTGACCATCTTCAATTGGTTTTTTACCGAAAAGCCCTACCCCCTCACGGAAAAGAAACAAAATAATCAGCAGCACCGTAATTATACTTACCGTGCTGCTGGTAAAAAGAACAGCATGTGCTGCTTTTTCGAATATTTTTTTCAAACCAGTTACTTCAATGTAATAAATCCTTCCTGTTCAACAATTCGTTGTCCTTCGGGCGATAGAATAAAGTCAACAAAAGGCTTTACCATTTTTGCTGAACTGGCAACATAATAAAAAAACAAGGGGCGAGCAATAGGATATGATTTATCTTTTGCAGTAGCAACGGTAGGCACAATGTATTTTTTCCCTTTATCAAATGAAACTTTTAAGGCCTTTACATTGGTTTCAACATAAGCTAAACCTACGTACCCAATAGCCCCTTTTGTTTGACTAACCGATTGAACTATAGCTCCGGTAGCAGGCATACTCATAACAGATGGTGCATAATTCTTATTATTAAGCACATGCTCCTTAAAAAAGTCATAAGTACCCGAACTGCTTTCCCTTCCATATACCACAATTGGCATATTTTCACCACCTAGGTCTTTCCAGTTTTTAATTTTACCTGTAAAAATACCTTCTAATTGCTCACGTGTTAACTGGCTCACCGCATTGGCAGGATTCACAATTACAGCCAATGCATCATAGGCCACTACCGTTTCTACAACCGACCTTTTACTTTCAGTTATTTTCATTTTCTCGCTAAGCTTCATTTTACGCGAAGCCATCGCTATGTCGGTAGTGTTTTCTAAAAGTGCCGATATTCCTACCCCGCTTCCACCACCTGTTACAGTAATTCGGGCGGCTTTATTTTTTTTCATATACGCCTCTGCTTCTTTTTGGGCAAGTGGCAGCACTGTATCACTTCCTTTTAGCTTCTGAGCATTCACATTATAGAATGTAATTATACTCAGCACTCCAATTGAAATAATTCTTTTCATAATATTATCAAACTTTACAAAGATTAAAAATTGATTTGTGCCTGCAAACGCAACAAATTACCCCGTTGAAAATTGAGCTTTGTTGCAAAGTCCTCAAATCTACGGGATGAAATAGTATACATAGTAACCAGTTCAAATTGGGGTACAGGTTGCCACTCCACTCCAATTTCCAGTTCATTTACTTTATAGCTACGTGCATCAGTTTCATGTTTTTTCCCACCTGCATAATATTGTATCCTGCTAAATGGAATTAGAATATGGCTTTTTATTCTTGTCAGGTAGGAAAGTGTTATATAGCCTCCTTTAAGGTTTTTCACTTCAATAGAATCAGTTTTCTTATTATACTCAGGTCCCCGTCCCACATTGTATTCAGCCTGAATCCCTATTGGTTTTGGATACATAATAAATGAAGCGGCTACCCTTTCATCTGCATAACTTCTATTGCTATTAGTTTTCACACCTGCGGTTAGCTGATCTTTTGGTATCACAAACATCCCAGAATAACCTTGAATGCCGGGCTCAATTATTTGTTTTCCTATTGTAAATGGATAAGTAACCCGCGCAACAGTATGAAGTTCATTATTTAATTCCGGTTTATTGGCAGTTTGCCCGTTATAAACGCCAAAACCAACTACTCCATAATCTCCTGACCCCTTTAACCCATCCTTTACTAAATCTGAAAACAATTTTCTAGTTTTCTGTGGAGCCCAATAAAAAAACACTCCCAAATCTCGTTCATTTGATAACGCACTATTAAGAGCATCATTTCTGTCAAGAGGAAGTCGATTTTGACTTGACTGCATGTTTTCAAACCCAAACGGAACCTTACTCTGACCTACTCTTAATCTAAATTCATTATTCCTATCAAGTCCGATATCAAAATACGCATCACGTAACTGACTAAAGTGAAGATTTGTAGAAGAAGCCGAACTGGCAAAATCTGGCTGAACGTAAAAATAAACATTAGAACTAATTTGCCCATAAAAAATAATTCGCATGCGTCTTATAAAAAAACCTCCGTTCTGACCCCAACTCTTGTCACATTGCTCACACTTAAGTTTACCATTTGTTTCAAAAAGTCTATTATATCGTACCTGTGCATAACCCCTTATTGAAATTGCTTCAAACCACTTTTTGGTTGATTGTGGCTTTTTAAAAGCCAGGCTATCCCCTGGTGTTTGAGCACCAAGTAAAGAAGTGAAGCCCGTTAATAAAAACAATAGTATCCCATATCTGAGGCTTTTGAAATTTAACCCACCTAGGGAATTTCCTTGTATTATCATATTATTAATTAATTTATTTATTGATTAACAAATTTTATGATGCAAACGTCTTAATAAATTGTGACCTGAAGTTTAATACAATGTTAAGTTAATGTTAAAATTTGCGATTAATTAACATTAGAAGCGATGTGTTATGTATAAGTTAAAAATAGGTTGTGTTGTTGATAATAAACATAATATCAGTTTTTTCAAAGCCATACCCAGACCGCATAGAATAGGACACTATTTAATTTAATTGGGTGTAATAAGAATGTTAAGCCTTTCTAAAGTCGCAACGGTTTGCATAACTATTATGCATTACCCCACGAAGGTTCTCCGGCTTTAATAACAATTTCTACTCCTGTAATCGGATGGTTAAAAGAAAGTTCGGCCGATTGAAGGCGTATAGCATGTTCAGGCAATGGTTTATCAGAACCGTATTTGGTATCTCCGATTATTGGGCAACCTAATGCAGCGAGTTGAGCCCGTATCTGATGTTTGCGCCCGGTAAGTAATTTTATTTTCAGGATGGTACTATTTTTTTTATGCAACAGCACCTCATATTCAAGTTGCGCTTTTTGTGTTCCCTGAGCTTCGTTCACAAATGCTTTGGTAAAATTACGTTTCTCATCACGCTTCAGGTAGTGTGTCACCAAAGCATTGTCATTATCCGGAGATCCATGTACATTAGCGATATACCATTTTTGTACCTCTCTGTCGTGAAACAGTTTGTTCATACGCTCAAGTGCCTTGCTAGTTCGGGCAAACAATACCACTCCGCTTACAGGCATATCTAACCGATGAATGACTCCCAGAAAAACTTCACCCAGTTTTTGGTATTTTTCTTTGATGTAGTGTTTCACCTCGTCTTCCAAACTAAGTGGTTTCCCGGGTTCGGGTTGTACGGTTTGGCCTGCTTTCTTAAAAGCGGCTATCAGGTGATTGTCTTCGAATAAAACTTTAGGAGCATTCAATTGGATACCATATTTAATACAAATTGTATTTCAGTTAAGAATTTTCAAATCTACTTATTTCAACTATTTTATTTACTTTTAAACTGCATTTGAAAAAACGTTTGAAGGATTACGGCAAATATTATAAAAGAATAACTTTATGAAAAAGTTGCTACTGATGTCGCTCTGCGTAATAAGTTATCACGCATATTCTGCTTCGTTGGCTGACAGCATAGCTACTAAAAAAAGAATACATAAAAACTTATTTGAAGTAGGTGGAAGTGCCGCTTTGTTCTTTAACCGGCAACCAATGAGTTACCAAAGTGAAGGATGGTTAGCTTGGCTACCTATTCGAATGGAAGCGACATCACCCTTAATCCCATCATACATTAAATATGCACACAAAATTGGTCAAAAGACTATGATTGGTATTTCTTCATATTCATTTGGAGAATCCTATGATACTTGGGCAAAACTGAATACTGGTGAAGCAAAAAAAGGTGAACTTCTAGCTATAACTTTTGCAGACATTACTTTGTCATTTGATTATCATTTGAAGCAAATTAATATTAATAAGTACATAATGCTCAATTCTTACGTATCATCTGGACTATCTTATAGGTGGGGCGAGGAATGGGTGTATTTATCCCAAAATGCATTTAATGATGTTTTGTACACCTGCGGTTGTCGCTACAACAGCATTGGCTTAGGTACAGGTACAAACTTGGATATTGTGTTAGGCAACCGCATTTACGTGGGTGCACTTATGGGATACACACATTACTTTGAGAAATCAAGGCTTCCCAAAGACGACCCATACTACTTCAGCACATACAAACCAAGTCGAGATGTATTGAGACTTCACCCTAAAATTGGCGTTTTGTTTTAAATATTACAGCCTAAAGTTTTTGTTCAGTTTTTCAAGCTTCAGTATTGTTCTTTTTCGTTAGGGAAGTCGCTTGATTTTACATCAGCCACGTAATGTTCCACTGCTTTTTGAATTTCATCGTACAGGTTAAGGTATCTGCGCAAAAATTTGGGTGAAAAATCTTTGTTAATACCAAGCATATCATGACTCACCAATACCTGCCCATCAACATGCGGGCCGGCTCCTATGCCTATGATGGGAATCTTTACCGACTCTGCCACCTGCTTGGCCAATGCTGCCGGAATTTTTTCGAGCACCAGTGCAAAACAACCGGCCTGTTCCAAAAGTCTTGCATCGTTAATCAACTTGGCGGCTTCAGCATTTTCTTTAGCACGCACTTCATACGTGCCGAATTTATAAATGCTTTGCGGGGTAAGTCCTAAATGCCCCATAACAGGTATGCCCGCAGTTAATATGCGTTTCACCGATTCTACTACTTCTTCTCCGCCCTCTAATTTTACTGCATGCGCCTCTGCTTCTTTCATAATACGGATAGAGGAGTTGAGCGCGGCTTTCGAATTTCCCTGATAAGAGCCAAATGGCAAATCTACCACCACTAAGGCTCTGTCAACAGCTTTAATAACTGAGGCTGCATGAGAAATCATCTCATCCAGCGTAATGGGTAAGGTAGTTTGGTGGCCGTGCATCACATTACTTGCACTATCGCCTACCAGCAATACATCTATTTTAGCAGCGTCAAAAATTTTGGCCATGCTGTAATCATAAGCGGTGAGCATGGAAATTTTTTCCCCACGTATTTTCATTTCCTGCAAAACGTGCGTAGTCACCTTTTTAGCTTCTTTATGGGTTTGGGTTGACATAAAACAATATGTTTGAAACTGCGAAGTTAGCAGTTTTTAAGCAGGGGCAAGTTTTTTACGGCTTTTGTGACTTGCACGCTTCCAACTGCTTGCGTAATTCCTCTACCTCATTTTCGAGTAGAATGAGCCTTTGGTGGTGAGTAAGGGCCAAACCGTCAGGGGTAGTTGCATTTTGCTTACCCACATCGTCAACGGGTTTTACCACCTGTTGCATTGGCATGTTCTTTTTTAAAATCGAAAAGAAATCAAAATTTACGTAGGTATTGGCTGCCACATACAACCCAATATTGCCGCTTATAAAGTTTTCCGTTGCAAAGCTACATGCAAGGTAGCCATTAAAAAATATATCATAGTTCCCACTGTCGCTTCGTATTTCCAGAGTATTGGCAGTACTTCCTCCCTTAAGTAAAGTAGATTATTTCCAACCCTGCTCATTACCCAGGCTCAGGTATTTTTTTTCATCACCACGTTTACTCCAAAGTCTATATTCTTTGTTGGCATTTATCTCCAGCACCATCAGATTCAATAAATCGGCATCGGCCATAAAAACCACCCCGGCCGATTGATTTTTATTGCTATTGGCATCAAGAGCAAAGTGAACAGTAAGAACAAAACTATGAAGAGCAGGAATAAGTGGGTTTAAATAAAACTCCCCCGTTTCGGTATTGTGACGCTTTACACAATACAGTCCCTCACTTATGATACAAAATTTATCCGCATTGCTGTTTTACTCCCATAGCATTTGGTTGTTATCAAATGTTTCGGTCACCACCTCTTTGCTAAAATCGGACATAACCGTTTGAGCCCATGCAACCCTTATCTGGATAAACAGGACTATGCACACACAACCGATGATTTTTTTAAACATCATGAATAAAAAAAATAAGGTACTTCAAAATTTGCTATTTAGGATTAAATTTGCCCCTATGTTTAAACACAGCCTGTGGGCAATCGGCACAACAGTGTTGCTTATTTTGTTCAGTATTTCATGCTCTACCAAGCTTGATATCAATGCCCCTTATAAAGCTACGGCTGTGGTTTACGGGTTACTCGACATTAACCAGCCCCGCCAGTACATACGCATTATGAAAACCTTCCAAAATGGTAGTGGCAATGCATATGATTATGCAAAAATTACGGATTCGCTCTATTTCAAAAATATTACGGTAAAGCTGATAAATGTGGTAAATGGCAGCGAAATAATTTTGAGAAAGGACAACTCAATACCCATGAAGCCCGGAACCTTTGCCAGTGACAGCAACTTTATTTACTACACCGATGTGTTATTGGATAAATACGCAGCTTACAACCTGCTCATCACCGATAACGACACCAAAGATACATTTCAGAATGAAAGTCCGGTTAATCTAATTGATTCGATAACCTGGAAAAACCCCTCTCGCGCCCTTGTGCTTCCGTTTGAGGTGAAATCAGATAGCCTTAACGGAAAGGAGCAATACTATCCGGTAAGTTGGAAAACTGCCGCCTATGCCTATGCCAGCGATTTAATGGCTCGTATTCACTACACTGATTATACACTGAACCCTCAGGGACAAATTATTGATTCGGTTAAGCAAATATTAGACTGGCCAATTGAGCCTGATATCCCCACACGCAACCGAAGCGGTGGCGATGCCGTATCGAGAAATATTGCGCAAAACGAATTGTTCAATTTCCTACTTGCCAATATTCCGGTTAAACCAAATGTAAAACGCAGAGCTTATTCGCTCGACTTCAGAGTATCGAGTTCATCTGAAGAACTATCAACTTATGTACGGTTAAATGCCCCCAGCTTTGGCGTGGTTCAAAAAAATGTGACCTATACCAATATCAAAAACGGACTGGGCATTTTCAGTAGCCGCAACACGAATGAAATTAGTGGCATTCCTTTCTCAGCCAATATGCAGTCCATTATGGCTAATGCAGCCCCGCTCAAAAGCCTTAATTTCTTCTAGAACTCTGCCTTTTTGACACCGTATTTTTTTACATCTCAATTTAATTTCCTGACATTCCCTGCTCTTTTTGGCAGAAAACCCCTTTGGCAAGCGGCTTGATAAGCACAGGTCACAACGAACAAAGAAACTTTTACATTTATGGGAAAAATTATAGGAATTGACTTAGGAACCACCAACAGTTGTGTTTCGGTAATGGAAGGAAACGAACCGGTGGTAATTGCCAACAGCGAAGGAAAAAGAACAACTCCTTCCATTGTGGCTTTTATGAAAGACGGTGAACGCAAAGTTGGGGACCCTGCCAAACGTCAGGCAATCACTAACCCTAAAAACACCATTTTCTCTATTAAACGTTTTATGGGAAACAGCTACGACCAGGTAACAGCCGAAATTAAACGCGTACCCTATATTGTTGACAAGGGAGAAAACAACACCCCGAGAGTAAATATTGACGGACGTCTGTTTACACCTCAGGAAATATCGGCCATGATTCTTCAGAAAATGAAAAAAACGGCTGAAGATTATCTGGGACAGGAAGTAACCGAAGCGGTTATTACCGTTCCTGCTTACTTTAACGATGCCCAGCGTCAGGCTACCAAAGAAGCCGGAGAAATTGCCGGACTTACCGTAAAACGTATCATCAACGAACCAACGGCTGCCGCCTTGGCTTACGGTATGGATAAAAAGCACAAGGATCAGAAAATAGTGGTATTTGACTGCGGTGGTGGTACGCATGACGTATCAGTACTTGACTTGGGTGATGGTGTATTCGAAGTAAAATCAACCGATGGGGATACCCACCTAGGTGGTGATGACTTTGACCAGAAAATTATTGACTGGTTAGTTCAGGAATTTAAAGACGAAAACGGAGGGCTCGACCTGAGCAAAGACCCGATGGCTTTACAACGTTTGAAAGAAGCTGCCGAAAAAGCCAAAATAGAATTATCAAGCACAACCACCAGCGAAATAAACCTACCCTATATTATGCCGGTTGACGGAATACCGAAACACCTGGTTCGCTCGTTAAGCCGCGCCAAGTTTGAACAACTGGTTGACGATTTAATTCAACGTACCATTGCTCCTTGTAAATCAGCTCTGGAAAATGCTGGTTACAAAACCTCTGATATTGATGAAATCATTTTAGTAGGTGGATCAACCCGTATCCCTGCTATACAGGCTGCTGTAGAAAAATTCTTCGGTAAAGCTCCCAGCAAAGGCGTAAACCCCGATGAAGTGGTAGCTATTGGCGCCTCTATTCAAGGTGGTGTATTAACCGGTGAAGTAAAAGATGTGTTGTTGCTTGACGTAACTCCGCTCTCTCTGGGTATTGAAACCATGGGCGGTGTAATGACCCGCTTGATTGAATCGAACACCACCATCCCTACCAAGAAAAGTGAAACTTTTTCTACTGCAAGCGATAACCAGCCTTCGGTAGAAATACATGTGTTACAAGGCGAGCGCCCTATGGCCCGCGACAACCGCACCATTGGCCGTTTTCACTTAGACGGTATTCCACCGGCACCACGTGGTGTGCCACAGGTAGAGGTAACTTTTGATATTGATGCCAACGGTATTTTGCATGTGAGCGCTAAAGACAAAGGCACCGGTAAAGAACAAAAAATACGCATTGAATCTTCGAGCGGATTGAGCAAGGAAGAAATTGAGAAAATGAAAAAAGAAGCCGAAGCCAATGCCGAAACCGACCGTAAAGCCAAGGAAGAAGTAGAAAAACTGAATACCGCTGATGCACTGGTGTTCTCTACCGAAAAACAACTGAAAGAATACGGAGAGAAAATACCTGCTGATAAAAAAACAGCGATTGAAGAAGCGAAAGAAGCCTTGAAAAAAGCTCATGCCGATAAAAACTTTGCCGAGATTGATGCAGCCACTGAAAAGCTGAACACTGCCTGGGCAGCTGCCTCGGAAGACTTATACAAAGCCACACAAGAGCAACAAGCTAATAACACTACTGCGGATGGCAATGCCAACAACGCGGGAAGTGATAAAACAGCCGATGTGCAGGATGTGGATTTTGAAGAAGTGAAGTAACACTCCGGCTTCGCTCAGTGTGACAACATAAAAGATTAATACAAGCCCCGTAAGAAATCTTACGGGGCTTTTTGTTTGTAAAAAACCGGATTTGACAAGAGCTAATGTGTTTGCGACCCTGACCCTGCTATATGGAAATTTATTTTATAATATTTATAGCGGGTCTTTTCCAGTTTTCCATTAGAATGGAATTCTCTCTTCGACTCAACAAGTCCGCTTTTATTATATTAAAAAATTGTAATAACAATTGTGTCTCCACCAAAAATAGACCTGTTCTCATCTTTCACTTTTTTTTGCAAAGTCATAACTTACCTCATTGACAACTCTACCTAGCGTGTCATAACTGGTTACCCCGGACAAGAATGTTACATTGTTAGTATCAGTTCTTTATTCTTCTCGTTTGTATATTTTTTCTCCTTTTACTTTCTTTTCAACTACAGTAGAGTTAACCTGACCGTAAGCTACACGATCGATAAAAAGGAGAAGAGTAAGAATCAACAAATGCCTCATACAAGTTTTACTTTCTACATAAGGTTAGGTTGCAAAATCATCCATCTTGCTTTGTGTAAAGGCTGTACAAATCCTTTGCAAAAACAATAGAGGAACCCGGCCACCCGTTTTAGCCGGCAAATGTTATGCTGTTATAAGAGGTTCCTTTACATTCGGTTCCCGTAAGATTTCATTTGTATGCTTCTATTGTTTTCTTTCCGCAACAACTATATATTTGAATACTAACCCACGACAATGATAGCTGCGCCCATACCCTCAAATGAAAAGGAACGCCTTCAAGAATTAAGGCGCTACGAAATACTTGACACGGATGCGGAGAAAGACCTGGAAGAAATTGTACAACTCGCTTCAGCCATTTGTCAAACTCCCATATCACTGGTCTCCCTTATTGACGAAAACCGGCAATGGTTTAAAGCCCGATTAGGACTAGATGTGCCCGAAACCAACAGGGATGTAGCCTTTTGCTCGCATGTATTGCTGGAAAAAGATGTGATGGTAGTGGAAAACGCCCTAGAGGATATTCGTTTTGCAGATAATCCTTTGGTTACTTCCGACCCCAACATTCGCTTTTATGCGGGCGCGCCTTTAGTTACTCAGGATGGATTTAAACTGGGTACGCTATGCATTATTGATAATAAACCACGTAAACTGACCGAGCAGCAGAAGTTTGCACTGAAAACCCTGAGCAAGCAGGTGATTAAGCATTTTGAACTTTCCCTGCAAAACAAAAAGCTGGCTCAGTTAAATGAATTACAAAACCGGCTGCTTTCCATTCTTTCGCATGATATGCGGAACCCGTTAGTTGGTATTGACGGACTCCTGACTATGATGACCGAAGGTGATATAAGTAAAGAAGATTTTCAGGATATCATGATTGATGCATCGGGACAGGTAAAAATTGTTTTAACCCTTTTGAACGACATGATGGATTGGGCAAAAGGTGCCGGCTATAAGGAATTAAACAAAACCACTTTCAACCTTACTGATACAGCAAAAAAATGTATAAGTCTGGTAAAGCCTATGGCTGAAAACAAAAGCCTCATACTAATCAATCATATTCCGGATAATTTTAGTGTTGATGCCGATGAAGCCATGGTGCAGTTTATTCTTAGAAACCTGCTTACCAATGCAATTAAATTTACAGCAACAGGCCGTATTGAATTGTCGGCTGTTTCCAAACCCGATTATTGGGAAATAACCGTAACCGATACCGGAACAGGGATGACTAAGGAACAAATAGGTAAATTGCTGAACGCTGAAAACAGATACACTACCCAGGGAACACAAAAAGAGAAAGGCACCGGTTTGGGTTTATTGCTCTCGCATGAGTTTATTGGCAAACATCAGGGCACATTAAATATTAAGAGTACCCCGGGGCAGGGTTCGGCCTTTTCGTTTACGTTAAAAAAATAAATCTGCCTTCGGTTAGTATGAACGGTTTTATGCACTTCTTCGCGGATTCACAGGCACTTTGTTGGCCAATACCTTTCTAATTGTTGTGTATGTTTTAAGGCACTATCCATTACTTAAAATATATATCTTGTTTATCAAATATTTATCCCTATCTTTGATCCATAATTTTAATAACACAATACAATGCAAGAAGGAACAGTGAAGTTTTTCAACGAAACGAAAGGCTTCGGATTTATCACCCCGAAAAATGGCGGTGAAGACATTTTCGTACATTCATCAGGTCTAATCGACCGCATTCGCGAGAATGACAGTGTACAATTTGAAACAGAAAGAGGTAAAAAAGGAATCAACGCTGTTAGAGTACAAACAGTTCGTTAATACTTAAACTCATTTTTCAAAAAAAGGCATGTCAGCAATGAGATGCCTTTTTTATTTACCTTCAGTTTCACTCCTCCTGTGTACTATGCACGGCCTGCCCCATGAGAAGTTCACGTTGAAATAATTCCCTGCCATCCATAACCAATTGAACAAAATAGCGACCGTTGAGAGCCGTTTCGGTAGTAATATTATAGTTACTATTATAACTTCCTTTGTCCAACCATCGGTTATCTATCAGTTTGCTTACTATATTTCCCCCGGCATCGTATAAAATAAGACTCACCTGCCGTCTGTAGTCAAGTGTAAAACCAAAGTGAAAAACGGTTTTGTGTGTGTCAACTGTGCGGGTAGTACTATTTCCCGTTTGCTCTGCGTGGGCAGCATTAGGAATTCCGGGAAGTTTTGAAATAAAATTTCGCAGCAGTTTTGTACGCACACAGTCCCGACAATTGATGGTTGACGGATGATTTTTAGCTGCTACACACCATACGGCCGATTGACCATCCTCATCCTGAAATTGATGGCGTGCAATAAACCAGGCCATTTTTATCAGGTTACTATCAGAAATAAATAATTTACCAAACAATGTTCCCCTTCGCGGGCTTACATCACTATGTTCGCTGCACATGGCATACACGGTTTTTTTTTGAGAAGCATTTGGAGCCAGTGCAAAAACACTTTTTTGAGTAACCAGCATATTTTGCACCCCGGGATCATCAGGTATCATCATCAGTCCGCTTTCAAGGGTTACAGTTAAAGGCTTATTTGTTAAATTCTGCAAACACACTTCCACACATTTGCCGTAATGAGCACTTTGGTTTAACCCGGCTACTTGCCCCTTACCTACTGCTGAAAATTTAACCTGCTTTTGCTTAATGGCCTTTTCAAGAGCCAAGGGGATAGAAGCCCTTAAGGTGCACACCATCAAAACCAATAGTAGCACGCCTGCAATCTTTACACTTTTCATAACATCAATATTTGGGTTGAATGGAAAGTGTAAAAACGGTTACATACCTGAGGGTTTTACCTTTAAACGAAAGAACAGACTATAAACGTATAGGCTCTAAAATGGCAAAGAAAGAGAGGTTTTAATTGTAAACACCTGTGGAAATTCCATTGTTAGCCAAGGTTGATGAAATAAATAGCTTTGCCCCTCGGTATGGAACAAATTCCTTTGTGGTTATGGGGGATATTAGGGCTGCTGGTAGCAGCTTTGGTGATTCAGTTATATTATTACCTCACTGTTTTTGGCAAAGTAGCCTTTTATCAGCCGGCAAGTCGCGGATATATAGAAACACCCGAAGTATCGGTGATTATTGCAGCACGCAATGAGGCCAAAAATTTAAGCAAAAATCTTCCCGCAATTCTACAGCAAGATTACCCCGACTACGAAGTAGTAGTAGTAAATGACGGCAGTTGGGACAATAGCCTTGAGGTATTGGAAACACTGGAAAAAGAATATCCTCACCTTAAAATTGTTGATTACAAAGAGCAGGAAAAATATCCGAAAGGGAAAAAATTTGCGCTCATGCTGGGTATTAAAGCTGCCAAAAACGAAGTATTACTTTTTACCGATGCCGATTGCACACCTACCAGTAATAACTGGATACGGCAAATGGCAGGAAGTTATAACAGCCAAACGCAAATTGTACTGGGTTATTCTCCGTACACCCGTAGCAATACTTTTTTAAACCTTATCATCCGCTACGAAACATTTATGACAGCCCTGCTTTATTTCTCATGGGCACTTAAAGGGAAAGCGTATATGGGTGTGGGTCGCAATTTATCCTACAGTAAAAGTTTATTTTTTAAAGTAAAAGGATTTGCCAGCCACCAGCACATTCTTAGTGGCGATGATGATTTGTTTGTAAACGAAACTGCCACCAAAACCAATGTAGCCATTGAATTAAATCCTGAAAGTTTTGTGAGCACCGAACCTAAAAAAAACTGGGGCGACTGGATGAGGCAAAAAACAAGGCATATGAGCACCGGAAAATATTATAAATCCGGAGACAAATTCAGGCTCGGATTATATTATGGTAGTTTGTTCTGTTTCTATGCTTCACTTATCGCTTCTCTTTTTTTATGTATGCCCTATACCGAATTGCTACAGGCTATTGGGATATTTTACGGGCTGCGCTTGCTGGTGCAGTATGTTATAGGCTTTATGGCAGCCAAACGATTAAAAGAAGCCAGTCTGCTGTTCTTTCTGCCGTTTCTTGATTTGTTTTACATTTTCTATTTTCTCATTAACGGAGTCAGGGCTTTGTTTGTTAAACAAAAAGTTTGGTAGTGGAATTACTCCTCAAATATTTCCCTAACCTTACTTCCCAACAGAAGGAGCATTTTTCACAATTGGCCGAATTGTATGCACACTGGAACGCGCAAATCAATGTAATTTCCCGCAAGGATATGGAGTACTTTTATGAGCATCATGTATTACATTCCCTTGCCATTGCAAAATGCTTTTCGTTTATCCCCAACACTCAATTGCTCGATATAGGCACAGGCGGTGGTTTTCCTGCCATTCCGCTGGCCATTATGTTTCCGGAGATGAAAATTACCGCTTGCGATTCAATAGCTAAAAAAATAAAGGTAGTAAATGAAGTAGCTCATGCACTTCAACTAAAGAACCTGTCCACTCATGCCGGACGCGTGGAGCAGTTGCACAAAAAATTTGATTTCATTGTGAGCCGGGCGGTAGCTCCCTTAAGCGAACTATACGCATGGAGCAAACACCTGCTTAAACTCGAATGGAAAAACAACCACCCCAACGGTTGGATATGTTTAAAAGGTGGTGATTTGAACGAAGAAATAAAAACCATGGCGCAACTCACCCCTCACCTTAAAACAGAAACTTATTTACTGAAAGAAATTTTTACTGAAGAGTTCTTCGAAACCAAGAAGTTACTTTACGTTCATTAATTGTGGGGATATCCCCGGTGTGCCCCGCTTTCTTATTGCCGAAAAACATCTAATTTCGGGCGTTGATTAATAATTTCATGGATAAACGTAAAACACTGGAAAACCTGAGAGCCAAAACGCTTTTAGGTGGAGGCAAAGATAAAATAGAAGCCCGTCACAAAAAAGGATTGCTCACCGCACGGGAACGTATTCACTTTTTACTAGACGAAGGTTCATTTGAAGAAATAGGAACATTTGTAGCCCACCGCAGCCGCGATTTTGGGATGGAAAAACAACAGTTTCCGGGAGATGGGGTGGTAACAGGCTACGGAACCATCAATGGGCGACTGGTGTATTTATTTTCTCAGGACTTTACCGTTTTTGGAGGATCGCTCTCTGAAACTCATGCCGAAAAAATTTGCAAAGTGATGGATCTTGCCATGAAAAACGGGGCTCCGTTTATTGGGCTCAACGATTCTGGTGGGGCGCGCATTCAGGAAGGAGTGGTTTCATTAGGAGGTTATGCCGATATTTTTTACCGCAACACGCTTTCTTCGGGAGTCATTCCGCAAATTTCTGCCATCATGGGGCCATGTGCCGGGGGTGCGGTGTACTCCCCTGCCATCACCGATTTTATTATGATGGTAGAAAAAACCTCATACATGTTTGTTACCGGACCCAATGTGGTAAAAACCGTAACGCACGAAGAAGTTACCTCAGAAGAATTAGGTGGCGCATCGGTTCATTCAACCAAATCGGGGGTAGCACATTTTACCGCTGCCAATGAAATTGAATGTTTGCAAAATATCCGAAAGCTAATAAGCTATATTCCTCAAAACTGCGAAGAGCAACCCGACTTTTTACCCTACGAAACAAGCAATGAAACACGCGAACAATTAAAAAACATTGTTCCTGACAATGCCAACCAGCCGTATGACATAAAAGAAGTGATTACAAGTGTAACCGATGAAGGAAGTTTCTTTGAAGTACATAAGGACTATGCCGAAAACATTGTGGTAGGCTTTGCACGTTTGGCAGGAAGAAGCATTGGTATTGTAGCCAATCAACCCGCATTTCTTGCCGGGGTACTCGATATTCATTCGTCTCAAAAAGCAGCCCGCTTCGTACGTTTTTGTGATGCATTTAATATCCCGTTACTCGTGTTTGAAGATGTACCCGGATTTTTACCCGGAACCGATCAGGAATGGAATGCCATTATTACCAACGGAGCCAAACTGCTTTATGCCTTTTGCGAAGCCACCGTGCCGCGCGTAACCGTAATTACACGTAAAGCGTATGGGGGAGCTTATGATGTAATGAACAGTAAACATATTGGGGCGGATATGAACTTTGCGTGGCCCACTGCCGAGATTGCCGTAATGGGAGCCAAAGGTGCAGCCGAAATTATTTTCAAGCGTGAAATAGCCGCTGCGGCCGATACTGCCAAAGCACTTGCTGAAAAAGAAAAAGAATACGGAGATATTTTTGCCAATCCGTATCGTGCGGCAGAACGTGGTTCTATTGATGAAGTGATTATGCCCGAAGAAACCAGAAGCAAACTGATTAAAGCATTTAAAATGCTCGAGAATAAAGCGGTGAAACTTCCACGCAAGAAACATGGCAATATTCCGTTATAATACGGGCATCAAATTTGACTAAGACACCTGCATTAATGCAAATACATATGAAAAAAATTGCGCTTTTTATCGTGGCTGTTTTATCTCTGCAAACACTACAGGCACAGAATGAAATCGAGCAGAAGGTAAACGCCCCCGTTCAATTAGTGGTAGTTTATCTTAACGGGGCTCAGGTTACCCGCGACTGGAAAGGAAACCTGAATGCAGGCACTCATCGGTTACTTTTCAGCAACCTTTCTCCCGCTATAAATGCACAAAGCATACAGGCCAATGTGGAGGGAAATATTACAATTCTCTCGGTGCAATACCGCGTAAATCACTTGCGAAATCAGGAGAAAACACCTGAAATTATTACCATGGAAGATTCGCTGGAAATAACCTCCTTTAAACTCGAATTAGTAAAGGGGAAGAAACGTGCTTACGAAGAAGAGAAATCAATGATTCTTTCTAATAAATCTATAGGCGGGCACAATAATGGGGTGCAGATTGCCGAACTGGAAGACGGAGCTGATTTTTTCAGAAAACGCATGATGACTATTGCGGAAGAATGGCTCATCCTCACAAAAGAAGAACGCAAACTGCAATGCATCATTGATAACCTCAACAATCATCTCGAAGAGTTTAATCAGCAAAAAAACACCCCTTCGCATGAAGCAGTAGTAACCATTAAATGCGAAACAAATACGAATGCACATATGCAGCTCAGTTATTTTACAGCGGCCGCATCGTGGGAGCCCTTTTATGATGTACGGGTAAAAAACACCCAATCACCGGTGCAGTTGTTTTACAAAGCACGTATTGTACAAAGAAGCAATGAAGAGTGGAAACAGGTAAAAATTAAACTCTCTACTGGAAATCCTACCATGAACGGAACACGCCCGGTGCTGAATCCGTATTTTATCGATTTTTACAGTTATCAATATAATCAGATATTGAAACAAAAAAATGAAGATAAGAGCAGTGCCCCTATTTCCGGCCAACCAACTTATCGTGGAGCACGCGAAGACGGAACTGCTTACTATATTGACGGTGTACGGGTGGCAGGTGGAACTACCGTGAACCAAACCGCTTCCAATATTGAATTTGATATTGCCAATCCCTACACCATAGCTCCCGATGGAAATCAGCAAACAGTGGATATACGCACGGTGGATTTGCAGGCTAAATACGGATACATTGTTACTCCCAAATTAGATAAAGATGCATTTTTGGTTGCCCGCATTAGTGGGAATAACGACCTCTACAACCTGCGTGGCACAGCCAATATTTATTTCGAAGGAACTTACGTGGGACAAACTGAAATAAATCCGGGGGCTGCCGATACGCTTGAACTATCGCTTGGCCGAGACAAACGCATTTCGGTTGAACGCACACAGGTAAAAGAATTCTCTTCGAAAAGTAAAGTGGGCGGTAATATAAAAGAAAGCAGCACCTGGGAAATTACCATTCGAAACAGTAAAAAAGAGCCCATTGATATTTTAATTGAAGACCAGATTCCGGTTTCGCAAAATAAAGACATCACCGTTGAAGTTGCAAACACTGGCAATGCACAATACAATACCGAAACCGGTAAACTCAGTTGGGTATTCACCATTCAAAGTTCTCAAATACAAAAAGTGCGTTTCAGTTTTGACGTAAAATACCCGAAAGACAAACAGATTAATCAATATTAATAACCGAAAGCTGATTGGGGAAATTGACTCTTTTATATATGGGACTCAAATCAATTATTGCCAAACCGTTTGCAAAATACATTAGCAAAAAAGTAACAAATGAAAGTACAAATGCCCTGCAATGGCAGCAATACTGGTTTGAACAACTACTGGCTAACGGCACAAAAACCCTGTTTGGTAAAGACCATCATTTTGATTCCATCAGCAATTATGAAGATTTCAAAAAGCGCGTTCCTGTTCGAGACTACGAAGGATTTCGCGAATATGTAGAAAAAGCACTTCACGGAGAAGAAAATGTTTTATGGCCCGAAAAACCTTTATACTGGAGCAAGACCTCCGGAACTACATCAGGTGTAAAGTATATTCCAATCACCAAAGATTCCATCCCATATCATATCAGATCGGCTCGCAATGCCCTGTTATGTTATATTGCTGAAACAGGAAAGGCAGATTGGGTTGACGGTAAATTAATTTTCCTTTCGGGAAGTCCTGCACTTGATATGAAAAACGGAATTCCAGTTGGCCGTTTATCAGGAATTGTAAACCACCATGTGCCGCAATACCTGCGCACAAACCAAATGCCGTCATACGCCACTAATTCCATTGACGACTGGGAACAAAAAGTAGATGCTATTGTTGAAGAAACTTTCAATGAGAACATGACCCTTATCAGTGGCATTCCCCCTTGGGTGCAAATGTATTTTGATAAGTTATCGGCAAAAGCAGGTGGCAAACCGATTAAAGACATTTTTCCAAACTTCAATCTTTTTGTTTTTGGTGGAGTAAATTATGAACCCTATAGAGCAAAAATTGAAAAAGCGATTGGTAAACGGGTAGATAGTATTGAAACGTATCCAGCATCAGAAGGATTCATTGCTTATCAGGATTCGCAAACGGAAAAGGGGCTGCTTTTATTAATTAACAATGGAATTTTTTATGAGTTTATACCTACCGATGAATACTTTTCTGAAAATCCTACCCGCATTTCGCTAAAAGAGGTGGAGCTGAATAAAAACTATGCAATTATTTTAAACACCAATGCCGGATTATTCGGCTACAATATTGGTGATACGGTAAAATTTGTGTCTAAAAATCCATACCGCATTTTAGTAACCGGCCGCATCAAACATTATATATCGGCTTTTGGGGAGCACGTAATAGGCGAAGAGGTAGAACAGGCCATTTTAGCAGTAGCCGCGCAAGAACAAAGTGAAATTATTGAATTCACAGTAGCACCACAGGTAAATCCAAATCAGGGTTTGCCTTATCACGAGTGGTTTGTGGAATTCGGACAAAAACCATCTGATTTATCCCGTTTTGCCAAAAAAGTGGATGATGCCATGCAGGAAAAAAATATTTACTACCGCGATCTAGTTGGAGGAAATATTTTGCAACCTTTGGTAATGCATGCCATGAAAAAAAATACATTCATTGATTACATGAAAAGTGAAGGCAAACTGGGCGGCCAAAACAAAGTGCCCAGACTAAGCAACGACCGGAAAATTGCCGACAGTCTGAAAGCCTATATTGTATAAATTCTATCAATAATTAGCGTTTTCCTGAACTTTTCCCTATCATTGTTCAACACGCCTGATGATCTGCAATCTCAAAAAAGGTGTCTTTACTAAAATATGAAGTTGCGTTTAACAGATGAGGTTAAGGTTGCCTTGTTTTTTTTATTCACCACCATTATTGTGGTAGCGACCGGGATTTTGGCATTCCGGAATCTTTCACGTTTATCCGAAATTGTAAGAAAAAGCAATACGCCTGAGTTAAAACTGCTGTTATTAAAAGGTGTCAATACAGATATTTCCTCGGCCGAAAGCAGCGTGAAATCATTTGCATTGACCTCAGACCCCGAATACCTGCAACTGTATAAAAGTTCGCTCGAAGGTTTAGGAGATAAAATAAGCAAACTCGACACGCTCACCAGCGACAATGCCGTGCAGAATAACAAACTTGACTCGATGGGTGCTGCTTTAAATGAAAAAATAAGTCTTCTGGAAGGCTACGTTTCGCTTGAAAAAAGAGGACTGATTATAAACGAACTGAATTTACTTGCTGCCAAACTGGATGAAAAAAGAAACAAGGTAGCTTCGGAAAAAGAGCCCGAAGTGCCAAAAGCAAACATCTTTAAAAAACTCTTTTCAAGAAAAGAAAAAAAGAAGGAGCAGAAGACACTAAAGTCGACAAAAAAAGCAGAAGACACCCGTAAAAAACAACTATCGCTACTTGATGAAGTGAAAAGTGATGTGAGCGAGGTAAAGAAAAAACAATCGACAAAACTCAGGTCATTTGATACGCATGAACTTTCACTCACTCAAAAAAACAAACTGCTTTCAGACAGAATCAGAAGTTTGGTTACAAGTATGGAGGTAATAGAAATAAAAGCAGCCAATGACTTAATGGTGTTAAACGAACAACGGCATAAAGACACCAATAGAATGATTGCCATTTTCTCTATGGCCGCTTCCCTCCTGCTGTTCACCACCGGGTGGATTATTTTTATCAATGTACGTAAGCGCAAGGAATATGAAAAAGCATTAATAAAAGCCCGTAATGAAGCCGAAAACTACTCGTCAATGCAGGAAATATTTTTGGCAAACATGAGCCATGAAATAAGAACCCCAATGAATGCTATTTCGGGTTTCACAGATCAGGTTTTGCAAACGAACCTCTCCGGTCAGCAACGAACCTATCTGGATATTGTACGAAAATCAGTGACACATCTATTAGTAATCATCAACGACATATTGGATTACTCGCGACTGAAAGCCGGCAAACTGGTTATTGAACAGATCAATTTCGCTCCGAAAGAAGTGCTCACTGATGCTGTTACCCTTATAAACGAATCTGCTGTAAAAAAAGGAATCACACTTGATTTAATTTACGATGAAAAAACACCCCCCATATTAAACGGGGATCCTTCCCGTTTAAAGCAAATACTCATTAACCTTATTGGAAATTCCGTTAAATTTACAAAACAGGGCTACGTAAAGGTAGAGGTAACAACTCAGAAAAATGCAGGTAAAACCACTGAACTGCAACTTAAAATTTCGGATTCAGGTATTGGCATTGAAGCAGAAAACCTGAAACGAATTTTTGATCCATTTGAACAAGCACACACATCAACCAACCGTACCTATGGCGGATCGGGTTTGGGGCTTTCCATCACTAAAAAGCTCGTTGAAATTCAACAGGGCTCCATTCAAATAAGTAGTGTTTCAGGAAGCGGAACAACTGTGCACGTAACCCTACCATATAGTATCGGCAACGAATTAACCGAACAAAAAAGCAATGATTTGGCCATCATAAAGAGCATTCTCCAATCCAAACGGATTCTGATTGCTGATGACGAAGAATGGAATATTAAATTACTTCAGGCAATATTCAACAAACTTGAAATTAGAATACAAACAGTAAACAGCAGCACAAGAGTGCTTGAATTGATAGAGCAGGAAGATTATGATCTGATTATTTTAGACCTGCGCATGCCCGAAATTGATGGCATTGAAACAACCAGAAAAATACGAGCCATGAAACCCGAGTATAAATCACTTGTTCCTGTAATTATCTTAACTGCATCTGCAAATAATCGGCATTTGAAAGCATGCAAAGAAGCCGGAGTAAATGCCATTCTAACCAAGCCATTTAATGAACTTGACCTATTAGAAAAAATGGTGCAAATAACTGAAGGCGGAAGTTTTGTAGTCGATCATTCGATTACCCCCTTTCAGTCAACATCTGCAGCTAAACATGAACTATACAGTTTATCCCATCTGCAAAAACTTGCTAATAACGACAAGGTATTTCTGACTGATATGATTCAAACATTCATCAATAACCTTAGCTCTAGCATCGAAATTATTAATCAATCCCTGCAACAGAATAACCTCCTTGCTATAGCCGATGCCGCGCATAAAATATGTCCTTCTTGTCGGTTTGTCGAAGCGAATATCCTTTTAAAGCATTTTAAGATGATAGAAAACCATGCCAATGAAGGCAGCATAGATTCAATCATTAGTCTATTACCTGAAGTAACAATCGAAGCCGGAAAAATTTCGGAGGCTTTGCAAAAAGAACTTACCTTACACCATTAAAAAATGAGAAATAAACCATTCACTATATTTATTCTTGAAGACGATGACTGGTACAATAATTTACTTACCTACACTGTTTCATTAAACCCCGAGTATATTGTAAAGGGTTTTAAAACAGCCAAAGAGTTTTACCAAAGCCTTTCAGTCCATCCTGATGTTATAACCTTAGATTACCGTTTACCCGATTCTACCGGTTTAGATGTATTGAAAAAAGTAAAAGAGTTTAACGACCAGATTGAAATTATCATTATATCCGAACAGGAGAATATTGAAACAGCCGTTGAATTGCTTAAAGAAGGGGCATACGACTATCTCGTAAAAACACCAGACATACGCGACCGCTTGCTGAATATCCTGAGCAAACTTAAAAATCAGCGTTCGCTTAAAGTACGAATTGATGAACTGCAAAAAGAAGTAGAGAATAAATACAATTTCAGCCATACCATTATTGGCCAAAGCGAAATTATTAAAAATATTTTTTCGCTAATGGAAAAAGCGGTACAAACGAGTATCAATGTTTCCATCACCGGAGAAACGGGAACAGGAAAGGAATTGGTAGCAAAAGCAATTCATTACAATTCAAAAAGAAGTAAAAAACCGTTTGTAGCGGTAAATATTGCAGCTATTCCAAATGAACTTATAGAAAGCGAATTATTTGGCCACGAAAAAGGAGCATTTACAGGTGCAAATAACCGTAGAATTGGAAAATTTGAAGAAGCCAACGGAGGCACTATTTTTCTTGATGAAATTGGGGAAATGAACCTTAGCCTGCAGGCTAAATTACTGCGGGTACTGCAAGAGCGTGAAATAACACGAGTTGGAAGCAATGAAAATATTCCGGTTGACTGCCGCATTATTATAGCCACCCATAAGAATCTTAGAGATGAAACAAAAAGTGGAAATTTCAGAGAAGACCTCTACTACCGACTGCTTGGTTTACCCATTGACCTTCCGCCTTTGAGAGAAAGAGGAAAAGATGTACTTATTCTTGCCAAATATTTTATTGAGAAATTTTGCAATGAAAACAATATCCCGGTTAAGTTAATTGACGATTCTGCACAACAAAAAATGCTGAGTTATGCCTGGCGCGGAAATATCAGAGAATTAAAATCAATGATTGAACTTGCCATAGTTGTAGCCTCAGACAATTATATAAAAGCCGAGCATTTGCATTTAGGCAGCGATGATATACTTCCCGAAATTATTGGAAATGAAATTACCTTAAGAGAGTACAACCTGAAAATCGTAGAAACTTATTTAAAAAAATATGACCACAACATTCCGTTGGTAGCACAAAAACTTGATATCAGTCAGGCTACCATTTACCGAATGTTAAAAGAAATGAAATAGTGCCCCCGCCTTTATCAATTTGCGAAACCACCTCTCATTTTTTTAGAACCTATTTCTCAGATCTGAATTCAACAGGCTGATTTTCTTATCCCAAGCATCTATTAAACATTTGGCCTTTTATTGGCAACAACGAGAAAAACAAAAACATTCTCACCGACCGAAGTTATGAAACGTGAATTTATTTTATTCTTACCGATTCTAACCATGAGTAATTTAATTGTGCATGCGCAGAACCAGAACCGTAAAATAGAATCAAACAGAGTAACTACTTCCACTCATTATTACAATTCTGCTGCAGGTTTAAGGATTGGAGCCACCTCAGGCTTTACCTTTAAACATTTTACGTCCAATATTACTGCTTTTGAAGGGATTCTTAGCGCACAGCAACGGGGATTTAGTATTACTGGTATGATAGAGAAATATGCCCGAGCTTTTGCCGATCCAGGCTTCAATTGGTATTATGGGTTGGGTGGCCATATAGCTATGTTTGAATCGGGATATAATAACAATTTGCTATATGGCGACCCACGTAAAAATTTACGCAGTTACACGTATTACTCAAGTGGTGGAATGGGCATCGGCATTGACGGAATTATCGGACTGGAATATAAAATTAAAGAAGCTCCGGTTGCAATAAGTTTTGACCTTAAACCTTTTTTTGAAATCAATACCCGTGGGTATTCAATTCTATCTTTTGATCCGGGGGTGGGCATTAAAATAGCATTTTAATACAATGAGGCGATGACAAAAATGAAAAGGAGGAGTTATGAAACGATCAGGTTTAGTGATTTTAATTTTTATTTACGTACTTTTTATTTTAACAATTATACTTATGGGCTGCAACTCTGCCAAAAGTGAAACGAAGCAGTTAAATGGAAGTATTGTAGTAAAGTTAACAGACTCTCCCGTAAATTACTCCCGTGTGAATATTGAAATTCTGTCAGTAAAAATCTGTTATGCAGATAAAATGGAATGGATGGTACTTGAAACTAAAAAAGGTATCTATAATTTACTCGATTTTCAGAACGGCCTTTCAGTGATGTTAGCAAAAGCTCACCATATCCCGACAGGAAAAATAAATGGGATTTATTTGGAAACAGGTAATTGGAACTCGGTTGAGATAGATCGTATAACCTATCCGGTTGTACTGGATAAGTTGAAAAACGGAAAAATTAACATCCCAATAGAGGCCAGAATAGTAAATGGCTTAACCACTAGTTTTATATTCGACTTTGATGCAAAAAAATCATTACGACTCACAGGCCGAAAAGAGTTCACCTTAAATCCGGTAATTGAAGTAAAACAGGTACAATATCAATAAAGAAAGTTCTAAAGATAGGTTTAGGTTTGTTTAAATAGCCCGCCAGATTGATTTCATGCCCGAATCAACTGGCGGCTATTTCTTTTATGACAGTTCAGTTTGTCTTATCCAAAACCTTTCCCATATTTGCCAGAACATGACAGAACGGAAAAACATAGCCATTCTTGGCTCCACAGGCTCCATAGGTACTCAGGCACTTGAAGTAATTGCCGAACAAAGTGAAAATTTTGCCGTTGAAGTTCTCACTGCTAATTCAAATGCAGATTTGCTCATCACGCAAGCGTTAAAGTTTCAACCAAACTGCGTGGTGATTGCCGATGAAAGTAAATACCTGCAGGTAAAAAACGCACTAACCCCTCATGATATTAAAGTATATGCAGGCAATAATGCCATTGATCAGGTGGTAGAGTTTGATAGTGTACATCTGGTACTTACCGCCATGGTTGGGTATGCCGGATTAAAACCTACTATTAGTGCCTTGAGCGCAGGTAAACCCATTGCACTGGCAAATAAAGAAACGTTGGTAGTAGCAGGCGAACTCATTACTGAACTGGCTATAAAAAAACATGCCGCCATTATTCCGGTTGATTCAGAACACTCGGCTATTTTTCAATGTTTAGTTGGAGAGCCTTTGCATCGCATTGAAAAAATATACCTCACTGCATCGGGTGGCCCCTTCAGAGGAAAAAAAAGAAAGGAACTAGAGTCGGTTACAAAAGAACAGGCGTTGAAACATCCTAACTGGATCATGGGTTCAAAAATTACCATTGACTCAGCTACATTAATGAATAAAGGGCTTGAAGTAATTGAAGCAAAATGGTTATTTGGTTTAAAAACAGAACAAATAGATGTAATTGTACACCCGCAAAGCATCATACACTCAATTGTGCAAATGACAGATGGAAGCATGAAAGCTCAAATGGGATTACCCGACATGAAACTTCCCATTCAATATGCTTTTACTTACCCTGACCGTTTTTTATCAAAATTCCCCAGGTTTGATTTCATGAATTATCCAACTCTCACGTTTGAGCCTGTTGATAAAATAACCTTCCGAAACCTTGAACTGGCATACGAAGCCATGCACAGCGGTGGCAATAAGGCGTGCATATTAAATGCGGCCAATGAAATAGCCGTAGATGCTTTTCTTAACGAAAAAATAAAATTTTTACAGATAGCAGAAATTAACGAAACCTGTATGGATAAAGTTAAGTTTATTAAAAAACCTACGTACGATGATTATGTACTCACTAACAAAGAAACCAGAATGATAGCAACTTCACTTATTTAAAAACCGTAGCGATTAAGATAAATTTGAAATCCAATATTTAAACTGAAACCGGCACTCTTGTTTGAATTATTTAAAGATGAAAGATAGTTGTAGTCCAGCAACGATTCAATGCCCACACTTTCGTTTAAAAAATAAATAACTCCAAAACCTCCCCCTGCTCCAAAATAAGTGGTTTCTCTTTTTAATTTTAGTGCCCTATCTTCAAATGTGTTTTGATTATAAGTAGCTCTTGCCTCAAGTAACAAAAATAATTTGGCTCCATTTCCTTCCTCTCCTTCAAACGGAGAATAATAGCGGATAAACGGCCCGGCCCCCCAGCTAAGATTACTCTGCTGATCAATTTTACTGAATGTAAGCGGCAAAGCCAAACCTGCTGCAAAATTGTTGGCCATAAAACGGCCATACCTCAGGTTGAGGTTATAGCTTGAACTTCCCAGATTACGAACCGCTCCTGTATCAATATTTTTAGAATCAAGATTCACGTTGGCTCCAACCAACTGAGTACCTCGCTCTACCTGAGCAGAAACCAGAACCGGACTAAGCAAAATAGCCAGTAAGGCAAGCAATTCAAAATTCTTTTTCATCGCGCAAATGTAAAAAAATAGCGGTTTACTTCTGATCACATTTGCAAATGTGGGTAATCCTGCAGTTATTTCCCTATTTTTGCCGTTTTACTAACTAAAGATAGTTGATGGAAGTACTTGTAATGATTGGCCAGCTTATCCTCGGATTATCAATTCTGGTGTTTTTTCACGAGTTAGGTCACTACACCGCGGCACGCATGTTTGGGATTAAGGTGGAAAAATTTTACCTCTTTTTTGATGCATGGGGAAAGAAATTATTCAGTTTTAAACGTGGCGAAACAGAATATGGCATTGGCTGGTTACCATTAGGCGGGTATGTGAAAATTGCCGGGATGGTAGATGAGTCAATGGACAGTGAACAAATGAAACTACCACCGCAACCATGGGAGTTTCGTACTAAACCAGCCTGGCAGCGACTTATCGTGATGATTGCAGGTGTGGTGGTGAATGCCGTGTTAGCAGTTCTTATTTTCACGTTTATGTTTGTTTATTATGGCGACCCGTACATCCCCAATAGTCAGGTAAAAAACGGCATTGTAGCTTACAAACTCGCACAGGAAATAGGATTAAAAACAGGAGATAGATTTATAGGCATTAACGGGAAACCCATTGAACGTTTTGGTGATGTAGCAAATACGAAGGTACTATTAGGAGAGGGAATTGTGTACAACATTAACCGGAACGGAGAAAATATTGACATTCCGGTACCCGATGATTTTGTGAACAGACTTACTGACTCCAAAGACCAGTTTTTAGATAAACGAATGACCTTTTTTGTGGGTAAAGTGCAACCGGGTTCTAACGCAGCCAAGGCTGGCATGAAAGCTAATGATAAAATTATTGCAGTGAACGGAATTGCCTTTAGTTTTTTTGATGAATTTCAAGAAATACTTAAAAAAAACAATGAAAAATCGGTAACGCTTACGCTAATAAGAAACAATGAAACGCTTACGCTAAAAGTAGATGTGAATGAAGAAGGTAAACTTGGTTTTGCCCCAGATACCAAAGACTTTGAATTAAAAATTGATAAATACTCCCTGTCGCAAGCGTTTCCGGTGGGAGCCCATAAAGCGTGGAGTGTACTTACAGATAATATCAGAGGGTTCAGTAAAATTTTTAAAGGCAAGGTTGCATTCAGCAAATCGGTACAAGGCCCAATAGGAATGGCGCAAATTTATGGAGGCGTATGGGACTGGAATAACTTTTGGCATCTCACCGGACTCATTTCCATGATTCTGGCATTTATGAATATTCTCCCTATTCCGGCTTTGGATGGAGGCCACGTTATTTTCCTTTTTGTAGAGATGATTATTGGCAGGCCGCTAAGCCTTAAGTTTCAAGAGCGGGCACAAACCATTGGAATGGCGATATTGCTAAGTCTTATGGCATTTGCCGTTTTAAACGATATGCGAAAACTTGAATTTATTCAAAAACTTTTCAATACATAAAATAGGTTTTTTCATTTGCCGGTAACAGCAGAAAGTAATATTTTCGCACTCCCATTTGCCCAGGTGGCGGAATTGGTAGACGCGCTGGTCTCAAACACCAGTGAGCTCAACCCTCGTATCGGTTCGACTCCGATCCTGGGCACGCTAGTAAAGCCCTATAAAATGAGGCTTTAACACTCAACCAAAAGTGGCAGGTGTCAGCACAAGAGGCACTTGTCACTTTTATTTTTACATGTCGTAAAAGTAAAAAATGCCCAACTGATTACCCCTGATAAAGCGAAGTAATGATTAGAGAGGGTGATTAAATACTTCAAAACAGCCAGCCTCGAATTTGCAATACAAAATTGTAAGTACCCCGTTTATCGAACTGGATAAACTATGAAAAATACTGCTTCAAAGCATTCAATTCTGTATAGTCAATACAAACAAAAAAGCCCATCAGTGTTTGAATCTGATGGACTTTGCTACATTTTGTTAAGTGTTCTGGTGGTGTGGGAGGGAATCGAACCCCCGACACAAGGATTTTCAGTCCTTTGCTCTACCAACTGAGCTACCGCACCAATTAACGGATGGCAAAAGTATAGGTTTTCCATGTTTTGAGCAACCCATCTTTGCGAAAATTTAAAAAGTAATCATTAACTTGCAGATAAATTGATTTATACAATCCTCATTTATCGCGTTAACACTTAAATATGAGTCAGATTCTTTTTTTATTTCTTACCGTTTCCGCAGTTTCTTTATTTATTCGCAATGTTCGTAAAATTAGAAGGAATATTCTGTTAGGAAAAGATATTGACCTAAGCAGTAACAAAGATTTACGTCTTAAAACCATGCTTTTGGTAGCATTTGGCCAAACTAAGATGGCTGCAAGACCTGTTCCATTCGTACTGCATTTTATTGTGTATGTCGGTTTTATTCTTATAAATATTGAAGTACTTGAGATTTTAATTGATGGGATTTTTGGCTCACATAGAGTATTATCTTTTATGGGTCCCCTTTATACTTTTGCCATTGGCTTTTTCGAAATTTTGGCAATTGCTGTGCTTATCGCTTGCGTGGTTTTTCTTTCCCGCAGGTATATCGTAAAAATAAAGAGGTTTCATGGGGCTGAACTAAGGGGATTTCCCCAAAAAGATGCTGCCACAATTCTTTTTACTGAAATTATATTGATGGCGGCACTACTGATTATGAATGGGGCAGAATTTGTTTCCCACACTAAATTTACAACTGAGGGAAACCTCCCCAATTTCCCGGTAAGTGAATGGCTTACTGCTCCATTCATGGAAAATTATTCGGCCAATAGCCTCGAACTTATTGAACAAAGCGCCTGGTGGTTTCATATCATTGGGATTTTTGCGTTTATGAACTACCTTCCATTCTCCAAACACTTTCATGTGATACTTGCATTCCCCAATACCTTCTATTCTAACCTGAATCCAAAAGGAAAACTTAGCAATATGGAATCCGTGACAACGGAGGTAAAACTAATGTTAGACCCCACGGCTCAACCACCAGATAACTACACCACGCCCTCTAGTTTTGGGGTAAAAGATGTAAAGGATCTTACCTGGAAAAATTTGATGGAAGCCTATACCTGTACAGAGTGTGGCAGATGTACATCGGTGTGTCCGCAAAATGTAACAGGAAAAATACTTTCGCCCAGAAAAATAATGATGGACACCCGCGACCGATTGGTGGAGGTTGGAAATAATATTGATAAACTGGGACCGGATTATGATGACGGGAAAAATTTGCATAGTTACATAAGCGAACCGGAATTATGGGCCTGCAACACCTGCAACGCCTGTGTGGAAGCATGCCCTGTAAATATAAATCCGGTAGAAATAATTGTGGAAATGCGCAGATATTTAGTGATGGAAAAATCATCGGCTCCGGCTTCGCTCAACAGTATGTTTTCAAATATGGAAAATAATCAGGCTCCATGGCAGTTTAGCCCTGCTGACAGAGCAAACTGGATAAATACTTAACCAATCAAATGAAAAGAAAGATTGATTATTACTTTACCATTTTTACTCTGGCAAGTGTATCGTCCGGATTATTTTGGCTTATAAAAAATGATTCATCAATCAACAATAAAAATGTTATTGCCGCTAATAAACAATTAGAGGAGGAAGAAAGAGACAATCCCTTGGAAGCGCTCAAACAGGAATTTGAAAAAACAAAAGACCCGAAAACAAATACGGTTCCAACCGAGAGACTGCTTATTGCCTACGAACAACTAAACAGGCAAGGCAAATATAAAACCAATGCAGCCGTTTCATTTGTGAACTGGACTGAGCGCGGGCCAAATAATCAAGGGGGAAGAACCCGGGCTATTTGGGTAGACCTGAATGATGCCTCGGGCAAAACCGTTTGGGTTGGAAGTGTGGGGGGAGGATTATGGAAAACAACAGATATTACCTCAACTACACCTGTGTGGACTGTTGTCAACGATTTGTTCGGAAATTTGGCCATTACCTCCATCACCCAAGATCCCTCCTCCCCTTCCATCATGTATTTTTGTACTGGTGAAGGATATTCAAATGCAGATGCCATTAGAGGCCTTGGCGTTTGGAAAAGCACCGATGGTGGAGCCACATGGAATCAACTGACTGCTACCAATAACGCTAATTTTTATTATTGCAATAAAATTTTCTGCAACACATCAGGAGTACTATATGTAGCTACCAGTAATGGTTTGTACCGCTCGGCCACCGGAGGAACTTCATTTGCTAAAGTACTTGGATCGGGCATAGCCGGAGCTGCAGCAAATAATTGTTGGGATATTGAAATGGCCCGCAGCGGTATTTTGTATGCCACCATGGGAACTTCGCTTGGTTCGAATGGTACCATTCATAAATCAATTACCCCCGCGGGCACCAGCTGGAATAATCCCTTAACGCTTCCGGTTGCATCGCCCGGCCGAATGGAACTGGGGCTTGCTGCTAACGATAGCAATTACGTATATGTGATACTTGAAAAGGCAAGAACAGTGAATGCCATACTTAAATCTACTAATGCAGGTGGTACTTTTGTTTCACTTACCAAACCCGTTGATGCCGATGGAGGAATTCCTGCAGCCGATATTTCCAGAACACAGGCATGGTATGATTTATCAATAGCGGTAGATCCCAACAACCGTGATATTGTTTTTGTTGGTGGAGTTGATCTATTTAAAACTGCCAATGGAGGTACTTCATGGACTCAAGTTTCCCATTGGTACGGTGGATTCGGTTTCCAATATGTGCATGCCGATCAACACAATGCCTTTTACAGCCCTGGAAGTTCATCCATTTGCTATTTTACCAACGATGGTGGAATATATAGTACTGCTAATGCCAATGCCGTATCGCCTACTATTTCCCGAAAAGACTACAATTATAACACTGCTCAGTTTTATGCCTGCGCGATTCACCCCACTGTTGGAACAAATTATTTTCTGGCAGGGGCTCAAGACAATGGGTCGCATAAATTTACAACTTCAGGAATAAATGCCACCACTCAGGTTTCGGGTGGAGATGGAGTTTTCTGCCACATTGATATAAACAATGGAAACAATCAACTTACCTCGTATGTCTATAATAATATTTACTACTCAACCAATGGGGGTGCTACATTTTCCGGGTTGGCCACAGACAATTCAGGCTCTTTTGTAAATCCAAGTGATTTAGATGGTATAAACGATATTCTTTATTCAGCAAAAGCTGCCAATCAAATTCAGCGGTGGACGAATATTTTTTCGGGTGCTCCTACCAAAACTACCCATACTTTTACCATGGGAGGCGGAACAGTAACTCATTTAAAAGTTTCACCTAATACCGCAACCACTCTGTACATAGGTACCTCAAACGGAAAAGTAATAAAAGTAACTAATGCCAATGGAGCCTCGCCAACAGAAACGGCCATTAATACCGGGCTTCCTGCTGCAAGTGTTTCCTGTATTGAGGTAGAAAAAGGAAATGAAAATCATATGCTGGTTACATTTTCTAATTTTGGAGTGAACAGTGTGTGGGAATCTACTAATAACGGTACAAACTGGACTTCGGTAGAAGGAAACCTTCCAGATATGCCCGTAAGGTGGTGTTTGTTTAATCCATCAAATAATGATCAGGCTATTTTAGCAACCGAGCTTGGAGTTTGGACTACCGATAATCTTAATACGGGAACAACCAATTGGGGTTCTACTAATACCGGATTGGCCAATGTGCGGGTAGATATGCTAAAAGTTCGCAACAGCGATAGCATTGTAATTGCGGCCACTCACGGAAGAGGGCTTTACTCTACCGATGGATTTACTTCGGTAAAATCGAATTTCTCTACTCCTAAAAGAGTGATATACCCTGGAGCAAGCGTTACATTTACCGACCTTTCAACCAGAGCCTCTACCTGGGCATGGGATTTTGATAATAATGGAACCACCGATGCTGTGATACAAAATCCAACTTATACTTTCAGTACACCCGGATACTACAGTGTAAAATTAACCATAAACGGAAGTGTAGCTTATACCTGCAACAATTGTATTCATGTATTGCCTTATCAGGGCACACCCTATACCCCGGCAAATGGTGGGAATTTTGATAATGCAGGTACAGCATCCCATTTTGACGGAGATGCTGTTTCAGGCGGCATCAACTTATGGGAACGCGGAGTTCCTGGTAACACACTTACAACTGTAAACTCTACCCCTAATGCATGGAAAACTTTATTGAATGCCAATGTAACACAAGGAGGTTATAGTTGTGCCTTGTATTCCCCTAGCTTTAATTTTACCACTAATGGCACCTACTCCCTTAGCTTTAAAGGTAGCATGGCGTTGGTATTTTGCAATGCACCATTCGGTGTTCAAATGCAATACTCAACCGACCATGGAACCACCTGGAACAGGCTTGGTATAAACGGATTAGGAACGAATTGGTACACGTCCTACCCTACCGCTGGCTGTGTGCTAAATGCGTCAATTTTTCCTGACCGCTATGGATGGAATGCCTCGTACAACAATGCAACCATGAGTTATGATGTATCCTTTTTGAAAGGCAATAACCGTGTTTGTTTCCGATTGGTATTTACAGCGTTAAGCGGATACCTTGCCTCGGCCTATGCAGCCGATGGTTTTATGATTGATGACTTTCAGGTTGCAGGCCCTTCTAACACACCTTTACCGGTTGAATTGATGTATTTTAATGCCACAAGGCAAAATAAAAATGTTGAATTAACTTGGGCAACTGCATCTGAAAAAAATAACCGTGGCTTTGCTTTGCTACGCAGCCCAGACGGAAAAGCATGGGATGAAATTACGTTTGTGAAAGGATATAATAACTCCTCAGTAATAAACTCCTATAGATTTACCGATATGAGTGCATTTGAACTTACCGGAAGAAGCGAACTTTACTACCGGCTTAATCAAATTGATTTTGACGGAACGAGCACTCTTTCACCAATAAAATCTGTAGGTATAACCTCTACTAAAAAAATAACCGTTTCACCTAATCCAGCTGACGACTATGCCCTATTACACACTGACGAGTTAGCAACGCAATTGAATTACCGCATTGCAGATACCCAAGGCAAAATATGGATGAGCGGGACAGCGGGTAACGGTTCTCACCTTATTGAGTTGAGCGGTTTACCGAAAGGACTTTATTTTGTATTGGTGACGGATAAAGAAAATAAGACAAGCATAATAAAACTACTTAAAAAGTAACATGAGTGAATTTAGTGTAAAAACAATGGCCGACTACTTGAGCTGCGGTGAACAACCCGAAGTTTTGTTTTGGGTAGGGTGTGCCGGAAGTTTTGATGAACGGGCACAAAAAATAACCAAAGCAGTTGCTAAAATATTACATCACGCCCAGATCAAATTTGCCATTTTGGGAACTGAAGAAAGTTGTACAGGAGATCCTGCAAAAAGAGCTGGCAATGAATTTCTGTTTCAGATGCTGGCTATGCAAAATATAGCAGTGATGAGTGCCTATGAGGTAAAAAAAATTGTTACCGCCTGCCCACACTGTTTTAATACCCTTAAAAACGAATATCCTACTTTGGGTGGAAACTACGAGGTACTCCATCACACCACGCTTATCAATCAATTATTAAATGAAGGCAGAATAAAGATAGAAGGGGGTATATTTAAAGGGCAACGCATCACCTATCACGATAGTTGCTACCTAGGTCGTTCAAATAATATTTATGAAGCACCCCGTGACGTGATACAAAAATTAGATGCCGCACTAGTAGAGATGAAACGAAATAAAGCAAATGGTTTATGTTGCGGTGCGGGTGGTGCCCAAATGTTTAAAGAAGCCGAAAATGGAAATACTGAGGTAAATATTGAACGGACCAACGATATTCTGGCAGTTAACCCAACAGTAGTGGCAGCAGCCTGCCCGTTTTGCATGACTATGTTGCGAGACGGCATTAAACATCATAATAAAGAGCAGGAAATACAGGTACTGGATATTGCCGAACTGGTAGCTCAGGCTGCTGACTTGTAAATGACCCTCAAAGATATTTTAGGTGAGAAGAAAAAACCTATCAGAGAAGTTTACCCATAAACGTATATGGCTACTGATATCATTTTTCTTTGCTATAGCAACTCTCCCCACTTCATTTAATCTAACCCCGCTGCTAGCCGATAAGGGGCCAACATGGTATGGCATTGATTCTTCTTGGGCATTTACTTTAAACTTTGCAATTTTTAAAAATTGGGTTTGGGGAAAAGATATAGTTTATACCTATGGCCCGCTGGGTTTTCTTGCCACCCGAATAGGTTACCACATTCCTGCCTTATCATTTATCATATTCGATGCTTTTTTAGTGGCCAACTTCTTTATTGTTTTTAATGACTTTTTAAGCAAATCAAAAGATAAGTTCTTAGCCCTACTATTCATTATTTTCAATATCCTTTTAATAAGAATTCATACACAGGTTGGGGTTGCATGGATAATACTTTTTTTTAATTGTTTCTGGTTAAATAAAGCGGCTGAAAAATTCAGATTCAACCTTTACATCTATATTGCTATTTTAACCACTGCTTCATTCTATTTAAAACTCAACACCGGATTAATTGGAATAGTACTGTTTGTAAGCCTACTCTTATTTCTAAACTTTTTACGGGAGATTACCTTTAAACAAACATTAAGTGTTCTTTTCCTTCCATTTGTATTCATATTGGCTCTTTCATTCCCATTTCACGTTAATCTTCCGGGCTATCTTTCCGGTGCAGGTGAACACATAAAAGGTTATCAGGAAATAATGGGACTTAGCTCTGATGTATCCGGATGGACTGATGGAATGACGGTAATTTTTGGAGGAATGATATTGCTTTTGATTTACTACTTCATTTTTCTGGTGAAACAAAAAAAATACTCCAATCTGCTTCATATTTCAATTTCGGCCATTTATATTTTTGTACTACGCAAACAAGCAGTAATAAGGAGCGATGAACAACATATGATGGAGTTTTTTGCCTACGCCCCACTAATACTACTCATTCAAAACAGGTCGTTCACTTCTCCCGGTCTACAAATCCGACATCTAAAAATATCTCTTTTAATCGCATTAAGTTGTTTGCTTCTGAAATCGAGCCGCATCACTGTTTCGGAGGTACTATTATCAATATTTCAAACCCCTAAAAATTATGTTAACAGTTTTCGAAATAGAAATTCAATTGACTATTTTGGACAGGCAAACAAACGATATATTCCGGAAAGAATATTGACAGCGATTAACCACCATACCGTTGATATTTTTCCATGGGATATCCAATACCTTCTTCAAAACAAACTTAACTATCAGCCCCGACCCGTTCTTCAATCATTCAGTGCATATACTCCTAATCTGCAAAAACTAAATCTGGAATTTTACCGACAGCACCCTCCGGAATTTATAATTTACGACTATGATGCAATTGACAACAGAAATCCATTTAATGACGAATGTGCATTAAGTTTATTTATTATAAAAAACTACCAAATAGCAGATACATTTTACTCAAATGAACGGTGGAGATTGCTGTTGAAGAAAAAAAAACAACTTTCAACAGTTATTTATACCAGAATAAAAGTTGAAAAAATTAATTTGAATCATAACATAAAGCTTCCCTTCAATTGCTCCTTTGTAAAAGTATTTGTAAATCACACATCATTGGGTAAACTACGAAATTTATTGGATAAACTCCCATTGGTACAATTATCCTATAAAGCTGAGAATGGAGCATGGAGAAGTCACCGAAATTCGAGCGAATTGCTAAAAGCAGGTGCTTTTACCGGGAAATTCATTACTGATAATTACGATTTTGCTCAATTATTTTCAGAACCAGAGAGCTTGAAAAACATCACTGAATTAGTAGTGAATGGCGACCTCAGGTATTTTGAGCCTTTAGTACAAATTGAGTATTACAAAACCAATGCTTTTGACATCGGGGAAAGCTCAACTCATTCTTCACAAATATTGAACTCCATTTTTGAAGAAAAATATTTCTTTAACCTTAACAATGAAAAGGTAATTGCAATTTGGGCAGACCCAATACAATCAAAACCAATGTTACTTAAAAAAGGGAAATACAAACTTACCCTGAAACTCAAAGGAACACCTGCCGGGAACATATTTCCGCATATTAATTTATATATTAACAACAAAAAAATTGGCGAAATGCCAAGTGCTTCGTTTTATCAAAATTTTGAATTTAATTTTGAAGTAAAAAATACTCAAAAAAGCATGATAAAAATTCAAATGGATAACGACCTCTCTATCCCATCATCGGGTGAGGACCGAAATGCATTTTTTGAGAATATTACGCTAAGTTTAGAGCAATAATTGACAGAAAATTTCGAATTACTCTTAAAGGTGAAAATTATTTTGCTGAAGGATTAAACGCACCCAATAAGTAAAACGATCAGGATGCTGTTTAACTTCCTCTTTTAGATCATCCATTCCAACCCATCGGCAGGCTGCAACCTCATTGCTATTTAACTTGGGCATCCCGTTAAAAATTCCAATAAATAAATGATCAAGTTCGTGCTCAAACAAGCCATTTTCAAACTGCACTTTATATATAAAAAATCCTTCATAGAACAGGTCACAATCAAATCCCATTTCTTCCCTCAACCTTCGGTGAGCCGCATCCAAATTTTCTTCTCCCTGACGGGGGTGACTGCAACAGGTATTAGTCCACAAACCCGGTGAATGGTACTTTGTCAAAGCACGCTGCTGAAGCAACAATTCTCCGTTTGCATTGAAAATAAAGACTGAAAATGCCCTATGCAGCAAACCTTTTTGGTGCGCCTCCAATTTCTCCATCACCCCTATTGGTTCATCCTGCTCGTTTACTAAAATAACTTCTTCGGTCAATTTCATATCTCCACAACAAACTTAAGGCAGAATTGCATTAAAACTGAAAATAAATAAATGGTTGCACAGCAGACGAAGCTATCTGATACAACATAAAAATTACCCCGGCCACCACCAGTGCTTTTAAAACATCAGGAAGTTGAATAAAGTATAATTCCCACTGCTTTTTCCAAACGGCTGGCAGAAAATGAATGCCAAAACCAAGTACAAGTAAACTCATCACGGCTTTATAGGCCATTACCTTTATCCAAAAATCTCCAAATGTGAAATGATTGATAATTTGCCCTGCCATAGAATAAACAGTTGCCATATCAGGTGCTCGGAAATAAATCCAACAAAAGGCTACAAAGTGAAAAGTAATAACCCAGGAAAGAAAAACAGCAATTGACTTAGGAATCTTGACAAATGAACCCGACATTTTTTTCCATAATTTGTGAATCACCAAAGCCAGTCCATGCAAACCGCCCCATAATATAAACTTAACAGATGCCCCGTGCCACAATCCTCCAAGCAGCATGGTTAAAAATAAGTTTATATAGGTTCGTACCCTACCCTGCCTGTTTCCCCCAAGCGAAATATAGAGGTAGTCGCGCAACCAACTTGACAAAGAAATATGCCACCTGTGCCAGAATTCTGTAATATTTAAAGACGTATATGGAGAATTGAAATTCAGCCCTAAACGAAATCCCATTAAGAGTGCTAAACCAATAGCCATTTCACTGTAACCTGAAAAATCACAATAAATCTGAAGTGCATACCCATAAACAGCCATCAGGTTCTCAAACCCCGAGTACAATTGTGGTGCATCAAACACCCGGTCTACAAAATTAATGCTGATATAATCACTAATCAGTACTTTTTTAACCAGTCCCTTTACAATCATATAAATGGCGGCTCCCATTTCAGATCGTGTTACGTGGTAGGATTTGTAAACCTGCGGAATAAAATCGGCCGCCTTCACAATTGGGCCTGCAACCAGATGCGGGAAAAATGAAATAAAAAAACCAAAGTCCCATATATTTTTTACAGGATTAAGATTGCCTAGATAAATATCAAAAGTGTAACTCATAGCCTGAAACGTGTAGAATGAAATACCCACTGGAAGTATTATTTCACTCACATCATAACTGGTGCCTGCCATAATATTTGACAATCCGCTAAGAAAATTATAGGCCTTAAGCTTGGTATGAAAAGCCTGATTTATGAGGTCCACAAAAAAGTACGAATACTTAAAAAATCCGAGTAAGGTTAAATTCATTCCTATACTAAGAATAAAAAAAAACTTTTTGCGAGGATGGGTTTTAGCCAGAAAAACCCAATTGGCCAGATTAAAATCAACTATGGTAGAGAAAATAAGAATCAAGAAATAGCCTCCCCCGGATTTGTAATAAAAGAAAAGACTAAAAAACAGCAGGTATACATTACGAACCGTAATATTTTTATAGATGAGCGTGTATATAAAAAAGAAAATAGTGAAGATAAAAAGAAAAAGGTACTGAGAAAAAATGAGCGGTGCATTTTCTTTGTAAGCTAAAAGATCGTGCCAGCTAAACATGCCTTTTAGTTACTTCTTTTCTGTGTGTAATATGTTAAAAGAGCGCTGTAAAGCAATTCGCCCTGCAAGCGGTAGCCTGCCGCGTTGTAATGAACCAGATCTTTTGCAGTAAGACCTTTTGAATGCCATCTTTTCATTGAGCCTAAACCACCCATCACCTCATATAGATCCCACACGGCACAGTGTTTTTCTGCCGCTACTTCATATAATACTTTTCGAACTGAATTGAGTCGTTTAATTGGATATTTCCTTTTTTGCAAACTTTCACCCGGCATAGTAAGCAGAATAGATACCTTGGGCTTGGCCTCCCGAATTCGGTCAATAAGTAATGATGCATTAATTTTAAAGTCCTCGTCAGTATAGTATGGGTTAAAACCCTCGTTTGTTCCTAACGAGATAATTACTAAGTGCGGATTCAAATGTCGCAATTGTAATCCAAGTAAATTACACCTTAGAAAAGAAAAATATTCAGCACCGTTTATACCGGCCATATGATAAAGCACTCCCGGTGTATCATTCTCCAAACTTGCTCCAAAGAAATTAAATTCCCTCTGCAAGGTATCTTTGCGTGCCAATGATAGTCCAAATACCGATTGATCCTCTTTAAATCTTAATTCTGTAAAAAAACTATCGCGTTTAGTGGCCTCAACCGGAATAAGTGTTACCGAATCTTTTTTAATAAAATAATCAAATTGTCCGGATGTGTTCTTGGTGAAAAGTTTTACGTGATTAAAACTGTAATTGAGCCATGGGTTTGTGTTGGGATTAATGTAAAAATAAGCAGATGTATCAAAAGTATACACCATGATTCCGTTGACTCCTATATCACAAATTTTAAAGTAGCTTACGTTTTTGCATCCTTTCCAATCTCCACCAACCAGCAGTTTATAGTTGTCGGGAGTATTGGTTCTTCCAGCCGCTCGATAAGGAAATACCAATCCTCTTCCGCCATTTCCAAAGGAGAACTGTAAGAGTTCGCGCATACGGCCGGACAAATAATCTGCCTGTATATGGGAATCTCCCAAATGCATGATATTAATTTTCCCATCACCACTCATCCCTGTATCACATTGGGCCAGCCACATATCCAGTTCGTCACCGAAATTCAGTTTTATAACATTTTGGGTAAGCTTTACTGGTTTGCCTGTAAAATCCAATTCGGCCACGAGGTAAGGTCTTTTTTGAATGAGCGGTTGCGGAGTAAACTCCACACTAAAAAGCGTGACAAACCAGGCAAGGTAATTAGCTGCAATATGAAGTAAAGTCAATATAAAACAATTAGTTGAACAAAAATAAATAAGCCTACCCGGAGTAATCTTTTAATATTATCCCCAATCAGGCTTATTTGTCTAAGTATTATTACAGTTTTTAGCTGGCCGTTGAGGCTGTTTCGTATGCTTCAACCGGAAGGCATGAACATACAAGATTTCTATCGCCATAGGTATTGTTCACTCTCCCCACAGTAGGCCAAAATTTATATGCTTTTACCCATGCAGCAGGGAAAACAGCTTTTTCTCTTGAATATTTATGTGTCCAATCGGCAGCAGTGGCTACAGAAGCGGTATGCGGTGCATTTTTCAGTACATTATCGACTTTATCTGCTACACCAGTCTCTACTTCTTCGATTTCTTTTTTAATGGCAATCATGGCTTCGCAAAAACGATCCAATTCCGCTTTAGCTTCACTTTCGGTTGGCTCAATCATTACGGTGCCTGCCACAGGGAAAGAAACCGTAGGCGCATGGAATCCATAATCCATTAACCTTTTGGCAATATCTTCTACTTCCACTCCGGCCGAATATTTAAATCCACGCGTATCCAGAATCATTTCATGTGCACAACGACCTTTGTTCCCTTTGTACAAAATAGGGTAATGCCCCTCTAAACGGGATGCAATATAATTTGCATTGAGAATTGCATATTTAGTAGCGTTCTCAAGGCCTTTGGTACCCATCATTTTGATATAGGTATATGAAATTAATAATATACTCGCACTTCCGAAAGGGGCGGCAGAAACGGCATGTATGGCCTTATCACTACTAACTTTAACTACTGCATGACCCGGAAGAAACGGCACCAAATGCCCAGCAACTCCGATAGGCCCCATTCCGGGGCCACCACCGCCATGAGGAATACAAAATGTTTTGTGCAAATTCAGGTGACACACATCGGCACCTATGGTAGCCGGACTTGTTAAGCCTACCTGAGCATTCATATTGGCTCCATCCATATATACCTGCCCGCCAAAGCGATGAATCATATCGCATATATCCTTAATGGTTTCTTCAAACACACCATGGGTTGATGGGTAAGTAACCATTAAACAGGCCAAATTATCTTTGAATTGTTCGGCTCTTGCCTTCAAGTCAGCAACGTCAATATTTCCGCGTTCATCGGTTTTGGTAACTACAACCTGCATACCCGCCATTACTGCAGAAGCCGGATTGGTTCCATGTGCAGATGCGGGAATAAGTGCTATATTACGATGTGACTCTCCTTTATTTTTAAAATACTCACGAATCACCATTAATCCGGCATATTCGCCCTGTGCACCGGCATTGGGTTGTAGTGAAATTCCGGCAAAACCTGTGACTTCTTTTAACTGGTGAATGAGTTCGTCAAATATTTGGTGATACCCCTTTGCCTGCTCAATTGGAGCAAATGGATGCAGTGCTCCAAATTCGGGCCAGGTTACAGGAATCATTTCGGTAGTTGCATTCAACTTCATGGTGCATGAACCCAAAGAAATCATAGACTGGCAAAGGGAAAGATCTTTTGCCTCGAGCGATTTGATATAACGAAGCATTTCATGTTCGCTGTGGTAGCTGTTAAATACCGGATGTGTAAGAAACTTGCTTGTGCGTTTAAATTTGGCATCCCATTCAATGGAAAGATTGCTGCTTAATGTTTTCACATCATCAACATTTCCCCCCAAGGCTTTAGCAAATACCGAAAGCAAATCGGCTACATCATTCAGTAATGTTGTTTCATCAATAGAAACTCCAATATGTGTGGCATCAATATAGTTCAGATTTATTTTATTGGCAAGAGCCTCTTTTTTCACTTTCTCAACAGAGGCTTCGTCCTTCAATTCGAGGGTTAATGTATCAAAATAATATTTATTGGTTTGTTTTACCCCCAGAGTGCTCAGCCCCTTTTCCAGTGTTTTAGCCAGTCCGTGTGTTTTACCTGCAATTTTTATTAATCCGTCCGGTCCGTGATAAACTCCGTACATACTGGCCATAATGGAAAGCAATACCTGAGCAGTACAAATATTCGATGTTGCTTTTTCTCTACGAATATGTTGCTCGCGGGTTTGAAGTGCCATACGCAATGCCCGATTTCCATTTGCATCTATCGACACCCCGATAATACGTCCGGGCATTTGCCGTTTATATTCATCTTTAGTTGCAAAGAAAGCCGCGTGAGGGCCACCATATCCCATTGGAACACCAAAACGTTGGGATGAACCCACCACGCAATCGGCTCCCCACTCACCAGGAGGTGTTAAAAGTGTTAGTGCTAAAATATCGGCAATTACACAAACATAAACTCCGTTTTCATGTGCATTTTTAGTAAAGTCGGTGTAGTCATAAATAGAACCATTTCCGGCCGGATATTGAATTATGGCACCGAAAAACGCATCATTAAGTTCAACTTTTCGATGATCTCCTATAACTAATTCAATATTTAATGGCTCTGAACGTGTTTTTAAAACATCAATAGTTTGAGGGAAACATTCTGCTGAAACAAATAATTTCACACGTTTAGCTTCGGTATGCAATGCATGAAACATGTGCATGGCCTCGGCTGCCGCAGTCCCCTCATCAAGGAGAGAAGCATTAGCTATTTCCATTCCCGTTAAATCAATAACCATAGTTTGGTAGTTAAGTAATGCTTCTAAACGCCCTTGAGCAATCTCGGCCTGATAAGGGGTGTACTGGGTGTACCATCCCGGATTTTCCATAATATTACGAAGAATTACTCCGGGTGTTAATGTATCATAATACCCTAATCCAATATATGATTTGAACACTTGATTTTTGGACGCAACTTTCTTCAATTCGGTTAGCACCTCCTGCTCGGTATAAGATTCGCCAATGTCCATAGGTTTTTTCAACCTGATATGCTGAGGAATGGTTTCATCAATTAACTGATCCAAGGATTTAACACCAATTGCTTTGAGCATTTCTGCCGTTTGGGCTGCATCAGGTCCGATATGTCTTCTTTCAAAGTGATCGGGATTGTTTATGTTCAAACTCATGTAATGAATATTTTAAAAGTCCAGCAAAAGTAAACTTTTTAGCTAAAGCATAACAGGGTTCGCCCATTTTAGATTTATGATTATTTTCAGGAAAATATATCACTAAATAGCAGTTTAATGGCTCAACCGACACATTCTGATTAATCAATTCTTAATCTGTTTTTTGGCTAAAGATTAGCTCAATTTACCCTGCTATTTCGGATCGTGTTAACGAACTTTTTCTCTTCGCTGGGCAAAAACTCTGAAACTCAATAGCAACTAAATTGGCTCTTTCTTTGCATAAAGCACTTAAAAAGCTAAGATTGTAGCCGAATATGAAGCAAAAATACCTCCTTTTCCTTTTCGCTCCCCTTTTACTGTTTGCCTGCAACCCATCACGGTCGCTGACCAAGAAAGGACAAAAATTAGAAAGTGCCGGAATGTACAGGGAAGCTGCCAATTATTACTTCGATGCTGTTAGATACAATAATCGAAATATTGAGGCACAAATTGGCCTAAAAAATACGGGTCAAAAGGTGCTAAATGATTATTTCGAAGAATTTTTCAGGTCATACAATACAGATAAACTGAAAGAAGCTGTTTACGCTTACCGAAGTGCAGAAAAATACTTTAAGGATTTGGGATTACTTGGTGTTTACCTCAAATGGGACGACAATTACATAACCGATTATAAAACTGCCGTAGGCAAATATCTTGAGCAAAAATATAATGAGGGGCTTGAGTTTTTAAAAAAAGATAACTTTGAAGAAGCTGAAAAATGTTTTAAAGAAGTACTGAACTTCGACCCCTCGTATAAAGATGTTAAGTCGCTTAAAGAAACAGCTACCCTTGAGCCTTTGTACAGATCGGGGGTTGATTTATTAAATCAAAAGAAATATGTAAAAGCATATGACCAATTTACTAAAATATGCAGCTACACATGTAAGTATAAAAATACAGAACAACTGCAAGCAGAAGCTTTGGAGAAAGGAACAATTACCATTGGCTTTTTCATTGATGATAAAAAGGCAAATAAGGCTGTACAACGGGTAATGGCCGGATTGATTACAAATGAAATTACAAAAGCAAACAACCCATTCATACAACTAATTGACCGGGACAATATTGATAAGCTTATTGCCGAACAAAAACTGAATATGACAGGAGTAGTTGACGAAAACAAAGCCATCAGTGCCGGAAAACTTATTGGTATCCAAAATGCATTTTTTATCAATATTATTGAATACACTACCAGCGAAACAAAGCCGACAAAAAATTATAAATTGGGATACGAAATTTATAACGTAAGCTACAAAAGTGCTACGGGCGAAACACTTCTCCGCAGGGAGTCATCTCCATTCTATTACAATGAATATTATTCATCTATTACTTTTAAATTTGCTGCCGAATTTAAACTTGTTTCATCCGAGACAGGGAAAATTTTATACAACAAAACCCTTGCCGATAAACAAACCGATGAAATTCATTATGCTATCCCAGCAAGAACCGTTAAATTGAATCAGATATACCCAATTAATGATATGATTTACGGAAATATGAGCACAGTCAATTCATTCAGAACTATGTTTTCAGGCAGGCAGCAACTGAAAACAAACGAAGAGTTGCAGAGTGAACTTCTTCGAAAAATTGCGCGCAATATTGCTTTTGATATTATAGAATACCACCGCCAGATTAGCTACCAATAATGCCCAAAAAAAAATCAATTGTAGTATATATAACAGGGAGCTTTCTATTTTTAATGCTGACAGGATGCCATGCGCAGCGTTCAAAAAAAAATAACCAACCCAAAGAATCCGTTGAAATTACCACAGTTGCTAACCTGCCTTCTTGGGCAGTGAAGCAGCCCATTGACCCGGACTATTATATTGGTATAGCTGGTGTTGAAAAAAAGCCCGGTGACCGCGAGTACAAAAATCAGGCGCGAAAACAAGCTTTATATATGCTTGGTTCACAGATTGAGGTAAAGATTAACAGCAATTCATACCTCATCACCATTAACCGTGATTATAAGTTTCAACAGGATTACCTCACTGCGTCAAAAGCCAGTGTAAATACGAATATAGAAGGATATACCATTGTTGATGAATATGACGGAGAAAAAGAATACTGGGTGTTTCTCCGCCTGTCGAAATACGAGTACAAAAAAAGACAGCAAGAAAAACTGTTACGCGCCTCAAGCACCTCCTTAAACTTTTTCGAACAAGCCGATAAATTCAAAGCCGGCAATCAATATGCATCAGCTATTTTATTTTACTGTAAGGCATTAGCTTCAATGAAAAACTACCTGAATGAAGCAGTAGAAGCAGACTACAAGGGTAAACAGATATTTTTAGTGAATGAGTCTTTCAATAACTTGCAAAGTCTTATTAATTCCATAAGGATAAACTTTGCTGAAAGTGCTGCGACCGTAAAATTTGGAATGCCGTTAAATAAAGTTTTAATTGTAAACACTACCTTATCAGGACAAAAAGCCGCTAACTTTCCCGTGGTCTTTAAGTTCTCATCGGGCAAAGGAGAATTGTTAGAAAAGGCCAGTTCAAATGAACAGGGAAAAATTAATTTCATATTGAAAAAACTCAGCAGCAATCAGGCCTATCAGCAAATTGATGCTACCCCTGATATAGATGCCATTTGTGCAACTGATACCAACTGGACCGATATAAAACCTTTCATTGACCGCATTGTAAAGCCAACCGGCAGCATTTTATTAACCGTGATTCCGCCAAAATTTTACAGCAGAAGTATTGAAAAAAATATAAATACCGACCTTGAAGAACCCATTTTGATGAAATTAATTGATAAGAAACTTTTTGATGCAGGTTTACAACTCACCCTCGACAAAAAGGAAGCTGATTATATTATAGAACTTGATGCCAACACTACAAAGGGAAGTGTGGCTTACGAAATGGTAAACGCTCAGTTAAAATTGAACTTAACTGTAAAAAGAAGAAATGAGGTTATTTACACCCAATCTAAAACAGATATTAAAGGAATTAAATTAACTGCTGAGGAAGCAGGCATGAACGCCTATAAAAATGCTACTGAGTATATTTCGAATATTATTATTCCTGATTTATATAAACTGATTTTCAATTGAACCGTATAAGAATATTCTTCTTTATGTTTCTGCTGGCAAGCAACGTAAAATTTGTTTTTGCTCAAACCGATTTTAAGCAGGATATAGCCAATATAAAATACAAGTACCTTGAACTGGCTGAGTTTCCCAACTACTTAAAAAAATCAACGTTTATTAGTGAAGTTGATTTGGAAAACAATAAAAGTTATATAGTTGGCGAACTATTCGGATACTATAACAAAAGTAAACTTTGCATTATCAAAGAACATACTAAACACGACTTGGGGAGACGCACCAGAGAATTCTATTTATACGAAGGGAAACTTATTTTCGTTTATGAGCAAATTCAAGCATTAAAATCCGATACGTTCTCAAACGGTGAAATACGAAAAAAGCCTTCCGTAATTTTCAGTTGTAGTTACTACATCAAAGATGACCGCTTTATTCAAAAAATTTCTAAAGGGCATAGTTCTCCATACCCGCCTAACTTCAGTAATGGGAAATTAAAAGAACAGTTTTTACTTCTAGTGATCCAATACGGCAAAAAACTGAGCGAAATAAAATAATACGAGAAGAAATGAACAAAGCCTGGATAAATGCATTCCGATTACGAACCCTTCCCTTGGCTACATCCAGTGTGCTCATGGGAAATATTCTGGCATTCATTTATGATAGTACAAACACCTCGTCTTTTACCATTTTTTTTCTTACCCTTGTTACTGCATTCGAGTTGCAAATTTTATCCAATTTGGCGAATGATTACGGTGACTTTATGAAAGGTACGGATAATGACAGGCGAATCGGGAATATGCGCTCATTACAAAGCGGAGTTATACGTCCGAAACAAATGCAATGGATGATTATTTTCTTTGTTGTGATTTCGTTGGTCACCGGAGTTACCCTGCTGATAAAGGCTTTTGGAGAATTGAACTACCCGTTTTTATTCCTGTTCGCACTTGGACTTGTTTCTATTGCTGCTGCTGTAAAATATACTATGGGTAAGACTGCCTATGGCTATAAAGGATTTGGTGACCTTGCGGTATTTATATTCTTCGGTTTTTTTGCAGTGTTAGCCTCAGCGTTTCTGCAAATCGGTTACCTGAAATGGATTATGGTACTTCCGGCAGCCTCAACCGGACTACTTGCGGTAGGCGTTTTGAATGTAAACAATATTCGTGATATTGAAAATGACAAGGCTAGTGGAAAAATCACCATCCCGGTGAGGCTTGGGGAAAAAGCCGCTAAAAAATATCACGTTATTCTTATTGCCACTGCTCTGGGTTTATTGCTTATTTTCTCAGTTATCCGTTACAGTAATTTTTTTGATTTTATTTATATACTCGGTTTCCCGCTCATTATCATTAACAGCATGCGGATAGTAAAAAACCCTCCTTCCCTCCTGTACAACGGATTCCTGAAGCAACTTTCGTTGAGTACTCTACTACTTGTTCTATTATTTGGCGCAAGTAATTTGCTTAGTTTTCTGTTTTTTTCATACGGCATCTTCATTTAAATGATTACCTGCTCGTATTATCCGTATAGCTTTCATTTTAAAAAGCCTGCAACTACTTCGCGAGGAATATTGACAACCCGCACTTTCTACCTGATTAAAATTGATGATGGGGTAACAACCGGATGGGGAGAGGCGGGCACTATACCCGGTCTGAGCTTGGATGATAAACCGGAGTACGAATCAATTATTACAAAAACATGCCAAAGGCTTACCGAAAATCCCACCTTGCTTTCCCTCCCGGTAGAAGAACTTGCCTATGCGCTCGATATTCGTTTTTACCCGTCTATTTTATTTGCCATTGAGAGTGCCGTACTTGATTGGAAAAACGGAGGCCGGTTCATCCTTTTTAACTCGTCATTCAGCCAATCAAAAAAGGCAATCCCAATAAATGGACTTGTGTGGATGGATACTGCCGAAAACATGCTTAAACAGGTAGAGGAAAAAATCAATGCCGGATTCACTAGTGTGAAACTAAAAATAGGCGCTCTTGATTTTGATGAAGAGTGCAGGTTGCTGGAAACCGTAAGAAAAAAATACAATGCGTTTCATATTGAATTAAGGCTGGATGCCAACGGAGCATTTGACGCAGATTCCGTTGCCGAACAACTAACCGATTTAGCCCGATTTGATATCCATTCCATTGAACAACCTGTTAAAGCCGGACAATGGGAATTAATGAATGAAGTTTGTCATAAAAGTAAGATTCCGATTGCGCTGGACGAAGAGCTTATTGGTTTAGCCGAGGCAAAGTTAGACGATATGGTGTTAAAAAAAATCAGCCCTTCCTTTCTCATTCTTAAACCTGGCTTGCTTGGAGGTTTTACACATTGCCAAAACTGGATTAAACGAGCAAATAAATTATCCATTGGTTACTGGATAACCTCTGCACTGGAAAGCAATATCGGTTTAAACGCTATTGCACAGTTTACGGCAACATTACCAATTGAAATTCCACAGGGATTAGGTACAGGGCAACTTTATGTTAGTAATTTTGAATCCCCCCTTGAAATTGAAGGAGGAGCCCTGCATTATCGCTACGGCAAAAAGTGGATGGTGTAATTATTCTTTCTTTTTAAGGGACGAATTGCCGTAGATCAGGTAAAACAGTACAACCCCTATAAAACTACCGATAGTATTTGCAAAAACATCATTCCAGTCAGCCGAGCGTTGAAAAAAAACAAGTGCCTGTAATGCCTCTACCAGTATCCCATAAAGTATGCTCACCAGCAAAGCCACACGTATGGCACTGAAGCGTCTGGGAGAAGACCTATGCTGTTTTACCCGCGCCACAATAAGTAATAAACTTAATACCGCGTAAAAAAAGAAATGAATCAGCTTATCAAACGAAAACGAAAAATCCCAACGAAATGATGGAAACTGGTCGCCTTGTAAAGCACAAAGGAGCAGTATAACTGCTCCCCAAGCTATCGCATTTATATAATATTTGAAAAAAGTTTTAATCAAAAAAATTACTGCCCGATAAGGACGCGGTAAGAAGCGGCATCCATCAGATCAGCTAACTCAGCAATGTTTGTCATTTCCACCTTTACCATCCACCCGGTTCCATAGGCATCTTGATTTACCGATTCGGGGTTTGAATCAAGGTTGCCATTTTTCTCAACCACTTTACCTGAAACCGGCATAAAAAGGTCAGAAACGGTTTTAACGGCCTCAACTGTTCCGAACACCCCGTGTTGAGCGATGGTTGTGCCCACCGAATTAATGTCAACAAAAACAATATCCCCTAATTCGCTCTGGGCAAAATCGGTGATTCCAATGGTTGCAATATTGCCCTGAACGGATACCCATTCGTGGTCTTTAGTGTACTTGAATGTGTCTGGAAAATTCATATAGTTCAAATTTTCGGCTAATTAAAAACAATCTTACAGGAATACCTAATATTTTTTACTGAATTGTATACCTCATCGAAAATCCACCACTTGTAATGGCGGTTGGGAATGTACCTGAAGTAGCCGGTTTTGTTACCCTTCGGTCGTAAAAAATTCGCATGTTCAACTTCTCATTAATCATGTAATCAATTGTGGGGCGTATAGTTATTACTTTATTCCCATTCACAGGTTGATTTTCTGCCGACTGGTCAATTTTTCGAACTATGGTTTTATTATCGCGAATCGAAAAATCCATTCGCATATTAATATCATTTCTTAATACCGTTTGGCGTCCTCGGGCGCTTATGAAAGGTATTGTAAGTTTTCTAGGTCTGTACCCAATTCCTAATGTATATTCCTTATTTCTTGACTCAGTAATTTGTGAATTGGTTATAGCCAGATTTAAACTACGGTCAGTATTGTAACTGAAACTGGTTGTTAAACTATTCAAAAACGTGACATCAACACCAAGCAAAGGGGCAAACCGTTCAGTTATAACTACTGATGAAACAATATATTTAGGTTGAATAAGTCCTGAACTATCAAGACCCGGAAAATAATTTACAGAGGTGGTGTATTTGGGAATACTATACACTGAACTATAACTATGACTAATGCTTACATTGGAGGTGTATTCCTTTAACAACTCCATTTTACTTAATCCGTTATAAGTAATTCGCCAATTCATATCGGGTAAACTTGGAAAAAGCTGAAGTTTTTGTCGGTCGGCACTTTTACCCGAATAAGCCGATAGGAAGGAATACAACAAGACCTCCTGCTGCCCACCGCTATATCCCTTGGGAAAACCTTTAGGGTCTGTTCCGGCCGAATAGAACGAATTGCTGTTTTGCAAACGTTTGGCAATAGAATACCTGCTTCCTACAAATTCTTTAAACGTTGCATTAGGATCCTTAAAGGCCGTATTAAAAATATTGAATGTCATACTATAAGTGCCACTTTCAATAGCAGCAAGGTCTCTGAAATCATTAAAATTACCTGTGGTATCAAATTTAAAATTTGCACTTCGTGTTATATTAAAATCACGCTTCATGGTTATCTCTACCCGCATATCGGGCACAGGTTCAAGAATTGCTCTGATATTAAAATTGGTGGTTTTACCCTGAGAAAATTGTGATGCAATTCGCAGATCATTACTAATCCAACCATTTCGTGCTGCCCGATACCTAAAATCCGGATCTTGTGAACCAAAAATAAAGTCCAACCCAGGTGCATTTAAGCCCCAATCCTGCCCAAAATTACCTGGCTTGGGATTAAAACCCGGTAACGTGGTGTTATTGCTTTGTCCATACGAAAAAGTAACACTCCTCAATGACATCAATAAACGAAATCCTGATTTAACTATTGGTGAAGCTTCAAATTTTTTCTTCGCTTTTACCTTTTCCCAAATTGTGTCTTTTTTACTTGATCCGGGGCGCGTTTTCAGGGTGTACTTTCGCGGTTTTTTTCTTTCATCTTCCCTTGCCTTTTCTTCAAGTTTTTTAGCTAACGCAGGGTTATTTATTTTTTGTAAAAATTTCGACTTGTTATAAAGTCCAGTCATGTTTAACTGACCATTAAGTGATTTAGCTTGTTGGTTGGTAATTGTATTCCCCAAACTATCGGCAGCGGGCGGGGCAGTTTGCCAGGTATATTGAGCACTGTACCTCGTGCTTACTGTTACCCAGTTTAAAGCCGGGATTTTATTAATCGGTACATTATACGTTAACGCAGCTGTTTGATTAAAATTTGTTGTACGGCCAAGCCTGAATAAATTGGCTCGTATGCTATCCTTAGCCTCCTGTGAATTAATTTTTCCGGCAGGTTCATCAATACGAGCACTTACTGTGGCGGTATAATCGAGCTTTAAGGATCGTGTTAAATCCCATCGCAATTCGTAAAACCGAGTCATGGTGTAATTCTTATCATACAGTGGTGCAATAATGGTATTTTTACTATCATTATTTCGGTAAATAGTTTCGCCATACCTTCTATCAAAAGTGTACCGCACAGTGGCCACACTGGGCAGTAAGTTAAAATTAAACTCCTTAATTAAAACTAAACTTTTGGGTTTAATTTTTTTAAACGGTTGCGTTGGTTTATTCTGAAAGTTGAAAGAATAAGCCCCTCCAACCTGATAGTTTTTAGTAAGTTGGTATTCAATAAACTCGTTTCGCTTATAAACTTCCGAATACGAATACGAGAAACTCAGATTCTCCACATCATACACATGCGATTTTTGACTACCAACTCTGTTCTTTCTTATATTGGTGAAGTTAATACTTCGTTGTGTAGTAAAATCTTCAGATGCCGCAATAATACGAAGTTGTTCCGTTGGGTTACTTGTTTTTAAGGCAGTGCTTAATTTTATGTCAGGATTTAACGGATTGTAAAGCGGTTTAATTGAAGTTTGTGAATAAGAATAAAACATAGGAATACTTATTCCGGATTTAACCGGGAAAAATTTACCTAACTCAAAGTTAGAAGCAAAACTTAATTGCAATTGCTCTTTTAAGCTTCTTTCATTTAATTTTTTATCAATACCACCCCAGCCTACACTGTAATAGTTAACCGAACCGTTTAATGTTCCGAAATCAGCCAGTTTTGTAACAACACGACCGGTAGTAGCCCATCCTCCTCTATTAACAAAATCTGATACACGCAATTCATTAAACCAAACTTCACCACACTTTGGCAAAGCATCATCTAATGGGTTATCGTCACCGCGTTTCGGGTTGCGAATACCAAGCATAATCACCTTTACGCTGCTTAAGTCGGGAAGACCAAGTACCGTAATTTTTCTGCTGCCTATGTTCATAGTGTACGGAACAGTCGGACTTACGTTATTGCTTGTTCTGTTCTGTTTAGCTAAATAAAAATCCTCAATATCGGCACTTATTTCATTTACCGAAGGCCAAATTAAGTTCGGATCAGCCGTTCCATAAGCAGTAGGGGTTAATGGAATTTCATACTCATAGTAATTATTGGTAAGGTCAGTACCTAACCGAATAAATGCAGTCAACTCGCCCGGCTTGAGATTATCACCTTCTGCGTGCAAAAACATCTTAAGTTTTTTATAATTTCGTATATCAAAAACGGTGGTTTTAAAAACTGCTTTTGCATCTCCATCCTTAAGGTTACAAACCTTTAACGAAAGCGATTGTTCATTTAGCTGTACCGGTTGCGGATTGGATATATCCTGCTCCCGAATAATGCCGGGAGGCAACGTATAAATAATTGGGGTTCGTTTACTGTTCTCTTCAATGTTTACAGTTGATACAACAAAATCTGTTAAATCATTTGGGTCAATGGGGATATGTTCCCCGGGTCGTATTAGTGAATTGGTGTATTTCCTCCAGTCGGCACGAACCAGATTAATTTGTGCAAAACGAAGAACCATACTATCGGAGAATCCTCGCAAAAACATACGCATAAAACGGATGGATTTAAAATCCGTTATCTGACCAATCTTGCTTTCGTAATCGTGTACAGGAATTTTTATTTGAAACCACACGGCACTATCTCTTTTCCCATTTGCAAGTTCTTTATCATATTTCACTACCCGGTCAGTAACATAATTCTTACCTACCTGTAATCCATTTTCACTTATGTCCAGCCTGTATTGATAATATTCCTCCAACTCATTAACGGTGAAATCTTTATTCAAGTCTTCATCATCGGGGGTATTGGTAATGGCGGTTGGATAACTTTCAGGTGATTGATCGGGGGTTGGTGAGTTTCCTTCGTGGGAATTGATACGCTGGTAGCGAACCAAAATAGGGACACTGTTATTGTCAAAGTCAGTACCCCGGTAATAATGAAAATTATCGCCTGATGGATCTTCAAGCGCATTGAGGTAAGCCTGCGAAGCCGAACCAAAAGCCGTTTGTACTTTATCAAGATAGCTCGCATTAAAATAGCCTAATTCATCGTCATCAATCAGCCCGTCTAAGCCTGCGTCCTGCCTTTTGCGTGCATTCGGATCAGAATCAAACGCAAAATTAATAGTAGGCACTGTTGGCACCCTTCCCCATGCAGTGGTATCCGTTTTGACTCCCGCTAAGTCTATATCTTTTGGTAATCCATTTTCAAAGCTCTTACGCGAATCCTTCAATACATCTTCCGAAATATTTCCGAGGTTAATATATAATTCTCCGGGATTGGCAATCCCGTATTTTTTATATTCCAAGTACGGATCCATCATCCATATTTCAATGTAATCAATATTAGCGGCTTCAAAATCGTTTGTTTCTAACCTTCGCATTATACCTCCCCAATTACTTTGAGGATTGGTTAATTGCCCGGCTCCATTCAACCCGTTAATGGTATAATTATACGGCCCGCGTTTGTACGGGTAAAAAGCCAAATCAAATGTTTGAAGGGTGGTGGGCATACCTTGTTGAATTTTTTTACTTGGCCAAATTTCATCAATAGTTACTGCTCGAACCATGTGACTGCTTCGTTGGTTCAAATCCTCCTTAATATGTTTTGGAGTAAGATTCATATCTTGGGTAAACAACGGATCAATACTATACCACGATAATAAGGCTCGCTTGAAGCCTAACCCAAGATTATTATTCCCCAGACTTGCTTCTGGAAATAAAGTTGGCTGCCCTTGCGGAATACTTGCAAGCATCCAGTTACTCTGTCCCTTTAAATCAATGGGGGTTTCACTTCCTTCAAAATCGTCAATATAGGCATTACCCCCCTTTCCAATCATTTTCTGTACTCCTGGAAATAAACGCGCATATTCACCTCCAAACTGAACTGACGACATCTCCTTGGTTTCAATGAACGGAAGTTTATCAACCATTTTGGTTAACCATCGAGATTGCTTATTTACTGAACCATCAACCCCAATCACCATGTTTGCAATAGGCTCCTCCCCAATATTTACCTTTGGCGTAAGTGGTTTTTCGCGCAGGTACATCACCGTACCCCCAAAAATCACATTGTTGCTTGCTTTAAAATCAAAACGTGAACCGATAAGTGTTTTTTGCTGGATATTAAACATCGTATTGCTTTCGGAAGAAACCTTAATCACCGCACCTGATGATAATAACCCGGAATTGATGATACGAACACGACCCGCAGAATAATCTACAATAAAATCCGAACCTTCAGTAAGCAGTGTTCCATTGGCGGTAACTTTTACCGAACCTTTAGGTACGTTGATAGCCCCCAATGGAATTTCTGATCCGGCAGCACTTTGGTAACTCCCTCTAAGAAAAAATTTATTCTTTTGAGGGATTTGTATTGCAGCAAATCGAGTAGAATCATACAGTTCCTGAAAAGTATAATAGTTGGCTTTCGTTGAATCTACAAATTTCGTTCGAAGATAGCTTCCAAACGGTTCTGTGACAGGAAAAATAATTCGTCCGCTTGACGAAATCACCGTATACCGCTCCAAAAAATCAAAATTACCATCAGGTGTAGGTTCCTGTTGTACATTAATTCGATCAAGATTAAGTACAGTTAGCAAAGGAACGCCCTGTAATTTGCTTTCTCCGGCAGCAGGTATATAGTTTAAATCCGATCCTGAAGGGTCGTCAGCATAAATAATGTTTAATCTGAAATCTTTGGGCTGTACCTGATACGCGCCCAACGAATAAATATTTTTCATCATTAAATCCCACATGGGATAATCGGGTCTGATGTTTTGTCCTTTCAACATTTTTAAAAACAATACATTCGGACGGGCGGAATTAGCTGGAATATCGGTAGAAAATTCACCAACCTTATAAGGAACTCCGTTAATCGTGTACTCATAGGCTACGCACAGCATCTCATCTGAATTCAGTGCGTTGTTTAGAGAAATATACCCTAACTTCTCGTTCAAAGTATATTCATTACTTGATAACTGGCGGGCGTAGTTGAGCAACTGATAATCGCGAACCGGTACCAGATAGGTAGAATAAATTTTATTCTGATTCTGCAAAGTTTGAATTACTTCATACGAATTACGAAGAGAAGAATCACCGCTAAGTGCAAACGTATTGTATAATTTATTTGACCTGTTGGAAGGTACGCGCTCCCCATTAAAATCAACCACATCGGGGGTTTTATTTGCCATGTATGCTGTGTCCCATTCTCCAAAATCCTGCACTCCAAGCACATCTCTTACTCCTTCATACGCCCCCGATTTGTTGGTTACCCATACTTCTACCCGCGTAATTAAAACAGGAGAAGAAATAATGGGCAATTTTGACAACCACGAATTGTAATTATTACGAAACAAGTGGGAGAGAAAAAAGTGCTTATTGGCTTCATAGTTATCACTCTGAATATCGAACTTGGTAATTTGTGCCCCGCCAGAAATTTCGGTCTCAGTAATTTTACCTTTTTGCTGGGAGTAAACCGAGGTCCAGGTAAGTCGCCCAAATTGCATTTGTGTTTTAACACCAAACAAACTTTGACTACCCTGTATCAAAGATGATTGTAAAGGTAAACTCACATTACCAAGTTCAATTTTTTTGATAATTTCGTCTTCTTTCCCTGAGTAATTTAATTTGGTCTGGTTCTCAAAATCAAAAGTAGCTTCGGTATCATAATTCATGCTTACCTTCAGTTTATCGCCCACACTTCCCTGCACATTCAATTGAATTTTTTGTTTAAAATCAAACTGACCCGTACGCTGCTGACGGGCAGTGAAAGCAGGATTTCGAACCGTATTAAAATTTCCCGAGAAAATTAACTCGGCTGTACCTTGTGGTTTGATATCAATTACCCCGCTTCCAAAAATGCGGTCGAAAATTTTAGGCCCAACATTTAACGGGGGAATGATTCCCCCTCCCTTAACAAAGTTTTGTGCTTTAGAGCGCTGTTGAAAATATTGTTGTTGTGTTTTTTTCTGCTCGTCTTTTAAAAACTGATTAAACTCCTTTGTGGCAGGCAAACCGTAGGGCTGATTTCCTACTTTGTTAGTGATATTAAAATTTTTCCCTTCTTCATCAAGCACTACTTCTTCCTCTACATTAGGAGGGTCTTGCAAGTCGAGGGGATTTTTCTTTTTTCGTTCCCAGGGCTTCCTATCTTTTAGAGGATAAGGTAATATATTTTTTTTAGTACTATCCCCTTTCGGACCATCCTCTTCCACCCAGTTATACAGGCTACCTAAGTTAGTTCTTGTAATTTTTCCGGTGGGTGTGGCACCCCACATCAGCGAAACAACCGCTGATGAAAGTGTAACTAGAAAAATATTTTTGAACTCAGGTGCCAACGTATCTTATTTTCTTATTACAATGTTTTTAAAGCTTGTTTTACCAATTCTTCTACTGGAAGCTCTCCCCCATTGTTAATAATACGTAACAGTACCTTTTCTGATTCAACTTTTGAAAACCCAAGCATAGTCAGTGCCGCTAATGCTTCTTCAAGATTAGCACCTGAATAATTATAAGAAACTGTATGTCCTACTCCGGATAATTTCATTTTGTCTTGCAACTCAATTAGTAAACGTTGTGCAGTTTTTGGGCCTACGCCTTTTACGGATTTCAATAACGATAAGTTCCCTGATATTATTGCGCTTTGCAATTCGCTGGACGACAATGAAGATAAAATCATCCTTGCGGTATTGGGGCCTATACCCTGTACCGAAATCAACTGCCTGAACACCACCCGCTCACTCTCCTCAGAAAAGCCAAAAAGTACATGGGCATCTTCCCGCACCACTAAGTGGGTAAGCAACTTTGCCTTGCTCCTATTTTTAACCTTTTCGTAGGTTTGCAGCGATATATGTATGCCATAGCCCACTCCGCCACAGTCTATTACTGCATAGGCTGGTGTTAATGAGGTAAGAATGCCTTCAAGGTGTTCGATCATATACTTATCAATAAAAAAAGGCAATAATATAATTGCCTTTATTAGTTATGGTTTCACTTGATTAAACTGGTTGCTAAAATACAAATTGTTTGTTTAAACGCGAGAAAAAGCTGAATTTTACTGCTACTGTAAGTCAATAATTTACATGAACATTGAAACACTTCGTGAATATTGCCTGCAAAAGGAAGCCGTAACTGAAAGTTTTCCCTTTGGAGAAGATGTACTTGTATTTAAAGTGATGAATAAAATATTTGCCCTCATTTCATTGAACAAACCAGACTATGTAAACCTTAAATGCGACCCCAATCGAGCCATTGAACTGCGGGCTGAATTTCCAGATGCCATTCAACCGGGCTTTCATATGAATAAAAGTTTGTGGAATACTGTACAACTAAATGCCAAACTGCCACAATGGCTCCTGCATCAACTGATTGACCACTCGTATGAGGAGGTAATAAAAAAAATGCCAAAAAAAGACAGAGCTATGTTGATACGCTAATCCCGCAAATGTTGAAGTAAATCTTTCATGGGTTGCCAATAGTACTTGTGCCATCCTCTCCCAATAGAGGCTGCTTTGTGGGCAGGAATACCGCTTTGCTGAAAAAACAGTTTTGTTTTGCCTTTTCCATGGCGCACAAAAGTGAAGATCACCTTTGAAAAATGATCTCCGGGCCAGCCCTATTCTTCTGCTCTCCATTCCTGAACAATTTTTTCGCCCGGTATCAACTCAACATTTTTTCCGGTGATATATCCCCCATAAACAGAAAATGATTTCCCTTCTTTGTGGGGCATCATGGTTTCGCTGCCCGTAAAAGTTGAATGCAGGTCTTCATTTATCAGTAAATTATACACTTCATCGGGCAACGCATTAAAAATTACTTCCTGCCGGATTATTTTTGTTTTCATATTCCCAAATTTGCCTAAAATTACAAATGAAAATGAAATGTACAATTGCGCTAACCGCTATTTTTATGTTTGCCTCGTGCAACAATCAAAAAAAAGAAGCTGAGCCACAGGAAGAAACCACCACCCAAAATCAATCAACTCGTTACAACCCAGATAGCGGCTATACCACCGGCACCACTTTGAATAATAAAAAAAACGGCTGGTGGAAATCTTTCAATCAACACGGACAACTTGTAGCCGAAGAACTATATGATGCTACTGAACATGTGCTTCGCGAAAGATTAGTTACCAATGCCGAAATAAGTTCGGAACGAATGATAACCCAACATGGCGAACTGGTTGTTACCTATCACCCCAACGGAAGAATGGCTTCCTATGGATATTACAAAGCCGACAGCATTGATACCAACCGCACTCTTACAGGAGACTCACGGCAGTTTGACAAAAACGGAATCTTGCGGCTGTATAGTAATTTTAACGAAAAAACCAGACTCGTTTCAGAAACAGAATACGATTATACGGGACAATTACTGGAAGAGCGATTTTACATCTACATCAACCAAACTACCAAAAAAAACACCGGAACGTGGAAAAAATATAAAAACGGAAAGCTGATAGAAACAGTAAAACAAAAAAATAGTTACACCATAGTCAACTGACGCAGGTAAAGCTGAATGGTATTCTCCAAACCATAGTAGAGCGCATCACATACCAACGCATGACCAATGGATACTTCGAGCAGGCCAAGCACATGCGAATGAAAATAATTTAGGTTTTCCAAACTCAAATCGTGTCCTGCATTTAATCCTATACCTAAATCAAATGCCACTAATGCTGCTTTTTCAAAAGGAGCAATGGCTTTGACTCGGTTGGCAGCATAATCTCGTGCATATAATTCTGTGTAAAGTTCTATCCGGTTGGTTCCGGTTTCTTTCGCTCCTTCTACCATGCGCAAATCGGCATCTACAAAAATGGAAGTACGAATACCAGCCTGCTTAAACATGGCTATAGTTTCGGCAAGATACGACTTGTTGGAAAGTGTATCCCAGCCATGATCGGATGTTAGTTGCCCCATCGCATCCGGAACTAATGTTACCTGTGCAGGTTTTACTTCCATCACCAGTTCCACAAATTTTTGCTCTTTCGGATTGCCCTCTATATTCAACTCGGTGGTGAGCACTTTTTTTAGTTCACGCACATCGCTGTAACGTATATGCCGTTCATCGGGTCTGGGATGTACCGTTATTCCCTGTGCCCCGAAACGCTCGCAGTCTAAAGCTGCTTTTACCACATCCGGATTATTTCCGCCACGTGAATTGCGAAGGGTGGCAAATTTATTAATGTTTACACTCAGTTTAGTCATGGCTCTCAGTCTTCAAAATCTTCGCGCAGCAGATCAAACAAAAACTCATCGTAATAGTTGCCTTCTTTATACACCTTTTGCCGCACACGGGCTACATGCCTGAAACCACATTTCTCCAATACATCGGCAGAAGCGACATTGTATTCAAACACTCCGGCATACAAGCGGTTCACATCGGTGAGCTCAAAAAGATATTTGGTTATCCATTGCAAAGCTTTTGTTCCGTAACCTTTGTTCCAGTGCTCCTCAGCTATCCAGTAGCCTATTTCCATATTGTATGCATACACATCTTCGTCTCGAAAACCGCCTACCGAACCAATTATTTCATTTTGCAAGGTAATGGCAAACACATGCTCAAAAAGCGGATTTTCCTTTACATTTTTGATGTACTCCTTCGCATCGGCCAGCGTGTAGGGATACGGAAACCGATCGCGCATATTGCGGGCGATGTTTTTATTATTGGCGATTTTAGCCAATTGTTTGGCATCGCTGTCTTTCGCCTTTCTGAATGTTAGTTCTTCCTTCATATTTGCACCTTCACCGTCATTGTAAAGTAACATGCAGAGCAATCTCTTTGTCAAAGAAAGATTGCTTCACCATGAGTACATGGTTCACAATGACGAGCTATTATGAGTCCTTCAATGCGGCAAAGTTACGGGCAAATCGCACCACCCGCTCATCAATAATAATATCTTTTTGCCTGATAGGCTCGCGTAATACCAACCCTTCAAGCGAACGACACCGGCTCAATGCCACATATAACTGCCCATGTGCAAACGTACCTCCGGCTAAATCCACCACCATTTTATCAAATGTTAACCCCTGACTTTTATGAATGGTAATGGCCCACGCCAATTTTACCGGAAACTGTTTAAACCTGCCTATCACTTCGCTCTCTACTCTTCTTCTGGAAGCATCCCAACTGTATCGTTTGTTTTCCCATGTTTCGCGTTTCACTTCTTCAATATCCCCATTGGCCATTTTTACCTTCAAGGTATCTTCATCCAATGCGTGAATAATAGCAATGGTACCGTTTACCCAGCGGTTGCCCACCTCATTTTTTATAAAAATAATTTGTGCCCCTTCTTTCAACACCAGATGCAAATCCGTGGGTAGGTTTTTTTCACTGAAATCGCCTTCTACCGAACCATTATAAATCTGTTCGCGTCCCTGCAGTTTATCCAATTCAAACTCGTTAATACCTGATGCCACCTGATTGCGGGTGGTAACAGTAATATACAAATCGTCTTTGGTTGGATGAAATGTACGGTTCACACGCTGGTTGAGTGCTGTTAATTCAAATTCATCGGCACGGTTCAGCCTAATGGCATCGAGTAGTTTGATAAAATCAGGATCATTTTGCCTGAACACCTTGCGCAATTCCAGGCAGTGCATATGCAATTCGTCAAACACCTTTGCATCAAAAAAATAATGGCTGCGGTAATGCTCGGTAAAAAGATAACGCTCTACTTCGTTTTGCTGTACCACCGGCTCCAACTGAAATAAATCACCAAAAAATATCACTTGTTTACCTCCGAAAGGCAAATTTGGTTGCCCGCAATTGAGGCGAAGGCAATGGTCAATGGCGTCAATTAAATCGGCACGTAGCATCGAGGCTTCATCAATGATAAAACAATCGGTTTTGTGAATCATTTTAAAACGGGCGCTGTGCTTGGGAAACAATTTTATCTCGTCATCGCCCGGCACAATGGACCTGAAGGGTAACAAAAAAAACGAATGCACGGTTTGCCCCCCTGCATTGATGGCCGCAATACCTGTAGGAGCCAGCACCACACAACGCTTAATGGTGTTGGCCACGACATGCCGCAACAAAGTTGACTTACCCGTACCCGCTTTGCCCGTAATAAACAGGCACTCGCGCGTTTGCTCAATGGCCTCAAAAGCCCTGCGCAAATAGGCGTTTGAAAAATCGGGGAGAATGGCCGGTGGATGCTGCTCCATGGCAGCGAATATCGGGAAAACGATAGAAGTTAGTGACATTCTACACTAAAAGACCCAAATATAAAAGATTATAGTTCCCCAAATCTATTGTGCACATAATAATGTTCGTAATCTGCATCCGTAACATTTGGATAATATTACTAAACTTCCGTATCTTGTAAAAGATTAGATGGTGTTCAATTTTAGAAAAACCACAGAGCAAAAATAATATTGAGACAAAATTTGTTATAAATCAAAGATGAAGTCAAAAAAAATGATTCTACCGAAACTTGGGTTGGAATTCTGATTGGAGTATTGGCTATTCTAACAATAAAATCAATCTTTGAGGATGATAATAGCAAAATAGTTTCCAAACAGGGAAAGAAATTCCTCTCTGATGACAAGAAGATGCAAGATATTAACGAAAAAATTCAATTATCAGAAAGTAACAATCAGCATCAGGACATATTTGTATAGACTGTAACGTGGAAATTTCTTTAGGATTCTTAGTCGTTTAAATCCTGATTTTGTTTCCAGGATTGTTGTTTAGAAGATTATATTTTTATGGAGAATTCTTAAACGAATTCAACTCTGGTCATAATTTAGTAAGTTTACTTGCGGTATCGGTAATTCCCGGATTAATAATTGTAATCTTATCTTTTCTCTCTTACTGTTATCTATTCACTGAAATAGATCTTAGTGCAATCATTGATAAATTTAAAGACATAAATAACCCCGCCTTTAGGTTAAAAAAATCAAACGACATCCCACTAAATGAAGTAATTTTTAAAAAGGTGGATCCATTTGTTGGATTTCAATATTTACTAAGTATTATACTTGGTCTTTTGTTAGGTAGAATAATTAGAATTACTAGGATTGATACCAAATTCAAAATGTTACGTTTTAAAAATTCTTGGTTCTACATTTTTAACGGACAACAAACTGGTTTTAAAAAACTCAAAAATATCAAAGAAAGAGATAAAAAACATCTTTTTACTAAAGCTGACATCCTAATTGATTCTAACAGTACCACACTTCTATATTCAGGAATTGTAGTTGACTATGAATTGAACGATAATGATTGTAGCACCTTAAGTAAGGTGTTCGTTAAAAATGTCGAAAGATATAGCTCTATAGATGGGAAAAGAGTTCCTGTAGAAATACATGGAGCACTTCTCGTGGTTGATTGTTCTGCAATGAAGAATATTAATTTAACGTATATATATGAAGAGACTAAGAGTATTTTAAAGTCTAAACTTCCAAACTCACTTGAAATCATATTTGGCTTAGCAGGAATTTTATTAATTCCTTTATTTACTTTCCGTACGGAAAGTATAAACTTAGAAATCTATGACCACTACTTTGGCTTTAGTTGGTATAAAAAAATCCCGGCCTATCTTCTTACAATTCAGATCATAAATATTCTTAATCCGTTCATAAAAGAAAGAGAAGAATACAAATTTGTAACCCTCAAAAGCTTTATTGTCAAACTAGTTTTGATAAGTGTTCTATTTCTTTCATTACTGCTTCTGAAATAGCTCTTTTCAGTCTGTATAACTTTATGCGTGCATTAAACCTAGTCGTTCGAAATTTGTCAAACATTGCCTGAGCGAAAGAAGCACAAAAATTCTATCTTGCCTTGCAAAATATGAGCAAATATACCTTTGAGCAAACCATTACAGGCACTCCCGCACTGGCGGGTGAGTATGAAAAATGCCGCTTTGAACACTGCGAACTAAGCCAGGCTGATTTATCAGGTATAAAATTTATTGATTGCACCTGGCATCACAGCAACCTCAGTTTGGCTAAGCTTAACCATACCGCTTTTCAAAGCAACCATTTTTTAAACTGTAAGCTGCTGGGTTTATCCTTTGCACAGTGTAATCCATTTTTACTTTCACTTCAATTTGAAAATTGCCTGATGAGCATGGTATCTTTTTACAACCTGAAACTGAAAGGAACCCTGTTTACCAATTGTCAACTGCACGAAGCCGATTTTACCGCTGCCGATTTTACACAGGCTGTTTTTAACAACTGCGATTTACAGTTGGCCACATTTGATCAAACCACGCTGGAAAAAGCCGATTTGCGTACAGCATTTAACTACTCCATTTACCCCGATAAAAACAAAATTAAAAAAGCCCGGTTCTCCACACAAGGCCTTAGCGGATTACTGCAACACTACGGCATTGTGATTGAAGATTGACCAACTACTTCTCATAATGCTTTAACTGCTGCTCCACCGCATCCAAATGAATGGCATCCAGGACCGAGAGCAGCACGGATAAACTCACCTCATTTGCCTTTGCGGTAAGTACGGCATCCTTTAACACGCGCGACCATCGGGCCGGCTGTAAAATATCCAGCTGTGCCTGCTTTTTTAACTCAGCCAATTGCTTAATAAGGCGGGTGCGCTGAGCCAATAAAGCAATAAGTTGATGGTCGGTATCATCTACCTGCAGTCGCAGGGTTTCGAGTTTTTCTTTTACCTCGGAGCTAAGCACCTGTGTAGTCGGCCTGAGCATACCTGCCAATGAAGACAAGCGCTCATCTGCTGCCGAGTCAAGAATAAAACCATCAAAACCCAGATATAAAAATGGCTGCAACGGTTCACTACCAGGTGGCAAAGCGGCCAGCAGCCACAACGAAGGAAGCTGCATTTTCCATACAAGCATGTATTGAATTAATTCAGCCAGCGGCAAGGTGGCATCTACCCATGCGGCCAATTGATATTTGTCGGCCAACGGAGCGAAATCTCCGGGCAGTGATGTTTTGTTAATAAGGTAAATGGCCTCAGCAACGATGCACTGCTGCGGTTGGGTAATTTGAACCACGGCCCATTTGCTGCAAGCAGCCGGAGAAAAACAGCACATTAGCGGCTGCCGTATCAGCACCGGAACCCCGTCAGCCTGTATTGGCATATGTGCATTGGAATTTATCACTGCCCGAAATTACAACAATCAACTGAAAAATGTACCTTTGCCGCAATGAATCGCAAAGTAGAAATAATGGCTCCCTCAGGTGGGTTCGACTCGCTGATGGCAGCCATTCAAGGAGGGGCCGACTCCGTGTATTTTGGCGTGGAGCAACTGAACATGCGTGCCCGTGCCACTATGAATTTTACAGCCGATGACCTGAAAGAAGTGGCAAGCACCTGCGCATCGCACGGAATTCGTTCGTACCTTACCCTAAACACCATCATTTACGACCACGACCTTACATTGGTTAAAACCCTAGTGAATGGTGCCAAAGAAGCGGGTATTACGGCTGTAATTGCCTCTGACCAGTCGGTAATTTCCTATGCGCGAAGTGTGGGTATGGAGGTGCATATTTCAACCCAGCTTAATGTAACTAATATTGAAACGGTAAAATTCTACTCACTGTTTGCCGATACTATTGTGCTTGCCCGCGAACTAAGCTTAACACAGGTAAAAAAAATAACCGACACGATAAAACAGGAACAGATAAAAGGCCCTTCGGGCCGATTGATTGAAATTGAAATTTTTGTACATGGTGCCCTATGTATGGCGGTATCGGGCAAGTGCTACCTGAGTTTACACATGCAAAATTCATCGGCCAACCGCGGAGCCTGCACGCAAAACTGCCGAAGAACATACACCGTTATTGATAATGAAGAAGGCCACGAAATGGAAATAGACAATGAGTATATTATGTCGGCCAAAGATTTATGCACCATCGATTTTTTAAACGAAGTGATGGATGCAGGTGTGTCGGTTTTAAAAATTGAAGGCCGGGGCAAAGGACCCGAATATGTTAAAACTGTTACGCAATGTTACCGCGAAGCTGTTGACGCATATATGGAAGGTAATTATACAGTTGAAAAAGCACAAAAATGGAAAGAGCGTATGGAGGAAGTATACAACCGGGGTTTTTGGAGCGGTTATTACCTAGGCCAGAAATTAGGAGAATGGACCGATACCTCAGGTTCGAAAGCGAAACTGAAAAAAATTTACATAGGGAAAGGCAATAACTATTTTAGTAAAATAGGTGTGGCCGAATTTATTGTTGAATCGCATACACTTAAAACAGGCGACAGTATTTTAATCACCGGCCCTACAACAGGTGTTATTGAAACAACTGTGAATGAACTGCACACCGACCAAGGCCCGGTGGAAGAAGTGAGCAAGGGTGACAAATGTGCATTTAAATTAGATACCCCCGTTCGCAAAAGTGATAAGCTGTACAAATTGGCAAGTGTGCAGGCATGATAACAATCATTCAGCAACGCGACAAATGCATTGGATGCAACTATTGTGTGGAGTTTGCTCCGCAACGATGGGTAATGTCAAAAAAAGATGGGAAAAGTGTTTTGATTGGTGCAAAAGAAAAAAATAAATTCTGGAGCGTAAAAGTACACGAAGATGAAAAAGACATCAACCGCAAAGCAGCAGCGGCCTGTCCGGTTAAAATCATAACGGTGGCATAAAAACGTACTTTAACCCATCTTGTCAATTACCTCTTCGCATCCCTACTTAAATTAAAACTCAAGCCGATAACTAAGCACCGGAATTAAAGGAGACTGATACCAGAATTTAATTTTCCCACTATTAACGTCAAAATATTGCCCTCCTACATTTTTGTGATTGGTGGTATTTTGAATGTCCAGTGCCAATGAACTTGTTGAGTGTGCAAAATTGCGCTTAATACTTATTTTCGTATCCAACCTAAAATAGGAAGGATTTTGCTTTGTAAATGCGTTCCATGTTTGATTTACCTCATTACCCGAGGCAATTGATCCAGGCAAATCAACTGGGGTAGTTCGGGTACCACCAGTATAAATAACCTTTATATTTAGGCCAATCACTTTATTTTTATGTTTCTCGGAAAGTTTCCACTCTTTCCCCCCGGTAAAACTACTTGCAAAATTAGTGTTGAAACGGGTATTGTACCAATTCCCATCAGCAGCTCGGTATTTTGAATCAAATAGTGAAATTGAAAGAAGGTAATAAAAATATTTGTGCAGGAATCTTTCTACGGTAATTTCCACACCGTAATTTCTCCCCTTACCATCAGAAGTCAATTTTTCTGTTGTAAATCCATCCCTTACATTAAGCAGTGACATTGTACTGCCGCTATCACGACTTATGGGTATGTGAAACAAGTCCTGATAATACCCCTCGGTTTTAATATGAGTATGCACAGAGATGCTGTAATCATAAGACAAAACGAGATGATGAGCTTTACTCAAAAGAAGGTTTTTGTTTATAGGTTGATTGGTGAGAGCGTCTGTTGTGAAGTAGGCTCCGAGAGGTTGAATTTGACTTTGTAAACCATAACCCGCTGCAAAAGCACTCTTGGAACTTGCATCGTATTTTACTGATACGCGTGGCTCAAGCGACTGAGAGTTGTTTAGCATTAGCTGAAGGTAATGCAACCCTACATTGGTGGTCCACCGCTGATAAATTTTGTAGCTCCAATTTCCAAAAAACTGTAAAGTAGCAGTACGCCCGTTTGTATTAATCCATGTTTTAAGTGTATTAACTGAATCAATCAATGTTTTCTTCTTGATTAGGTCGTAGTGAAGCAAACTATAAATTAACCCTAGTTTAAAACTGCTGTGTGCATTTATTTTAGTCGAAAAAATAGAGTTTAGTGCAACTTTACTTTGCCCTGCTTCTGAATAAGTATTACGCCTTAGTTCATAATTCTTATTTAACTTATCGGCAACATCTTTATTAAGATTCCCAGATGCTACCAAAGAAGTTTTAATAAAAGACCTTTTGCGAATTTGCAGGGTATGATTAAGAACTGCGGCTCCTGTATTGGCAACATATACCGAGGTATATTGTTTATAAATTTCATCAAGCCACACAGTTGAATCTTTTACTGCCTCTGAGTTTTGATTACTCAATCCGCCAAAACCAAAAAAACCAAATGAGCCGTACTGTTTACTGGGGAAAAAAAGATTAAACGATAAGTCTTGAAAATTGGTAACTCCCTCTCCGACATTAATTCCAAGTTTATTTAAAATTGAAAGTGTAGAGTAGCGGTAATTAATGAGGTAAGAACCTTCATAATCTTTTTTTAACGGCCCTTCGGCAGCGAAATCCAAGCCAAGAAATCCTGCCTGTAAAGTAAACTCCCGCTTTTCGTTGTTTCCTTTTCGAAGTTTTAAATCAAATACACCAGAAAGAGCATTCCCATAATCGGAGGAAAACGCTCCCGTAATAAAGTCAGAGTTGCTTAGCAACTGAACGCTAAGGATAGAAATACCTCCTCCGGAAGTGCCCACATTGGAAAAATGATTCGGGTTGGGTATATCTACACCTTCCAGACGCCATATCATTCCATTGGGCGAATTCCCCCTAATAGAAATTCCATTGTTCCCATCCTCCACCTGAACCACCCCGGCAAACGAAGTTGCCATACGTGCTGGATCATTTACCGCAGCTGCAAATTTTTGCGTTTCCTCGATTGAAAAAGTCCGAGCACTTACTAAAGCAAGCTCGTTAATAGGTTTATTTTTTTGTTGGGTTGCCCTTACTACTACTTCGCGTTTAACCACAATTGATTCTTCAAGCTGAATGGTTAGCACAACCTCTTTCCCCGAGTTTACTACAATGTTGGGAAGAATATAATCTTTGTACCCAATGTAAGTAACTTTAATACTTTGTCGTCCAACGGAAACATTCCTCAACGCGAATTTCCCATTTATATCAGTAGTTGTTCCATTAAGCGGATTTGAATTTTCAATTGTAACAATGGCTCCGGGAATAGGTCTTTGAGAAATTTTATCAATGACACTGCCGCGAACGGTTTGGGTAAACTGTTGAGCCGATGCACATGTCAATACACTAACGCCTAACACAAGAAGAATAAATTGTTTTTTCATACTATACGGATCATGGAATTTAGTTTTAATTGAATGATGAAAAAAAGTTTCAGCGAATGGAAATAAACTGATTAATTGAGTTTAAACCGAAGGGATACCTGAGTTCCTACGGTTAAATCGTTGCGGTAGTTATAGCTATAATGATAAAGTGAATAGGTCGGTTTGTATAAAGTTTCGCCAGAACGGGAATCTTTATGTATCCAGCTAACGGATGGCCCTGCCACCAACAAAGTCTTTGGAGTTATACGGATGCTGAAACACGAAGCGAGAGTGGAAAACATTTGCGTGTGCTGCTCCATAGAATTTTGAATGGTTGCCTCGGGGTTAAATCCAAATGTTTTGTTCAACCTGATCATAGACCCTAATCCGATACCATAGGCAAACTGATTAGTATATGACGGATTGAACGAGAGTATAACCGAAGTATATAGTGTAGGAATACCAATTTTATAGGATAGAGTGGAAAGAAATAAAGTGGACGTGCCGATTTCAAACGCACTGAAACCTCCTTTTCGCACTATGGAAACAAATCCCAACGGAATGCCCTGTCGCATTGAATCGGCAATGTTTACAAATCCAATCTGCGACCCCGCAATACCATTTTTCGAGATATTCACAAAACCGAACTGAATACCCTTTAACCCTTTAGTCGCTGCATTAACAAATCCAATTTGGGTGCCAACCATAGAATCTTTTACCACGTTAACAAAGCCAATCTGTGCTCCTGTGAAGCTATCGTTGCACAGATTTACAAAACCCGTTTGCACACCGCTTACATATTTCCGGCTGAGATTTACAAATCCGATTTGTGATCCGTTGAAATAACCACCGACATTGTTTACAAATCCAATCTGAGTTCCATTAATGTTTTTTTGATTCTGATTTAAAAATCCAATCTGTGCTCCAGTCTGGCTTCCTTGTGCCATATTTACAAACCCAACCAATGGAGCCGGAAAATGATCAGGTACTTTATTAACTATAAACGTATAAATAGTGCCTTTGTACGTAGTTGCATTCTGCGCAAAAGAAGAAAAAAAAAGAAGCATAAAAACTGCTGCAGCGGCCAGATGAACGGGTATAATTACTTTCATGTTGCTCAATATTTACACCTACGACAAGCTTGAGAAAAACTACCCCTATCCCCCTCAAAAAAATTATAAAAAGCGGAAAGCTACTTTTCCACCAACCCAAATCTGCAAATTTGTTCCATTGTTGAAACTATGGTTGACAAAAGTATAAGGGGCAAGTTGTTCTCTTATTACAAGATACTCGTTGGCAATCGAATAACTGAGTAAAGCCCTCAAAGCCGGACCAAATGTGATAGAAAATTGTTGAGTTACTTTACGTTCAAAACCGATAAAAAACGAAGTGAGTAGAGGTGCATTTCTAAAGTTCGCATTTTTTACAATAGATTGGGAAAAAACATCTCCTCCAAAATTCCATTTTTTAGTAAGCGAAGTATAACTTCCAAACCCATATCCTACACCTATAAAGGTTGCTCCATAAAAATAAGGATTTACCCCAAGCGATAAAACATTATGAAACTTTAAAACCCCGGTACGAAATGCAAACTGACTGTAGAGTACCTCATCCCCCGATAACTCTAATTTGTGGTATCCTTGAGCCACATAACTAAAAAACCCGAGGGGTGTGCCATTAATGGAATCAGCTATATTGATAAAAGATACCTGTCGGCCCTTTACATAGCCAGCCACATTAACTAACGAAGCGCATTGCCACCCATTTACCGACACGGCAGTATTTACCAGCGATGTCGCCTGCACTCCATCAACTTTTACGCAGGTATTAATCAAACCCGATAGCTGAACGCCCTTGAAATAACGACACACATTCCCCAATCCGCCAACCTGAACACCTCTTATTGTGTCGGCTATATTGATCAATCCCGCAACCTGCACCCCTTTAACTTTTCCAAAGTTCATATTCATTAATCCAGCAACGTGCACACCTGACAATGTTTGCCTGTTGACATTAAGCAATCCTGCAAACTGTCCTCCTTTTACATTACCACCTACCAGATTCATTAACCCTGCTGCCTGAAAATATTTAACATCTCCACGATCAATATTTATTACGGCTCCAAACTCGGCTTTATTAATTCCTTGTGAATATCCTCCAAGTAAATTAAAGGAAAAATCATTTATCGTATTACCCGATAGCAGTTGGTTAGTGCTCAGGTAAGGGACAAATGTAAATTGCACACGGGTAAATAAGGTATCCGAAATATTGTGCAGGCTGGCCTTTATGCGTGGCGACACTAATTGCTCCAGAAAATTTTTCTTAACGCTGACGTTTGGAGAAATATCGGTTTGCTCCAAAGTCAAACTATCAGCCGTCATCGGTTTTTCTTTCATCTTTTTCACCTCTGCTTCCTGCCGGATGACGGGCATTATTTTCTCCGGTTTCGTTCGCAAAATAATATCAATCGTATTCTCTAAAGTTTGAATAATAACGGAAGTGTCGAGATAATTTTCCTTTAACACCCTCATTTCAATGGGTAAAGTATTGTAAGGAATTTGCAAACTGAAAAATCCATACACATTAGTTACTGCCGATAGTTGATTTTTTTTATCGAGCACACTTGCTCCAATCAGTTTATACCCTCTTATATCGTGTATGTATCCACTTACGGTAATTTTTTTTACCAATACATTTGCCTCAGGTAAAGGTGCGGCTATTAGTATGATGTAATTCCCCTTTTGTTTATACTGAACCGTATTTTTGAACAGCATATTCAACACCAGCCTTACCGGTTTTTTTAGCAGAGACAGCGATACTCTATTTGTTACTGTTATTTTAGCCGGATTGTATGAAAACTGAATGCCTGCCTGCTGTGCCATCAATGTAAGTACTTCTTTTACCTGTTCATTTTGCACCCGTACAGTTACTTCGCGCTCTAAAGCAGGAACATTTGAAGCAAAACAGAGCGATACAGAAAGAATAACCGACATAAAATAAATTAAAAAATATTTCATGGTAAACATGCAGTTCCTTTGAGGCGATATCCGGAGGGTATTTTATCGTAAGACAGCCCTAACGTTTCTGCAAGTATGGATATTATTTCTTCAATAGGTTGCCCGTTAAAATCAACTGTAATCAGGCATTTTTCCAGCCTCCTGTCCGCTAAAGTGATTTTTTCAGGGTATGCTGCATTTATAATTTCCACAGCCTCTTTAAGTGCGCTGTTGCTAAAATGAAATACACGCTCTATTTTTTTTTCATTAGTCTTTCGTTTCGAAAAATTAATTAACCGCTGAGTGGAGCGAATAAATACCCCAATCTGGTGCTGGTGTAACTCTATAGTATCGGATGCTGAATAAACCTGCACTATACCTTCAGCTACTTTTACGTGTACTGAATCGTTTCCTTCAATTGCCTTCACGGTAAACAGGGTGCCTATATCTTTAATTTGAATGCCGCCCGCCTCAATTACAAACGGATCAGACGCATTGTGAACCACATAAAAGGTTGCCTCTCCGCTTAAACGAAACCTTCGCTTTTTGCTATCTACTAATTCCAGTTTGGTATTAGCCATTAATTCCAGCTGTGTTCCGTCTGCAAGTTTTTGTTTCAGTACCCCGTTACCCGATTCGTACACACTCAACCCCTTTTTGGCATCCAGTATAAAATATAGGGCAAAAATTACCCCAAGGCCAAGAACAAACACTGCTGCCAACACTCGCCACAAAGTAGCATAATCTCTCAAGTGAGTCACAAGGGCATTTTGTTTAGGCGGCACTGTAATTTGTGTCTTCACTTTCTCAAATAATTCATAGGGGTCAACTTCTTTTGCTTTGGGAAGCATATGGGTGATTCGGTAAGCCTGTTCTACCTTGCTTACATAATCGTGGTTAATTGCATTTGCACTTCGCCAGTCTTCCAGCTCAATGGCTTCGTCTGGGAGTGCTTCCCCAGTCAGGTATTTGGCAATTAACTCATCAATATATGTTTTATCCTCTGTCACTTTTAGTTGTGGTATAAAAAAAACAAGATTACTCCGGGTAAATAGTCTTTTAACTGCTCACGCATATGTTTTAATGCCTTTCCCATTTGATTCTCTACCGTTTTTACTGAAAGGTTCAACTCATCTGCAATCTGCTGGTACCTCATTCCATGTTGCCGGCTTAATTTGAAAATTTTTCGGCATTGTTCCGGTAATTTCTCTATGGCCACCCCTATCGCTTTTTCCACTTCTTTTTGCTGAATGGCGGCCGAGGCTGGTGCAGAATGCTGCTCTCCCGCATAACCCATATAAGTAGTATAAGTCTGCTTAACCGATAATTGTTTAATGCGATTTAAACAACAGTTGTGTACCGCCCGGTACAAATAGCTGCGCATGGAAGTATTTACCTGAAGGCTTTCCCTTTTTTGCCATAGATTAACAAATAGCTGCTGAACAATATCTTCAGCCTCATCTGCATTTTTTAATATTGTATTTGCATAACGCACTAATTCCTTACAATACATCTGAAATACCTGTTCAAACAAGCGGATATCACCTTCGCGTATGTTAAAAATATTTTGGCTTTCTGTGGCTTGCATCCGATAACAGGTGCAAAAATATATTGTACAACTTATTTCTTCTATTATATTTATATAGACAACTGAAATAGTAATTACCCTTATGCCATACAAAAAAAGAACCGGATCATTTCTGACCGGCTCTTTTTTATCGCTTTTGTTTAAGCTCCTATTTTAATAACGGTAATGATCCGCCTTAAACGGACCTTCGGTTCTAACACCGATATACTTAGCCTGATCGGCATCGAGTTTGGTCAATTTAGCTCCGATATGATCTAAGTGCAAAGCAGCTACTTTTTCATCCAGATGCTTTGGTAACACATACACTTTGTTTTCGTAATTGCTGCTGTTGGTCCACAGTTCTATTTGAGCCAAGGTTTGGTTAGAGAACGAATTACTCATAACAAAAGAAGGGTGACCCATTGCACAACCTAAGTTTACTAAACGGCCCTCAGCCAAAACGATGATTTCATTTCCGTCAAGGTTGTACACGTCAACCTGTGGTTTAATAGTATATTTGGTAGAACCGTAGCTTTTATTTAACCAGGCCATATCAATTTCGTTATCAAAGTGGCCAATATTACACACGATAGATTTATCGCGCATGGCTTTAAAGTGACGGTCGGTAATAATACGCACGTTACCTGTTGCAGTAACAAAAATATTAGCTCGTTTACAAGCATCTTCCATTGTAACAACTTCAAATCCATCCATAGCAGCTTGTAAGGCACAAATCGGATCAATCTCGGTTACCAATACACGCGCTCCAGCACCTCGCAAAGATTCAGCAGAGCCTTTTCCTACGTCACCATATCCGGCCACCACAGCCACTTTTCCAGCCATCATAATATCAGTAGCTCTACGTATAGCATCAACCAATGATTCTTTACAACCGTATTTATTGTCAAATTTAGATTTAGTAACTGAATCGTTAACGTTAATAGCAGGCATAACCAAAGTACCTTTTTTCATGCGCTCGTATAAACGGTGAACTCCGGTAGTGGTTTCTTCTGAAAGACCTTTAATATCTTTAGTCAATTCAGGATAGCGGTCAAATACCATATTGGTTAAATCTCCCCCGTCATCCAAAATCATGTTAAGAGCTTTTCCTCCTTCAAATGCATGCAGGGTTTGTTCAATACACCAGTCAAATTCTTCTTCGTTCTGGCCTTTCCAAGCATAAACAGGAATTCCAGCAGCGGCAATAGCAGCGGCAGCATGATCCTGAGTTGAGAAAATATTACATGAACTCCAGCTAACTTCGGCTCCAAGATGTTTCAGGGTTTCAATCAACACAGCGGTCTGAATAGTCATGTGTAAGCATCCGGCAATACGGGCACCTTTCAAGGGTTGCTTGGAACCATATTCTTTACGAATAGCCATTAAACCGGGCATTTCCGCCTCGGCCAATTTAATTTCTTTACGCCCCCACTCTGCCAGAGAGATGTCTTTCACTTTGTAGGGCAATTGTGTTTTTGATTCGCTCATATTAATAATCAGATAATTAGTCGTAAAATAAGGGTGGCAAAATTAGCTCTATTTTTTGCAATAACAAAATATTGCCTTAGTGAAACAGAATAGCCTTAATTCTGTTTTACTTTTGCATCATAATTGCAAAAGAGTGCATCCTTAAAACACTAGGTATTGAATAGAAAAAAATAAATAAAATATGCCATATCCAGAAATGCTTGTAGCCCCCATGAGGGCAGAGTTAACCAATGTAGGTTTCACCGAGTTAAAAACTCCGGAAGAAGTTGAAAAGGCCATGAATGAGAAAGACGGAACAGCTCTTGTTGTCTTTAACTCAGTATGTGGTTGTGCGGCAGGAAGTGCCCGTCCTGGCGTCATTAAGTCAGTAACCGGCAGCAAAAAACCGGCTAAATTATTTACTGTATTTGCAGGACAGGATTTAGCAGCAGTATCAAAAGCGCGTGAATTTACGGCTCCTTTTCCTCCTTCTTCACCTTCCGTAGCACTTTTCAAAAATGGGGAACTGGTTCATTTTATCGAGCGTCACCAAATTGAAGGACGACCGGCTGAAATGATTGCAGCAAACCTGCAAGATGCCTACGAAGAATTTTGCTGAAACTTGGTTTTTCTTAAAAGCCATCACCTCAGGTTGATGGCTTTTTTATTTACCTTAGTAATACCTTAAGTTACACCCTGACATCCCAGATAAAACGCAAAAGTCAATAAGCCAAATTTCGGATGAAAGATTGAAATCTTTTGGGGTAAAATATGTTCATTAATTTTGTAAGAGCCTTCGTCACTAAAAAAGGTAACAATATTCATGAAACAACTAATTTATTCCATAGCCATCTTGCTCAATTTACTTAGCTGCTTTGGTCAACCGAACAATATTAAAAGCAAAAAAATGACACCACCCGCGCAATCAACAACCTGCAAAACTGATACTGCAACCCTTGGAGCAGGATGCTTTTGGTGCATTGAAGCCATTTTCCAAAGGCTTAACGGAGTACAAAAGGTAATTTCAGGCTATACGGGCGGGAATACAAAAAACCCCACCTACAAGGAAGTATGTAACGGCACCACTGGCCATGCCGAAGTATGCCAGATTATTTATAACCCCGATACTATAAGTTATGAAGAAATTTTAAAAGCTTTTTGGCTGGCTCATGACCCCACAACACTAAACCAACAAGGAAATGATATTGGAACTCAATACCGCTCGGCCATTTTTTATCATAATGAGAAACAAAAACTAATTGCCCAAAAACTCAAAACAGAATTAGATGAATCAGATGCCTTTAATTCTCCAATTGTAACTGAAATCGTTCCTTTTTCTACGTTCTTTCCTGCGGAAGATTATCACCAGAATTACTATAATGAAAATGGAACCCAACCTTATTGCAGGTTTGTAATTAAACCGAAACTCGACAAATTCGAAAAAGTTTTCAAAGACAGACTAAAACCCTAAAACAAAAAGCCCTGCTATATGCAGAGCTTTACCTGAGTGGAAGTTGAGGGATTCGAACCCCCGACCCTCTGCTTGTAAGGCAGATGCTCTGAACCAGCTGAGCTAAACTTCCAATATAATAAATACGTAATAAACTTTTGCAAACTGTTGTTTCCAAAAGGGACTGCAAATATAGGATTGACCGCAAACTTTGCAAACCGGAAGTAAAAAATCTGATAAATCATACATCAGTTTTTCGTTATCAACACGTTATAGTGCAAAGCCTACCCTAAATTTGATGTATTTTTGAGAACTGTTAAAATTGCCAATGCAAAAATTCAAGCGTTTTCTTCTTGTTTTAACCATAACACTACTCTGTGTTATACCTACTCTATATGGTGTCATTTACTGGTTTGGGGGAAATATTAAACTGTACTTAGTTTCCCAAATTAGTAATCAACTGGCAGTAGAGGTTAAAACAGGAGATATTCAGTTTTCAATTCTGGCTAATTTCCCTAAAGCAAGTTTGCTCTTTTCAGACGTAGTAATTTTCGAAAACTACCCCGGAAGAAAAAAAGAATTACTAAAAGCAAATGAAATTTATCTGTCCTTTAATATTTGGGACATTATTGATAAAAAATATACTATCAATGAGGTGGTCATAAAAAATGGTAATGCCAATTTATTCGTTGATAAAAAAGGGAGGGATAATTATACCTTTATAAAAGAAGCCCCGAAGAACAATCCGAATGACTCAATAAGTGTACACCTTAAAGATATTCGTATCCATAACATGAAAGTAGTTTATGAAGATCTGGAAGTAGGGCTATGGTTAAGTTCGTTAATTAATGAAACCACCCTTGGCGGGGACTTTTATGAAGAGAAATTTAACCTGAAATGGAAAGGCGACTTTTATTTCGACACCTTGCAATTCGGGAAAATCAATTATATCAAAAAACGCAGGGTGTCAATGAACTCAGCACTGGAAGTAAATGTAAAAGAGAGCAACTTTCGTTTTGCCAAAGGGGATTTAACCATCTCGGGGTTGCCGTTTAATGTGGAAGGGAATATTAAACTGCTGCCCAAAGATAAAGGCACCTTGTTTAACATGGATATAACCGGCAAAGAGATGACCATTCAATCATTCCTTTTGTTGTTGCCTGAAGAAAATCGCAAAGCAGTAGTAGATTATAAGAGTGAGGGCGATTTCTACTTTAACACCCAAATTAACGGAGTGCTATCCGCTAAAGAAAATCCTCATATTAATATTAATTTCGGTATCTCAAAAGCAAGTGTTTATACCTCGGGAATTAGTGAAGGCTTACAGAACCTTTCGTGCAAAGGAACATTTACAAATGGGTCGGCAAAAAATGCACAAACCAGTAAACTAATTATTGAAAACCTGAAAGCCAAATTAGGCCCGAATGAATTAAATGCAGTTTTGCAAATAGAAAACCTTAACGACCCGCTGCTAATTGCTCAATTGCATGGCAATATTGATTTACAAAAAATGACCGATTTTCTTCAGATAGAACAAATTGAAACACTAAAAGGATTTGCCTTTGCCGACCTATATTTCGCGGGGAGAATTAGTGATTTGAAACAAAAAGAAACGGCATTAAAAACAAAATCGGAAGGACAAATGAAACTTTCCGGCATTGAACTTAAATTAAAAGATAACCCCCATAGTTACAGAATTACAAATGGACAGTTTGGTTTACATGGAAATGATTTTTCTGTTAATGATTTTGCAGCAACGGCCGATGAGACTAATTTTTTGCTGAACGGAACAATCAAGAATTTCCTTCCATACCTCTTTTTGGATAAACAACACCTACTTATTGATGCCAACCTTACATCTACCAACATTGACTTGGAAAAAGTTTTTTTCACAAGCCGAAATCAGGAACGCATAGATTCAAGCGGATTCATTTTCCCTGAAAATATTGAACTGAATCTAAACCTTCGTATTGAAAAACTAAAACTTTATAAATTTAACGCAAGTGAAGTGACTGGTAACTTGACACTGAAAAATAATATACTTAGGTCAGCAAACCTTAGTTTGAAAGCAATGAAGGGTCAAATTAATATTGCGGGTGAAATTAATAACCGAATTAAAGATAGATTATTAATCAGTTGCGATGCCAGCATGCAACAACTCGACATCAACCAGCTTTTTTATCAATGCGAAAATTTTGGGCAGGATATGCTTACCGACAAGCACCTGCGTGGTAAATTAGATACAAAAATTCAGTTTGGTTCAGTTTGGAATTCCGATTTTAACTGCGATTTGAAAAAAATTGTAGCGCAAGCAGATATAACAATTACGAATGGTGAAATTATGGACTACGCCCCCTTGATGGAACTATCCAAATTTGCAGAAGTAAATGAGCTTAAACACCTCACATTTGACAAACTCACCAATACAATCCAGATACTTGACGGAAAAATAATTATCCCTCAAATGGAAGTAAAAAACAACGCGCTAAATTTGGCCATTTCAGGAACAAATACATTCCCTGATAATTACCTCGACTATCACATACGTGCAAAACTTTCTGATGTAATTCGCAAAAAACGAAACACCAAAATAAATAAAGAATTTGAAGAAGAAGAAACTCAGGGTGGAGGAATATACATTTACCTAACAATGAAAGGTTACCTTGAAAATCTTGTCATTTCATACGACAAATTAGGCGTGAAGAAAAAAATTAAAGAGAGTATTCACGTTGAACAGCAAAATATTAAAGATATTCTAAAAAAGGAATTTCAAACCGAGGAGGATAAAAAACTTAAAGAAGAAGAAAAGAAACAAGAGGAGGAAATAAATTGGGAGGAAGATGTACCACAGTGACCCTAAACGTAAAATAAGTCCGAAGCAATACGGTCGGCATACAACTTTCCACTTTGGGTTAATACATACCTCCCACCCGAGTAAGCTACCATATTTTGGTTCAAATAGGTTTCAACATTCTCTCTAAAGTAGTTGCTTAATTCACCAAGATCCGATTCATGTATTCCCCACATAGTGCGAAGCCCTGTTAACACCCGTTCATTATACTTATCGATTTTATTTAGGGTTTCCTCCTCATAATATACTTCGTTCGACATTATTTTATCAATATACCTTTGCAAAGGCGTATTATTCCATCTGCGCTGATAACTATTGTACGAATGAGCCGAAGGGCCTAATCCAAGGTAATTGGTAGCATTCCAGTAAGCGCTATTGTGCTTAGAAATAGTAGCATCTTCCCTTGCAAAATTCGAAATTTCGTAATGCTGCCATCCCGCTTGCTGCATCAATTGCATTAATATTTCAAAATGTTTTGCAGAAGCATCATTGCTAACAGCAACATATTTTCCAGAAGCAATAAGCTTGTGTAAAGGGGTTTTCCGTTCCACTGTTAATGAATAGGCCGAAAGGTGGGAAACAGATAGACCTAAAAATCTTTCTATACTCATTTGCCACATCTCATCCGACAATCCCGGAATACCATAAATCAAATCAATGGTTATATTAGAAATACCTGCCTGTTGTGACTCGCTTATAGAAGTAAAAATTTCCTGCGCGGTGTGAGTCCTGTTCATCCATTTTAAAATCTCATCGTAAAATGATTGAACTCCGATACTGAGCCGATTAATCCCGGCTCGCTTAAATTCGCTAATTTTCAACTTTGTTAAATCATCAGGATTTGCTTCTAGCGTAATTTCGACCGAAGTTGATACGTTAAATGAATCATGGATGGTGTCTAATAACCGCTCAATATCATCGAAATCCAATCGGGATGGAGTTCCTCCTCCAAAATAGATAGTATCTACCTGCTCATTGCTCAGATAATTTTGTCGGGTATTAATTTCTTTTCGAATAGCCGTAATAAAATCTCCTTTTAAACGTAGGGAAGTTGTAAAATAGAAATCGCAGTAATAACAAGCTTTTTTACAAAAGGGAATATGAAGGTAGATACCGGCCATTTTAGATGTAAAATAATTTTAGCGTAATTTGCCGCGTGCTGCAAAAGTACTTTAAATATATCATTTGTGTATGCTTCCTGATTGCCGGAAAAACTTTTGGTCAAACGGCCGAAAGGTGGGTGCTACAAATTAATTCAAAACAAATAAGCAGCTTCACTGACAGCCTTAGTTGCTTCACACAGGGCAAAATTGAAATAACCAAAGCCATTGCTCAAGGTTTTCTCACAGCCGGAATTGACAGTGTTGTTGCCACGAACGGTTTACATGTGGTTTACATTTCCTTAGGCTCAAAGTACCGATTGATTAAACTAAACCCTGATAATGGAGAGGAAGAGGTTTTAAGTAGAATTGGCTACCGGGAAAGATTATTTGCAGAAAAACCATTTAATCCGGAAGAAGTAAAACGGATTATTGAAAAAATACTAAGGTACTACGAAAATAACGGATACCCATTTGCTACGGTAAGTTTTGATAGTGTAAAAATAAATCATGATTCAATTACAGCCAATTTAAGGGTAAACAAAAAACAGCTCATCTTTGTTGATAGCATTGAAATTGTAGGTAACTCTTCGTTAAAGCGTAAATACTTGTACAACTATACAGGTATTAAAAGTGGCAGCCTTTACAACGAAAACCTAATCAAACAAATTAACAAACGAATCAATCAATTGTCCTTCGCAAAAACAACCAAACCCATTCAAATATATTTTACGGGTTCAAAAGCACGTATTATTACATTTATTGATCAAAAAAAGGCAAGCCAGTTGGACGGTGTAGTGGGATTTGCCCCAAGAAGTAATATTAATAATAAACTTGTGCTTACCGGAGAGTTAAATTTGAATTTGCAAAACCTGTTTGGTACTGGTAAAACCTTTGAGCTTCACTACCGAAGTTTTCTTATCAACTCGCAAGATCTTAAAGTACGGTTAGTTTATCCTTATTTAGCTAATTCCCCTGTAGGAGTTGATTATTATTTTGCGTTGTTAAAATTTGATTCACTGTATTTACAGGTAGAAAATGACATAGGTTTCCAATATGCGCTTGGAGGCAGCAATTACTTTAAAACTTTTTATAATATTCAAAACACCTCGTTGCTTTCTGTTGATACAAATTCAGTAAAGAATAACCGTCAACTACCACAGTTTGCGGATATGTATACCTACCTCTATGGACTTTCAATGAAACTCAATTTTCTCAATTACCCCGCAAATCCTACAAAAGGAATATTAATTGAGGCTTCGTTTGGGGCAGGTATAAAGAAAATAAAAAAAAATAATACCATAAAAGAAATAGTCTTTACCGATTCCCGGTCAAAAAAATACACGCTTTATGACAGCATGGAATTGAGAAGTATGCAACTAAAGGCAACAATTAATATTGATAAATTCTGGCCTCTTAATAAGACAAATGCTGTTAGAACGCAAATATCCGCAGCTACTTTATCGGCAAAAGAAATTTTCACAAATGAGCTATTCAGAATTGGTGGTATTAAAACCTTAAAGGGATTTGATGAACAATCTATTTTTGCTAACTCATACGCCATTTTGACTATGGAATACCGATATATTCTTGGAATCAACTCAAACTTTATTTTATTTACAAATGCCGCCTGGTATGAGCGGAATACGCGACAAATAAAATTATCAGATACTCCACTTGGGTTCGGAGCAGGTATTAACTTTGAAACAGGTGCAGGTATCTTTTCCCTTTATTATGCGTTGGGGCGTCAATTTAATAACCCTATACAATTAAAACAAGGTAAGGTACATTTCGGATTAGTTAATTATTTTTGACCCTGATTCATGCAAGGTGGTTTAATTAATTTCATTTTAGTTTCGGTATTGCTTCTAAATGGTTTTCCAGCGGCAATAGCTCAAACCGATTCTACCCCATTGGTATTACAGTTGGATTCATCATTCAACGATACAGCCTTGGTAGCCAATTCAGGCTCTGAAACAATTCTTGACAGCCTTTTAAACGATTCCTTTATTAATGCAAATTTCAGAAGGTATGCTTCCATAAATAACCATATTAGTGTAGGAGATAATTATTCGCAGCGAGAGGTTCCGTCTATAAAGGAAGTGAAATACCGAAAAGAAAGAAGCCCTAAATGGTTGTTTTGTACCTTACTGTTCATTTTAGCATATATTGGATGGGTTAGGACATTTAATCAGAAAAACTTTAAGGCCTCACTTAATTCTGTTTTCAGCACAAAAATTACTGCTAAACTTTGGGAAGAGCGCGGGGTAATCTTTAACTACATCACCATGCAACTCTTTAGTATTTTTCTCCTAATAAGTGCCCTGTTTGTGTACGTTGTACTTGATGCTCAAGACCGCACATTTCTTGATAATTCACTTTTAATGTACCTTGCGATAGTAGGGCTAATTTTTTGTATTTACGGTTTAAAATTTATTGCACACTATTTTTGGGGCTGGTTACTCCAATTAAATAAATTTGGAATTAGCATGGTTTCCAATACAATTACAACAAATAATTTTGTGGCACTGATTATACTTCCGGTTTTCGTTGCACGAATTTATATTAACTCGCCACTTATGGAAGAAATCTTAACCAAAACTATCATCGCCACATTTATGCTGAGTGTGGTTTACCGGGTTGCTAGATTAATCATTTTATCAGGTACTTATTTTAGGTATCCATTGATTTATATAATTCTCTATCTTTGCGTCTTCGAAATATCTCCTTGGATAATAATTGTAACCCTGATATTTGAATAAAAAGCACTTAGGCGTGAAGGTAAAAAGCATACTGATTTCCCAACCAAAACCAACAGAGGGCGAACGCTCTCCGTATTTAGAACTGGCAAAAAAGCTTAACCTGAAAGTTGACTTTAGACCTTTTATAACCATAGAACCTATTCCTGCAAAAGAGTTCAAATCGCAAAAAATTAACTTTACCGATTTTACCGCTATCATCCTTAACTCACGTAATGCAGTAGATAATTTTTTTAGATTATGTGCAGATATGAAAATAGAGATGGCTCCAGATACCAAGTATTTCTGCATCAATGAAGGAACTGCCAATTACCTTCAAAAATACATTCAGGTTAGAAAAAGAAAAGTTTTTCACGGCAAAGGAACCGAAACAGACTTACTTGATGTTATAAAAAACCATCCGTCTGAAAAGTTTCTTTTTCCCTGCTCAAACGTACGTAAGAATGTGATTCCATCTTTTATGGCTAAAAAGAAATTCTTCTTTAAAGAGGCGATCAGCTACCACACCCTTTCTGCCGATCTTTCTGACCTGTCGGATGTTAAATATGATATACTGGTTTTTTTCAGCCCAGTGGATATAAAATCTCTTTTCGACAACTTTCCCGATTTTATTCAAGATAACACCCGCATTGCTGCCTTCGGATCTGCCACAGGTAAGGCTATTGAGGATGCAAAACTTACAATTAATATTTCTGCCCCTACTCCTGCTGCGCCATCAATGGTAATGGCACTTGAACAATACATCATAAAAGTTAATAAAGGCTAATTTTTTCTTCATCCTTGCTTTTTAATGTTATTAATACTAACTTGCTTGTCCAAGCAGAATAATTAATATTTGCAATTATCGTTACACATTTAATCAGTTAAAAACGCTAAGATGATCAGGAAATACTTTGCCTTGGCCCTTGTGGCTCTGTTGTTTGCAGCAAAATCACATGCACAGCAAGATCCGTATTACTCCTTCTTTATGTTCAACAAAATGGCTTACAACCCAGCCTATGCAGGAAGCAAAGATGCTGTTTGTGCTACCTCGGTTTACAAAAAACAATGGTCTGGTTTTGCTGGAGCACCGGAATTTCAAACATTAAATATCAACTCCCCCATAGCAAAACAACGAGCTGGAGTTGGCTTAGGACTCATTAATGATAAATTGGGATACGAAAATTCCTTAAATGTGGTCTTCTCTTTTGCATATAAAATTAAGCTAAATTCAGCAGGCACAAGCAATTTGGCCGTTGGTGCGGCAGGAGGTTTTATGCAGAAATCGCTTGATGGAACTAAACTAAAACCGGAACAAATGGGAGACCCTAAAATCCCGATATCAAAAGTTTCAGCGACAGCCCCCGATATAAATGGAGGAGTTTATTACACTAACACTTCCATTGGTCGACTAAAAAATGTGTATGCTGGCTTGTCAGCTACACATCTAATGCAAAGTACCATTTCGTATACTACCATTAATGGTAATACCGTTGACTCAAAGTTAGCCACTCACTATTATTTGATGGCAGGTGCTGCCTTAGACCTCACCTCTTCGCTTACACTTGAACCTAATATTTTAATAAAGCAGGCTCCTGGAAAAATGCAGGTTGACTTAAATGCCTTTGTATTATATAACAACAAAATAAGGGGTGGCGTAATATATCGCTCGGGTGATGCCTTAATTGGCTTGATCGGCTATCAGTTCACCGAAAACTTTCATGCAGGTTATTCATATGACTTTACCACAAGCCAGTTGAGTAAGTTTAGTGGAGGTTCGCACGAAATTTATGTTACGTATTGCTTTAAATTTAAGCCCCCAGTACCCAAAATTCCAAATATCCGCTTAACGCCCAGATATTTGTAAATTATTAACAATAAAATTTAGTGAATTTCCGTTTTATCCACAGAAATAAAAATATTATCCACATGGATAAGGATTTGGAATTTCGATTTCAAGCTCTAAATTTGCGAAACTGAACATAAAAGTACCATAGAACAAAGCAGATGAAAATAGTTAATTCATTCCTCATCCTGGTCACAGTAACCGTGCTGGTAAGTTGCGGTTTGAGCAATGATCGTGGTGAGTTGACTGGTGTACCTGGAAGAAGTGTTTGGTTCCATCCTCAACCGTTTGGTACCATCTATGTGCCCACAGGGTCTTTCCATATCGGGCAGGATGAGCAAGATATTTTATCTTCTCAGCTGGCTCCAAATAAACAAATCTCCATTGTTGGGTTTTACATGGACGATACAGAAATTACCAATAACGAGTATCGCCAGTTTGTTTATCATGTGGTGGACTCTATTGCCCGTGAAACTATGGGAGAAACCTACTGGATTGAGCAGGAGAACGGAGACCACTATATTAATTATGATGAGCGCTTAGACATGGAAGACCCGGCCGCAATTGAAACTTTAAACGACATGTTTTATGCGGAAAGTGAACGTCACTATAAAGTAAAACAACTTGATGTGCGTAAACTAAAATACAGGTATGAGTGGGTTGATTTGGTTGCCGCGGCAAAAGCGCCACGCAAAGGCTATGATGCAAATCGTGCCGATTTTATTCGTAAAGCAGGAGAAAAAGCAAACGATGACAGTGGTGTTGAAATCTATCCTGATACATTAGTTTGGGTTAGAGATTTTACTTATTCATTTAATGAACCAATGACCAGAATGTATTTTTGGCATCCAAAATACGATAACTATCCGGTAGTAGGAGTTAACTGGCGTCAGGCTACTGCTTTTTGTAATTGGAGAACAATGCACATGAACTCCTATTATGGTAAAATAGATGAGCCAATTGTTGAACCATTTCGTTTGCCTACCGAATATGAGTGGGAATACGCAGCTCGTGGCGGACGCGATGGAAATATGTACCCATGGGGTAGTCCCTATATTCGCAATAGCAAAGGTTGTTTCCTCGCCAATTTCAAACCGGGTCGGGGTGATTATCCTGCTGATGGAGGCTTTTACCCAATTCATGTAGGTACATATTTCCCTAATGACTTTGGGCTTTATGACATGGCGGGCAATGTTGCCGAATGGACCCGCACTGCGTACCAAAATTCAACTAACTTCTTCTCAGACGACATGAACTCTGATTATGAATATGAAGCTCAGGCCACCAAAGCGGAAAACCCTAACGGAGACGCAGAGACGTTAAAACGAAAAGTAATTCGCGGTGGGTCGTGGAAGGATATTGGTCACTTTATTAACGTAGCAACCCGTACCTACGAATATCAGGATTCAGCAAAGTCATTTGTCGGCTTCCGCTGTGTAATGTCATTTATGGGTCGCTCTATTAAAGATAAAAATTAATTATCTTTAAATAATTAATTCATTACTATTAATTTATAATTGTTTAACATAACCTAAAAATTCACTTAAGTATTATGAGCAAAAAAAAGGGATTTCTTGAATCAATGGCTTTCAAAAGATTGATGGCAAAAATTTATGGATTAGGAGCTGCTGTGGTAATTGTGGGTGCGTGGGCAAAGATTCTCCACCTTAAAATAGCGGACGTCATGCTTACAGTGGGTTTGCTTACGGAAGCTTTGATTTTTACAGTTTCGGCATTTGAACCGGTTCATGATGAAGTTGACTGGTCTCGTGTTTATCCAGAATTAGCCGAGGATTATGATGTTAGTAAACTGGAAGCTAAAAACAAAGGCTCTGTAAGTCAGCAGTTAGACAAAATGCTCGAGGATGCCAAAGTGAGCCCTGAATTAATCAGTAGTTTAGGGACTGGTTTACAAACCTTAAGTTCAAATGTTTCTAATCTTACTGACCTCTCTAATGCTTCTGTGGCAACGAACGAATATGTTTCTAATGTTCAAAAAGCATCTAAATCAATTGAGGGCATCAATTCATCCTACGTTGGTGCCGTTGATGCGTTAAATACATTGGCTGCTTCAAGTTCTAACTCTCGTGAGTATGGTGATCAGATGGAGAAAATCTCTAAAAATCTGGCTCAGTTAAATTCAATTTATGAATTAGAGATTGCCGAATCAAATAATCACCTCAAAACTATCAATGCATTTGTTGGTAATCTTTCCGGTGTTATCAGTAGCCTCTCTGAAACAGAACAACAAGCTGTTACCTTCAAACAGGAAATGGATAAATTATCTAAAAACCTCACAAGCCTCAACAATGTGTATGGCGGTATGCTAAGCGCTATGGTTGTAAAGGGTTAATTTAATAAGTTTAACAATTTAAACAAAGGAGTTAACAGAACATGGCAAGTGGCAAATTACCACCGCGGCAGAAGATGATCAACATGATGTACCTCGTGTTGACAGCTTTGCTTGCATTGAACGTATCAAAAGACATCCTAAAAGCATTCCACATGGTGGAAGTGAGCATGATGAAGTCGGGTAAGAATATAGACGACAAAAACAACATGACCATGAAAGCTTTGGAAAAAGAGATGTCAATTAATGCTGAAAAAACGCGTCCTTTTTACGAAAAGGCACAGCAAGCTCGTAAAGTATCCAAAGAACTAACAGATTACTTAGATAATATCAAAACCATGCTTGTTAAACAAGCAGAAGGCAGGAAAGACGATGAAGACAATCACGCCTTACCAGAGGCTGAAAGAGAATTGGCTCAACCAGATAATATCGAAAAACACGCTTTCCATTTTATTAAAAAAGATGGTGGTGCTGAAAGTAAGAAGCTAAAAGAAAAAATAAATTCAACACGTGAAGCATTGCTGAAACTTCTTTCACCGGCTGAGCAAAAGGACGTAAAAACAGATTTATATACCCCGGATCCTCCATCGCACGGAGGTCAAAAACAAGCATGGGAATCGGAAATGTTTGAACATGCTCCATTGGCTGCGGTTGTAACGATGATTGAAAAAATCAAGAACGACTGCAAAAACACTGAATCACAAGTGCTCGACTTATTGGCTAAAGGTATAAACAAAGATGATATCAAATTTGACCAAACGATAGCTGTAGCTGTACCAACAAAAGGCACCGTTATTCCAATTGGTGGCGAATTTGAAGCTGAAATTTATCTTGCTGCTTACGATTCAAAGAAAAACAATGAAATGTTTGTTAACGGACGTGCTATTGATGTGAAGGATGGAAAAGGACTTTTTAAAACCAACCCATCGAGTGAAGGAGAGCAGAAACTTAAGGTAGTTGTTAATGTTCGTAAACCGGATGGATCGGTTGAGGAAAAAACAGCCGAATTAGCATACACCGCATTCAAAGGAATGGCAACCATTTCTGCTGAAAAAATGAACGTAGTGTATATTGGCCTTGATAATCCAATTGCTATTTCTGTTCCCGGCAGTGCACCTGAACAGATTATTGCCAATTGCGTTGGAGGAAGAATGATTCCTGTTTCTGGTCAAAAAGGACACTGGAATTTACAGGTTGACGGAGGAAAAGAAGTAGAAATTATTGCTTCTGTTAGAAGTAAAGACGGAACTGTTAAACGTGTTGAATCTAAAAAATACCGCGTTAAGAAAGTGCCTAGCCCAACACCAATGGTTGGTAAAATAATTAACTCATCAGCCACACCAAGCGAAATAAAAGGTTTGCCGTACGTAGTGTGCGATTTGGCTGACTTTGCCTTTGAAGGAATACGTTATAAAGTGCTTTCATTCGATGCTATTTTAACACGCAAAGGTGGCGATCCTATTATTGCTAACGGAGTTCAGGGGCAAACCCTTCCTGGTAATATTGTTAACGGGGTAAGTGGTGCACGTGCAGGCGACATGCTTATCATAAGCAATATCAAAGCGGACGCTATTGGTACCAAAATTGGTGTAGTGAACATCAAATCTTCGATTCTTTTAAAAATAAAGTAATGATACGCACTATTAAAAGATTCTCCGGCTTTCTATTATTTCTAAACGCTGTTCCGATGTTTTCTGTTGCCCAAAATGAACCACAGCAGCAACAGCCATATTCGGAAAACGTTCTTTATAACGAAAACAGATTCCCTGATGGAATGGTTGTTCAATGGCCTTTTTTAAGAGAGGCTGACGCGATATACAGAAAGCGAGTTTGGAGAATTATTGACCTGCGCGAAAAGAATAACAAGGTAATGACTTGGCCTAGGAATGCATTTGCCGATATAGTGTTGAAATATGCGCGTAGCGGTCAACTTCATGTTTATGCCGACCCTGACTCCATGATTACGCCCTTAACTCCCGAAGAAGCTTCAAAAAGAGCGTCTATTCAAACGCAAAGCGAAGTAATTGACAGTGCACAGAATCCAGATATTTTATTACCAACTTTTGATCCTACCACCGCTATCACTAAAACCGTAACTATTGATGAGCCGAGAAGATGGTCAACCGTTCAAAAATTCAGAGTAATGGAAGAATGGGCTTTTGACAAAAACCATGGAAAAATTATTACCCGAATTATCGCTATTACCCCGATTGCCGACCTCTTAGTAAATGGCGATGCCACTGGTGAGGTTTACCCACTTTTCACCATTAAGTATTCCGAGTTAAGGGAAATTTTGGTTAATGAACAACTTTACAATCGCTTTAATGATGCCATGCGATTAACCTACGATGATTGGTTTGAAAACCGCTTGTTCTCAAGCTATATTATTAAGGAATCAAATATGTATGATTATTACATAAAGAACATGCCTGAATATGAAAAAGATAATCTTGCCGCTTTACTTGAAGCAGATAGGATTAAACAAGAACTTTTTATCTTTGAACATGACCTTTGGGAATATTAAGATATAAAGTTTCATAAAAAAGAAAGCCCAGCCATAAACTGGGCTTTCTTTTTTATATCCCCCCACCAATTAAAACAATTTTATCCTGTTAAATTCTATCGGAACTCTTTTCTGATGATAGTTTGATCCCTATCAGGGCCAACAGAAACAATACTGACTGGAACTGCTAATTCGTTTTCAAGGTAACTAATATATTCAGTAAAGTTTAGAGGCAAATCACATTCGTGTTTAGCAGTTGTTAGGTCTTTGTCCCAACCTTTAAATGATTTATATAAAGGAGTTAGGCTTTCATCATTTAGTTCAAAAGGAACGCCTGAAAGAATCTCACCGTGTGACAAGTATCTATCGCAAGCTTTTATCTCGGTAAATCCGGATAATACATCCGATTTTGTTATAAATACATGAGTGACCCCATTTAGCATAATTGCGTACTTCAACGCAACTAAGTCAATCCAACCTGTTCTGCGGGGTCGGCCGGTGGTTGCTCCAAATTCATGTCCCTTTTTTCGAATAAGTTCCCCTGTTTCATCAATAAGCTCTGAAGGGAAAGGGCCACCACCTACTCTAGTACAATAGGCTTTAAAAATACCGTACACTCTATTGATGTGGCGAGGAGCCAACCCTAAACCGGTACAAGCACCAGCGGTAATAGTATTGGACGAGGTAACAAATGGATAAGTTCCAAAATCAATATCAAGCATACTTCCCTGAGCACCTTCGGCCAAAATTTTCATTCCCGATACCATTGCCTCATTAATGTAATATTCACTATCAACCTGAACATAATCACGTAAATAATCAATAGCGGCAAACCAATCATCTTCCAATTGTTGCAAGTTTGAAGCGGTAAGGTCAAACCCATAGAACCTGAGCAAAGACAAATGGCGTTGTTTTACTTCATCATATTTATACTTAAAAGTAGCAAGATTCATATCGCCCACTCTTATACCCGAGCGTCCGGTTTTATCCTGATATGAAGGGCTAATTCCTCTAAGGGTAGAACCAATTTTATTTTTCCCTTTTGATTGCTCGGATGCTGCGTCAAGCAGACGGTGAGTTGGCAAAATAAGGTGTGCCCTTTTCGAAAGAAACAGGTTCTTTTTTACGTCAACCCCTAAAGGGTACAATTTAGAAATCTCATCCTTGAGTTTTACCGGATCAATAACCACCCCACTACCAATAAGGTTAATGCAATTGGGATGAAAAATTCCGGACGGAATTGTATTCAGCACATGTTTCATCCCGTTAATTTCAAGTGAATGACCTGCATTTGGCCCCCCCTGAAAACGGGCAACAATATCATAGTGGGGCGTAATAAAATCGGCTATTTTTCCTTTGCCTTCATCTCCCCATTGTAAACCTAAAAGTACGTCAACCATATTTTGATTTTCTTATCCAATATTCACCTGTTTGTGGCAACTCATGCATTTACCATCTTTATCAATCTTGGGTGAACCATACAAGTTGAGTGAATGATTGGTAACATTAAAGTGAAGCAAATCTCCCATCATGGTTTGAATTTGCTGAATGCGGGGGTCGCAAAATTCTGTTACTTTTCCGCAAATATTACAAATAAGATGATCATGCTGCCGATACCCATATGCCCTTTCAAACTGAGCAATATTTTTTCCAAACTGATGCTTAATTACCAATCCGCAATCGAGCAACAAATCCAATGTATTATAAACGGTAGCTCTGCTTACCCTGTAATTTCGATTTTTCATTTGCACATAAAGGGTTTCAACATCGAAGTGCTCCTTTTTAGAGTAAATTTCATCAAGTATTACAAAACGCTCTGGCGTTTTACGTTGCTTATTTCGTTCAAGATACTCAGTAAAAAGGCGTTTTACTGTTTCTTTGGTTTTATCTGTTTCGGTGTTTTTATGCATTACTGTTTGGCAAAACAAGGTCGCAAGTTATGAATTGCGGATTAATTCACATCAATTCTACTCACCTGAATTAACTGATTGGACTCCTTAAGCTTATTAATTAACTCTTCCAGATGTGAAGTATCATAAATAAACAGCATTATCCTACCATCAAATTTACCTTCATGAGATTCAACGGTTATAGACTGCATGTTCACCTTCAGTTCTTTTGAAATAATATCGGTAATTGTGCTGATAATCCCAACACTATCAATCCCCTGTATTTGTACTCCGGCAAGAAATGCCTTAGAACTTTTTATTGGTGAATTCTTCCATTTGGCCTTAAGAATGCGATAGCCATAATTAGACATAAGCCCTACCGCATTAGGACAATTTGTTCGATGGATTTTGATTCCTTCTCCAACAGTGATAAATCCAAATATATCATCCCCCGGAATGGGATTACAACATTTAGCCGTTGAATAATCAAAATCATAATCTTCTCCTATAACAATGGTGTCTTCTTTCAATTCGTTGATACCAGCCTTTTTCCTGTTTCCGGTTGGCTCGTTCACCGCTGTACTTACTTGTTTTTTTTCATTTGCATGAGACAGAATCGCAATTACATCAATATCCTGCTTACGTATTTTTTCTGTTGCAATCAGGTAGTATAAATCAATAGCAGCCTTAAGTTTAAAAAAAGACAATACATGATTTATATTCTCAGAGTTAAATTCCACTTTTTGATGATGAAACTTGCGCTCAAGAATTTCTCTTCCGTCTTCCGCTATTTTTTTCTTTTCTTCTTTAAGAAAATCTTTAATTTTTGATTTGGCTTTTGCAGTTACTACAAATGCAAGCCAGTCTTCATTTGGCTTTTGCTTATTTGAAGTAATTATTTCTACCTGATCTCCATTTGATAACTTATGATTAATGGGAACCAATCTATTATTTAACTTGGCTCCAATACATTTTGATCCGACCGAAGTATGTATATCAAAAGCAAAATCAAGTGCTGTAGCATTGGCAGGCAGTTTCCGTAACTCTCCTTTGGGTGTAAACACAAAAACCTCTTCAGCAAAAAGATTCAGTTTAAAATCATCAAGAAAATCAACCGCGTTCGAATCCGGGTTTTCCAAAATTTCACGTACCTGTGCCAACCACCGCTCCAAATCACTGGTTGTAGGTGCTCCGTTATCTTTATATTTCCAATGTGCGGCAAACCCTTTCTCCGCAATTTCATCCATTCGTTGTGTGCGAATTTGAACTTCTACCCAACGCCCCTGCGGCCCCATTACCGTGGTGTGCAATGATTCGTACCCATTTGATTTGGGAGTAGAAACCCAATCTCTTAAACGATCGGGATTGGGTCTGTAATGATCGGTAACAATAGAATAAACTTTCCAACAATCAGATTTTTCTTTGTCTAACGGGGTATCAATAATTACCCGAATGGCAAACAAATCATACACCTCCTCGAAAGGGATGTTTTGCTTTTTCATTTTATTGTAGATAGAATAAATAGACTTAGGCCGTCCCTTTACTTCGTACTTTAAGCCTTGTTGGTCGAGCTCTTCTATCAAAGGTTCAGTAAATTGTTTTATGTAGCGATTTCTTTGTGTTTTAGTTTCCTGGAGTTTGTCTGCAATAAATTTAAATTGATCTTCTTCCGTATATTTAAGGGCAAGGTCTTCAAGTTCGGTTTTAATGGCATATAACCCCAGCCTGTGCGCCAGCGGGGCGTAGATGTATTTGGTTTCGGAGGCTATTTTTAATTGATTTTTGCGCGACATGGAACCCAAAGTGCGCATATTATGCAGCCGGTCGGCCAGTTTAATCAAAATCACCCGTACATCATCCGAAAGGGTGAGTAGCATTTTTCTAAAATTTTCGGCCTGAATCGAACTGGTTTCTGTATCAAAAACAGTGGATATTTTAGTAAGTCCGTCAATAATCTGAACTACTTTATCCCCAAACTGGTGTTTAATATCATCAAGGGTGAAATGTGTGTCTTCTACCACATCATGCAATAACGCACAAACCACGGAGGTAGGTCCAAGCCCTATTTCTTCGGTAGCAATTTGAGCAACTGCCAGCGGATGAAAGATATAAGGTTCGCCAGATTTTCTTCGCATGCCCTTGTGGGCATCCATTGCCAGTTCAAAAGCTTCCCTTATTTTTTTCTTATCGCCTTTTTCCAATAACCTGCGGCACGATCGCAGCAAGTGTCGGTAGCGTTTAACTATCTCTTTGTTTTCCTGCTCTACATCAATGGTTGGGTGCATTTTTTTTACTTCTTGATGCAAATTTAATGTTTTTGCAAGCCGGGGAATTTGGAATTCATCCACATCGGTGTACCTTTGCCGCTCTTTCTCGCGCACGTGGCGTAATTGGTAGCCGTGCCAGACTTAGGATCTGGTGCCGAAAGGCGTGGGGGTTCGAGTCCCTCCGTGCGCACTTTTAACTTATTCTCAATACTATAAACAACACATTCAGTGAACATCTCTATTGACCACAAAGACGATCTGAACGCGGTACTCACCGTAAACGTAACAAAAACTGATTATGCCCCGCGCGTTGAAAAGGCTCTGAAAAATTACCAGAAGCGAGCTAATATTCCCGGCTTTAGACCTGGAAAGGCCCCTATGGGCATGATTCAAAAAATGTACGGTTCAGCCGTATTAGTTGACGAGGTGAACAATTTTACGTCTGAAGTATTAAACAATTACCTTAAAGAAAACGCGCTTGAAATTTTGGGTCAACCGGTGTTAAGTGCCGACAACGAGAACTATGATTGGACGGTGACTGAAGACTTTAAATTTCGTTTTGATATTGGCCTGTCCCCAAAATTTGACCTCAACATTTCCAAGAATGATTATTTTGTAAAACATGTTCCGACTATTGACGAAGACCTTATTTCAAAGGAAGTGGAACGCTCAAGGCAACGGTACGGAAATCAAGTTAGCGTGGACATTGCTGAGGCAAACGATATACTAACTGTAGATGCAAAAGAATTAAATGAGGAGGGAACTTTTTGGGAAGGCGGAGTTCAGGCCGAGTTTCCAATTCTTCTGTCGGCTATAAAACACGAGGCTACACAAAAAACATTTCTCGGACAGAAATCAGGGGCTTTGGTGACAGCCGATATTTTTGAAGTGTTTGATAACAATACAACTGAAATTTCAACAGTTTTAAAAATTAGTAAAGAGACCGTAACTGATTTACATAGACTTTTTAGTTTTACTGTAATAGAAATCAAAAGACAGGAACTTGCTGAAATGAATCAGGAATTTTTTGATAAAGTATATGGCGAAAATTCCGTTAAAACCGAAGGAGAATTCAGAGCTAAAGTAAAAGAAGAATTAAAGCAATTTTATGCATCAGAGGCGGATCATGCCCTGGAGCATGAGTTATTTGATGCCATGTTGGCGAAACATTCTATTTCCTTGCCCGACTCCTTCTTAAAGCGTTGGCTTATTGATCGGCATCCAGATAAGTTTACTCCTGATACGGTAGATAATAAATATGAACCTGAAGCAAAATACCTGCGTTCAACACTTTTTCAGGAAAAAGTAATTGCAGATCAGGGATTAAAAATAGAAGACCCGGACTTATTAAACGCCTCGGTAAATTACACAAAACGCATGTTTTTTGGTTATAATATGAATATTCCGGTTAGTGATTACCTTGAAACTTACGCCAAAGAACAGCTAAAAGATCAAAACTACCGCTCACGCATGCTGAATATGGCCATTGAAACTAAAGTTATCAATGCGCTTAAGAATATGGTTACAATTGAGGAAAAAGAACTATTGATTGATGATTTTTTCAAGAAAATGAAGGAACACAGCAACCTCCATCACCAGCAACATGAACATGTTCACAATCATGAGCACCAACATGAGCACAGCCACGAGGGCGTCCACAGTCATTAATTAACAACCCTCAGTTCCAAAAATTTAAGCGTTCTCATTTAACCTGTTTTTGAAATCTATGACAAAATGCGGGTATTTTGTAATGGTATTGAAATTGACTATACTCGTAAAATCTTATCAAAAATTTACTTCGTATGAATGACGGAATTGAATTCAGAAAATATGCCACCCAACATCTTGGCATTAGTAGTTTAAAAGTTGAGTCATATATTAAAAGTTCTGTTAAAGATATGACCAGAACGGTTATTGAAGAACGCCCCATGAACTTCAGGGAAATTGATGTTTTTTCACGTTTAATGGCAGATAGAATTATCTTTCTTGGAACGCAGGTTGATGATTATTTCGCCAATATTATACAGGCACAGCTTCTCTTCTTAGAGTCGATGGATGCGAAAAGAGATATACAGTTATACATCAACAGTCCGGGTGGTTCGGTGTATGCAGGATTGGGAATTTATGACACCATGCAATGGGTAAACCCTGATGTGGCCACCATTTGTACCAGCATGGCGGCATCAATGGCAGCAGTATTACTGTGTGCCGGAGCCAAAGGAAAACGAACCGCTTTAAGACATGCCCGCGTAATGATTCATCAACCTATGGGCGGGGCACAGGGACAAGCTTCAGATATCGAAATCACCTACCGTGAAATTGAAAAACTGAAAAAAGAACTTTACGAGATTATTGCGAACCACAGTGGTCAGCCGTTTGATAAAGTATGGAAAGATTCGGATCGTGATTACTGGATGATTGCCGAAGAAGCTAAGGCCTATGGAATGATTGACGAAGTACTTACCAAGCACGCAAAAAAATAACTTAGAATACAAATACGATGCAGATAATTGATCTATGCCTATCATATTTAAATCCAAATTATGAAAGGTAAAGACGATAAATGTTCTTTTTGCGGACGCAATAAAACAGAGACCGAGTTTCTGATTGCCGGATTGAATGCATATATATGCGATAGTTGCGTAAATCAGGCATTTCGCATTGTTAATGAAGAATTGGGTAATCAGAAAGAAAAGAAAAACAAGCTTACCTTTAAGCTGTTAAAGCCATTCGAAATAAAGGCGCATTTGGATGAATACGTCATCGGGCAGGACGAGGCTAAACGGGTACTTTCTGTTGCCGTTTACAATCATTTTAAACGTTTAAAACATAAACTACTTTCAGAAAATGTGGAGCTTGAAAAGTCCAATATTCTATTAGTAGGGGAAACCGGTACCGGAAAAACACTTCTGGCTAAAACACTGGCCAAAGTGCTGCAGGTTCCTTTTTGCATTGCCGATGCCACGGTACTTACCGAGGCCGGATATGTTGGGGAAGATGTAGAAAGCATCCTTTCCCGCTTGCTCCAGGCGGCCGATTACGATGTAGCCGCTGCCGAAAGAGGTATTGTGTACATTGACGAAATAGATAAAATTTCCCGCAAAAGTGACAATCCAAGCATTACCCGAGACGTAAGCGGTGAAGGTGTGCAACAGGCTCTGTTAAAAATTTTGGAAGGTACAATTGCTAATGTACCCCCGCAGGGAGGACGCAAGCATCCGGATCAAAAAATGATTCAGATTAATACTGACAATATTTTGTTCATTTGCGGTGGAGCTTTTGAGGGCATTGACAAAATAATTGCTCGCAGAATTCAAACACAGGCCATCGGTTTTAAAAACACTGATGACAAACCCGGAGATGACCAAAATATGTTGCAGTTTATATCTCCAAGTGATGTACGGGGCTATGGCCTGATTCCTGAAATAATTGGGCGTTTACCAATCCTCACTCATCTGAATCCCTTAGATCAAAGTGCCTTAAAACAAATACTTCTGGAACCAAAAAACGCTTTGATAAAACAATACGAAAAGCTTTTTGAAATGGAAGGTGTAAAACTGAATATTGATGATGAGGTAGTTGATTTTGTGGTAGAGAAAGCTCAGGAGTATAAACTGGGTGCACGCGGCCTTCGCTCCATTATGGAGGCAATTATGCTGGATTACATGTACGATTTGCCTAGCAGTAAAAACAACGCCAAATCCATTACCATTGATCTTGGGTACACCAAAGCCTGCTTTGAGAAAATAAAATTCAAGGCATTAAAAGCAGCCTGATTTTTTGCTAATTTGCGGAGGTGACGGAAATCCGCATTCCAAATCGTAAACTCGAACGAGCCTGGGCCATGTATGACTGGGCAAATTCGGTATTTCCACTATCTATTACCACCGCTATATTTCCTATTTATTTTGAAAGTGTAACCAAAAAGGCTGCGGTTGCCAATGGCATGGTTAGAGACGGGCAGTATTACACCCATTTTTTGGGTCGCGACTTTGTAAATACCGCCCTCTACTCCTATGCCCTTTCTGTTGCCTTTTTGCTGGTTGCTATTATACAACCTTTACTCTCGGGTATTGCGGATATTAAGGCCAAGAAAAAGGCCTTTATGCAATTCTTCTGCTACATGGGAGCTTCCAGTTGTGTTACACTTTACTATTTTGATCCAGATAGAATTTGGGTAGGCCTTCTCTTTTTTATTCTTGGTATGATTGGATATGCCGGCAGCATTGTTTTTTATAATGCCTTTCTTCCGGAAATCACTACAGAGGATCGCTATGATAAAGTAAGTGCCCGCGGTTATTCTTATGGCTATTTTGGAAGTGTTCTGCTGCTAATTGCAAATCTTGCCTTGATTCTCCTCACGGAGACTCCACTCAAAGGAGGCCAACCGGTTATTTCCTTTATCTCCCCATCAATGGCTACTAAAATTGCCTTCATTTCGGTAGGTATATGGTGGGCGGGGTTTGCACAGATCACCTTTTTTCATTTACCTAGCGAAGAAAAACGAATTAGAGGCGGGGCACTTAATCATGGCGTTGACCAATTAAAAAAAGTGTGGGGTGAAATTGCAGTGAATCTTAAACTTCGCCAATTTTTGCGTTCCTTCTTTTTTGTAAGTATGGGGCTTCAAACAGTTATGTATGTAGCAAGTTTATTTGGTGCAAAAGAACTTCATTTGCCTGCAACAAACCTGATTGGAGCAGTTCTGCTCATCAACCTTATTGGTGTTCCCGGGGCTTTACTTTTTTCAGCTATTTCGGGAAAAATAGGAAATATTCGTACACTACGCATTTTAGTTGTTGTTTGGATTTTTGTATGTGTGTTTGCTTATTTTATTCAAACCCCCGCTCAGTTTTACATTCTTGGTGCAGTAGTAGGCACTGTAATGGGAGGCATACAAAGTTTGTTCCGCTCTACGTATGCCAAATTGATACCCGACAATACCTACAATCATGCATCTTATTTTAGCTTTTATGATGTAGTGGAAAAAATTGCTATTGTACTTGGCACATTTGCCTATGGTTTTATTGAAGAATTAACAGATAGTATGAGGTACTCTGCCTTAGCTTTGGCTGCTTTTTTTATCTTTGGACTGTTATCTATGTTGCAAATTAAAAACTTCAAAGGCATTCATGCAGGTTGAATTGTTTATTCCTTGTTTTATTGATCAGCTAAAGCCATCTATTGCTTTCGATATGATTAAGGTATTGGAAAAAGCCGGATGTAATGTAATTTATAACACCGAGCAAACCTGTTGCGGGCAACCCGCCTATACAGCAGGTTTCTGGAATGAGGCACGCGAGGTAGCTGAAAAATTTATTCAGGAATTTCCATTGGGAGATCCGGACAAACCATTTGCAAAACCAATTGAAAAGCCGATTGTATGCCCTGCCGCCTCGTGCATCGGAATGGTAAAAAATCACTACAACGGAATTTTTCAAAACACATCACTTCATAACCAATGTCGAAAAGTGCAAAAAAACATGTTTGAGTTAAGCGACTTTCTGGTGAATGTACTTCGGAAACCGAATTTAGAATGCCGCTTTGAAGGGAGAGTAACGTATCACGATTCGTGCAGTGCCCTGCGAGAACTAAAAATAAAAGATGCCCCAAGAGTATTGCTTAATAACATAAAGGGTCTTGAATTAATTGAAATGATCGATACCGAAAATTGCTGTGGTTTTGGTGGTATATTTTCTTATAAATTTGAATCCATTTCTGTTTCATTAGCTGAACAAAAAATTGAAAAAGCACTTGCAACAGAAGCACAGTATATTGTCTCTACTGATTACAGTTGCCTGTTACATCTGGATACATATGTACAAAAAAATAATGTACCGATAAAAGTGATGCATCTGGCAGAATTACTTGCTTTGGGAATTAACTAAATATTTATACTTATGGGACTAATAGTACTTGGTATTATTGTAGTAGTGCTTGCAGGAGTAATTGCCTCGCGAGTTTACAACCTCGCCAAAATCATGAAGCAGGTGAAATGGGCCGGTTATGGTTTAATAGCCTTCGGATTATTATCGGCTTGTTTTAAACAAATAGATCCGGGCGAAATAGGAGTTCAAACACTTTTCGGACAGGTAAAACCTGAAACATTAGAAAGCGGTTTGCATTTTATTAATCCGATGGTGGAAGTGAAATCAGTAGATATACGCACACAAAATTATACCATGAGTGGTATCCATGATGAAGGAGGCAAATCAGGTGATGATGCTATTCGTGTACTCACATCTGACGGACTTGAAGTAACCATTGACCTAACAGTTCTCTACCGTGTTGTTTCGTCTGAAGCACCCAGATTGCTTCAACAAACAGGGCTCGACTACCAAGACAAAATTGTGCGCCCCTTAACGCGTACAAAAATTCGTGATAATGCCGTGTATTATGATGCCGTTTCGTTATATTCAAAAAGAAGAGATGAATTTCAAACCCGCATATTTAACAGTATTGAAAAAGACTTTAAAAATCGTGGACTCATTTTGGAACAATTACTCATTCGGAATATAACCCTCCCCCAATCTGTAAAAACAAGTATTGAATCAAAAATAAATGCAGAACAGGAGGCACAAAAAATGCAATTTGTTTTACAAAAAGAAAAACAGGAAGCCGAACGTAAGCGCGTGGAAGCACAAGGGATTGCCGACTATCAAAAAATCATAAGCAGCGGATTGAGCGATAAGCAACTTCAATACGAAAGCATAAAAGCAAATCTAGAGCTGGCCAAATCACCAAACTCAAAAGTGATTGTTATTCCTAATAAAGGAAGTTCTCCATTAATCATAGACACAAAATAATTTTCATCAATCTCCTCATATATGTCATCTCTTTTTAGCAGAGAACACCTGTATTCATTCACTGAAAACATTCTCTTAAAAATAGGGCACAGTAGAGAACATGCCCAACTAGGTGCCAGTGTATTGCTGGCTGCCGATATCCGTGGAATCGATTCGCATGGTGTGGCACGCTTATCGGGCTATGTGCGATTATGGGAAAAACAACGGGTAAACGCAACCCCCATTATGAAAATTATTCATGAAACGCCTTCTACGGCAACCTTAGATGCCGATGCAGCTTTAGGATTAATCTCTGCTCCGTTTGCTATGAATATAGCAATTGAAAAAGCTAAACAATGTGGCAGCGGCTGGGTAAGTGTAATGAATTCTAATCATTTTGGTATTGCAGGTTATCATAGCATGTTGGCTTTGGAATACGATATGATTGGCTTTGCCATGACCAACGCCAGTCCATTAGTAGCACCCACCTTCAGTAAAGAGCGTTTGCTGGGTACCAATCCGATTAGTGTTGCGATTCCGGCACTTCATGAAAAACCATTTGTACTTGATATGGCCACCTCTTCGGCTGCAAATGGGAAGCTCGAAATTGCTCAACGTGAAGGTAAGCCCATTCCATTAGGATGGGTACAGGATAAAGATGGAAATGATAGCACCGATGCAAATGCCGTAAAAAATGGTGGAGCCTTGTTACCGCTGGGTAGCTCGCATGATGCGGCCGGACATAAAGGATACGGTTTAGGCGCCTTAGTGGATATTATGAGTGCTATATTGGGAGGTGCCAACTATGGCCCATGGGTTCCGCCATTTGTCACTTTTCTAGACCCGCTTCCAGATTTGCCCGGCAAAGGGCTGGGGCATCTTGTAGGTGCCATGCGTATCGATGCATTTCGTCCGGCTGATGATTTCAAAAAGCATATGGACAACTGGATTCAACGTTTTAAAAGTGCTCCATCTGTTGATATTTCAGAAAGGGTTTTGATACCCGGTGAACCGGAATTCATATTGACCGAGCAAAGGTTAAATAACGGAATTCCATTAAACGAAAACGTGATAAAAGATTTAAAGATACTTGGTGAAAAGTTTAACCTTTTATTTTAATTAAAAGGTATGAATAAAAAAATAATCCTTGCATCCAAGTCTCCCAGAAGGCAAGAACTTATTAAAGGACTTGAACTTGCTTATGATATTCACACCTATGAAGTTGATGAAAGTTTTCCAGCCGAACTGCATAGTTACGAGATTGCCGTGTATCTGGCAAAAAAGAAGGCGTTACACTTTCCCGGTGATTTAACCAATCATATTTTACTTACGGCCGATACCATTGTATGGGTAAACGACCGCTTATTAAATAAACCCGAAGACGAAGATGATGCTTTCCGAATGCTGAAAACTATTTGTGGCACCACGCATGAAGTATTTACCGGGGTTTGTTTGCGTACAACAGAAATAGTTCATACTTTTTTTGAACGCACCGAAGTAACCTGCAAACAACTCCCAGATGATGAAATATGGCATTATATTCATCAATATCACCCGTTCGATAAGGCCGGCAGCTACGGAATTCAGGATTGGTTCGGCTACACAGCTGTACAAAAAATAAATGGTTGCTTTTATAATGTAATGGGGTTGCCCGTAAGCAGGGTGAATGAGGAATTAAAAAAACTCGGAGTCTAATTTTTTTCAAAGAAAAAAACACCTTCCTTAAGCGAGTACTCCGATGCTATAAGTTGGTTAATTCCCGTTTGTTTTAAAACCACATCAATTATACAGATTGCTACCACCATCATTTCAACCCTAAAAGAAACCAAACCTTTCATTTTTCTCCGTTCTTCGGCCGTTGACTTTATCAGTATAGAATGAATCTGAAAAAAGTCGTTCAATTCAATTAAATGGCTTTTAGCGGAATATAGTTTAACCGGCTTTTTTAATAAATCCCCTACCAACTCTACTACCGATTCAAATGAACCTGCAGCACCCACCAAATCGGTTACCGGAAATTGGTTTAATGCATCCCAAAGGGGAGCCAATTCTAACCGGAGATACTCATACAAACCAATACACTCCTCCTCTCCCATTGGGTCGCTGCGATGATATTTTTCGATAAGTCGCGCTGCACCCAGACGAAAACTTTGCTTCCAGAAAACATGCTGCTTATTAGCAATAATAAACTCCACACTTCCGCCACCAATATCCATAATTAACATGGGTTCTGAAGAAAACGGCAACGAATAGCGCACCCCATCACAAATAAGTAAAGCTTCCTGCTCTCCGGTAATCGCATCAATTTCAATTTGAGTATCGCGTTTAACTTCTTCCAAAAATTTTAATCCGTTTGACGCATCCCGAATAGCTGAGGTTGCGAATGCTTTGATTAAATCTACCTGATAATTTTTTAATTCGGTTGCAAAAACTTTGATGGCTGCAATACCCCGCTTATATGCCCCCTCTCCAATATATCCCTGGTTAATGCCTCCCTCTCCAAGTTTTACCGGAATTTGCAATTTGAATACCGTTTCAAAACCAGTCTCCCCCACATTGGCAATATGCAGGTGAAAGGTATTTGTACCTAAATCCAAAACGGCCATCTTTTTCATAAAAGCAAAGAAAACTAATCACCTATAAAGTTAGTATTTTTTTACCTAATTCCTGTTCATATTTCTGCACTTTTAAACGAATCCCGTATCTTTATCCCCATGAATCCTTTGATTTGGGTTGGGGTGGGCGGTGCCGTTGGTTCGGTGTTCAGGTATGTAATTGGCCAATGGGTGGGCGTGCGCGAAATGTCCCAGTTTCCGTGGCACACCTTTGTGGTAAATCTAATCGGCTGTTTTGCCATTGGGCTTGTATGGGCTCTACTCAATAAAAATGCAGCCGATCGGTCATTTTATTTTTTTTTGATTACCGGTGTATTGGGCGGCTTCACCACGTTTTCTTCATTCGGACTCGAAACATTTCATCTACTGCAGGCTAAATCTTATTTCACTGCAGTCTCCTATATTTTGCTTACCAATGTGACAGGGGTTGCTCTCGTTTTTATCGGATACAAAATTTCCGGAATATGAAAGGCATTGTAACCAAATCAACCGGAAGCTGGTACACGGTTCGTTTGGAGAGCGGTTGTTTCATGGAATGTAGGTTAAAAGGGAAATTTCGCCTTGACGGAATTAAACATACCAATCCGATTTCCGTTGGTGATAAAGTGGTGATAGAACAGGAATCTGAAAAAGAAACTGGAATAATCACCGAACTGAAAGAAAGAAAAAATTACATCATCCGCAAATCAAATAACCTTGCTAAACAAACCCAGATACTTGCCGCTAATATAGATCAGGCCTTACTCATTGTAACGTTGTTTTACCCCAGAACAAGCACCGGATTTATTGACCGATTTCTTGTTACTGCCGAGGCTTATCATATTCCCGTAACCATAGCATTTAATAAAATTGATTTATATAACGAGGATGCAAAGCATATTCTTTCTGAATATGAAAAACTGTATCAATCGCTCGGCTATAAAACAATTCGCACCTCGGCTGTAAAAACGGATGGAATAGCCGATCTAAAAAAAATACTGGATGGTAATGTTACTTTACTTGCGGGTCATTCGGGCGTTGGTAAATCGTCCCTAATTAATGCCCTTGAGCCGGAAACTGAACGCAAGACAGGCGAAGTTTCGGCATACTCAGAAAAAGGAATGCACACCACCACGTTTGCCGAAATGTTTAAATTAATGCCCGACAGTTTTATTATTGACACTCCGGGAATTAAAGATTTAGGATTAGTTGATATTTCGGAGCAAGAACTCTCCCATTATTTTCCCGAAATGCGATTACTGATGGGTGATTGCCGCTTTAATAATTGCCAGCATGTAAATGAACCTGATTGTGCCGTATTGAAAGCCCTGGAAGAAGGAAAACTCGATGAAGAGCGTTACCGCAATTACCTGAGTATGCTTCGCAACGAAGACATTCACCATTAACATAAATTTATGAGGATAGTTATCCAACGGGTAAATAATGCATCAATAACCATTAATGAACAACTTTTTTCTTCTATTGAAAGAGGGTTGATGATATTGGTTGGGATAGAAGATGCCGACATGAACGAAGATACGGAATGGATTTGTAGCAAAATCTGTAACCTTCGCATTTTCCCTGATGAAAATGGAGTAATGAATAAAAATATTAAGGATGCAGGCGGTGCGATTTTGCTGGTAAGTCAATTCACTTTACATGCCTCTACCAAAAAAGGAAATCGCCCTTCTTACCTGAAAGCAGCACGGCACGAAAAGGCTATTTCGCAATACCAATACCTCATTACCCAACTGGAAAAAGAACTTGGAGTAAAAATAGCAACGGGAGAATTTGGTGCCTATATGAAAGTAACCTTAATAAATGACGGACCTGTTACCATTGTAATAGATTCGAAAAATAGAGAGTGAGAGGGTGAACTTGTGAGTGTTTAGATTGCAAAAATATATATATAACATGACTATACAGGAAGCACAGGAAACGGTTGATCGCTGGATAAAAACCACGGGAGTTCGTTATTTTAATGAGCTTACCAATACCGCTATACTGATGGAAGAGGTGGGCGAGGTGGCTCGTATTATGGCCAGAAAATACGGGGAGCAATCGTTTAAGGAAAGTGAAAAAAAAATTGATTTGGCTGATGAAATGGCCGATGTACTATGGGTGCTAATATGCCTTGCGAACCAAACAGGCATAAACCTAACCGATGCCCTGCAAAAGAATATTGATAAGAAAAATAACCGCGATTCGAAACGACACAAAGAAAATGAAAAATTAAAATAAACCCGTTTAAACCTTTTTCACACAAAGCCATCAAATACACGGGTAGCCTTAACCAAATGACAGGAAGCGTAACCAGCGATAAAGAATTGATAGAGGCCTTTCGCAGAGAAGAAAGCCGCACACAGGCGTTTGAGGCTATTATTAAAAAATATCAGCAAAAGGTTTACTGGCATGTACGCAGGTTGGTTATTAATCATGACGATGCCGATGATGTAACACAAAATACTTTTATAAGGGCATGGGAAAAACTTGACGGGTTTAGAGAAGAATCGAAATTATTTACCTGGCTTTTCAGGGTTGCCACCAATGAAGCACTCGCTTTTATCAATAAGAAAAAAGCATCTCTACACATAAATATGGAAGATGCCGAGCACTACCTAAGCCATCAAATCACCAATGAAATTGGTTTTAACGGAAATCAGATACAGAAAAAACTGCAATTAGCCATTCTGGAACTTCCCGATAAACAGCGGGCTGTTTTTAATATGCGATATTTTGATGAATTGCCCTACGAACAAATTGCCGAAATAACAGACACCTCGGTAGGAGCCCTTAAGGCATCATACCACCATGCTGTAAAAAAAATTGAAATCTATTTCAACCACACATTAAACCTTTAGAATAGAAATTGTTCTAACAAAAAATGGATATACAAAACCCCAGATTGCCTGAAGAAGAATTTGTAAACGGACTTCCCAAAAACAACCCGTTTACTCTACCCTACTCCTATTTTGAGGAATTGCCTCAAAGTATTTTGATACGGGTAAAGGGTAGTGAAACACCGCAATTATCCCAAAAAATAGATTCAGCATTTGAGGTGCCACAAGGTTATTTTGAACATTTCCCTTCGCAAATAGTTTCAAAAAGCACCTCCCTAAAAACACGCGGTAAAATTATTCGCTTAATCCATATTAACCGAATTTTTGTAGCAGCAGTAGCCCTGCTTGCCATTGGATTGGTATTGCTTCTTTCAAAAGCGGCAATTCATAATAGCGAAGCAATTGCCCATGAACCGGCAACGGATGATGAAATTCTTACCTATTTAGAAAACAATGATGTGAGCATTGACTTAGTCACCGAAGTTTACACCGCCCTCCCCCCCCGAAAAAACAACTCAGTAAGCAGTATCCCTGATAGCAATATGCTTATAGAAGAATATATTTTTGACAATGCAGATGAACAATTAATACTGGAGGAGTTATGAAAAAAACAAAGATGTTAGTTTGGATTTGCAGCCTTTTAACTACACCTGTATGTGTGTGTGCCCAAGGAGACGGGCGGGTTGTAAAAGAGCGAATAGAAGCCATGAAAATTGCCTTTATTACCGACAGACTTCAACTAACCACTGAAGAAGCAAAAGGATTTTGGCCTATTTACAACAAAATGGAAACAGAGATGAAGGAATTGAGAAAAAAATACCGGCTTAGCGAAGAAGAAGAATTACCGGCTGATTTAAGCGAACAGGAGGCCGAAAAGCGAATCAGTGAAGTGATAACTTTCAGAGAAGCTCAGGTAGCGTTGATTAAAAAATATCAGATTGAATTTAAAAAGATTATTTCATCTAAAAAGATTCTGCTCCTGTACAGAGCTGAAGAAGATTTTAAACGTGAATTGATTCGAAGAATAAGGGAACGAAGAATGGGTTCACCCGCTGGTGGGTCACCTCCCAGAAGGTAAGGAAATGATTTTTATAATGAGGATTAGGTTTACACTTGCAAGGGGACTTTAGTTCCCTTTTTTTTAAGAAATGGCCACCAAAAAGTGAGCAATCCTGTTTTTCGGTAAATAAAAATACAGCAGGAAATATTTACCAATACAATACCAATACTACGAGCTATGGCAGCACCTTCCATTTGCATAGATGGAATTAGAATAAATGATAAAACAACACTAGACAAAGTACCGAACATATTTAGGCGCATCAATTGTTTTTCATATCCTGCCATTATCATTAAAATATTTACAGAGCCAACCAAAGCGTTTACTAACTGTGCCAACCCAAGAATAATGAAAGCCGATCGGCCGATGGCGAATTGGTCATTCAGTAACCTCAAAAGAAAATCAGGAATAAGCAAAGAAAAAACAAAAACCACTACAGCGATTCCCGATACAATTATGGCTTTATGTTGCAACAAACGGTGTAACTCATCTTTATCTTCCTTGTGCAATAATTCGGTGAATTTTGTAGCAGCAACGGTATTCACTAAGAACAGGCCAATTATAATCAACTTGCTTAAACGAAAAGCTCCCTCAAATAACCCAACCTGAATAACATCGGTAAAATAACCCAGAAGCAACAGTGGGGCATAGTGACTAATCACTACCCAAATGGAAGAAAAAAATACCGGCCAGGCTGACTGAATCAATTTGGTGGCGTCACCATCCGGAAGTTTTTGAGCAGATACATATTTTGAATTTTTCATCCATAGAACTTGAGCCATTAGCCAAACAAGTACTGATGCAAATGCAGCAATCCATACCGGTGTAAAAAATTGATTGCTAAAAAATACACTCCCCGATATAAGCAAAAGCATCAACAAATTGCTGGAGGCAAATGTAGAAAATGTATATGATTTTACTTTTTTCAAAGCACGTAATCCGCTTTGTAAAATCATTCCCGTGGCAATAGGAATAATAAACCAGCAGAAAATTCTTATTGACATAGAAAGGCTAGCATCCTTAAAAAAATACGTGGCAATGGGGGTTGCTAAAACAAAAATGCAGAGCGCAGCCAAAACCGAAAACACTATTGATAACTTTATCGCTTTTTGAAGAATAGGTTTAATTAAACTAAATCTTCCAACCGAATGATGAATAGCGATGTATTTATTAACAGCGGTATCTAAACTAAAGCGGCCGGCAAAAGCACCAATACCCCAGAACCCAACAAACAATACATAAACTCCATACGATTGGATCCCGTAATGTCTTACCATGATGGAAGTTATCAGCAACCCGCTAAAAAAAGAGAGCGTTTTAAAAACAACGGCATATACTCCTCCTCTCAGCAATTCAGCAATATGCTCACTTTTAAAAATGCGGTTAAAAAAGGGGATTAACATTTTCGCATTCAAAAAAAGCGAAAAAGCTTGTGTTCACCGCATATTGCTGCTTAGTTTTGTACACATGATCAGTAATCGTCAACTTTTTTTGCGACATGTGGCTCAAACTTCAGATGCACCATTAATGCTGGAGATTGAAAAAGCAGAAGGTGTGTACCTGTTTGATGTAAGTGGCAAAAAATACCTTGACCTTATTTCAGGCATCTCCGTAAGTAATATCGGGCATCGTCATCCGGCAGTATTGGCTGCCATTCGGCATCAGCTTGACCGCTATATGCACCTGATGGTTTATGGAGAATATGTTCAGAGTCCACAGGTACAACTCGCCTCAGCCCTGAGCCACAACCTGCCCCCATCATTAAACTCAGTCTATTTTTTAAATTCTGGAGCAGAAGTAACCGAAGCGGCCATGAAATTGGCCAAAAGAATTAGTGGTAAATCTGAAATTATTGCCTGTTACCATTCGTATCATGGCAGCACACAGGGTGCATTAAGTTTAAATAGTGACGAGTACTTTAAAAATGCATTTCGTCCGTTGTTGCCTGATATCCGCTTTATCCGTTTTAATAATGAAGAAGATCTAACGCTGATCACTGAAAAAACAGCCTGTATATTTATTGAGCCCGTACAAGGAGAAGCAGGCTATTTGCCAGCCAAAAAAAATTACCTAAAAAAATTAAGAGCCCGAACAAACGAAACCGGTACACTTCTCATTTTTGATGAAATTCAAACAGGCTTTGGTCGCTCGGGTTCACTGTTTGCTTTTGAGCAATATGAGGTGATTCCCGATATGTTGATGCTGGCTAAAGGAATGGGTGGGGGAATGCCAATAGGTGCGCTAATTGCTGATCGAAACCAGATGCAGGCTTTCACAAATGACCCGTACCTTGGGCATATTACCACTTTTGGAGGACACCCGGTGAGTTGTGCTGCGGCCTTGGCAGTGCTCAACGAATTAACTGCCTCGCAATTGATTAAGGAGGTATCTGCCAAAGAAGCTATGTTTCGTGAACTTCTTTCGCATCCGTTCATTCGTAGCATAAGTGGCAGAGGATTGATGCTGGCTTTGGAATTTGATTCTTTTGAAACGAACAAAAAAATTATTGACCGCTGTATTGAGAAAGGACTTATTACCGATTGGTTTCTTTTTGCAACCAATAAACTACGTATTTCCCCTCCATTAACCATTATTGGTGAACAAATTGTATGGGCATGTAGTGTAATTAACGAAAGTATTTCAGAAATTTGTCAATAGGGTTAAACTTTTTCTACCTTACCCACTCTAACTACAAAAAAATATCCTTATATGAAAAAAATTACACTCTTTGCACTTATGCTTACCCTTTCGGGGAGTTTAGTGAACGTATCCTGCAACAGGGATAAAGAAGACTTGGAAGAAATTTTTCAATCGGCCGAAGATCAGGCATTGTTGGATGGAGAGTTCTCGAATATTCACGACAATGTAGATAATCAAGCGCAGGACAAACCCGGTTTTGGCAAAGTAAATATTTCTATTTTACCTGCCTGTGCCACGGTTTACACCGATATAAGCTCAAATCCAAAAGTGCTTGAAATTACATTTTCCGATTCAAACAGTTCAGCAGGTTGTTTAGGTGCTGACGGAAATTACAGAAAAGGTAAAATAAGGGCAGAATTTACAGGCGCTTACCGCACCCAAGGATCAACTTTGGTAATCACGCTCGAGAATTATTTTGTAAACGATGTTCAATACACCGGAACCCGAACAGTTACTAATTTGGGCAATGCCTCCGGACATTTTAAATATTCGTACGTAGTTACCGGAGCCAGCGCAATTACACCTACAGGAACTATAACCTGGAGTTCGCAGGGGGAAATTGACCGAATAGAAGGAGATGCTACACTCAATCCATTGGATGATGTGTACCTGATTACCGGATCGGCCAATGGAGTAAGCAGAAGAGGTAAAAATTTCTCGGTTAATATTACTCAGGGATTAAAAAAGAAGATTGGATGCGCCCGAATTGTAAGCGGTAAAACCACTATTACTAACTCCAATGGCAACTCCATGGTATTAGATTTTGATCCGATTGGTGGAGAGCCCTGCGACAAAATTGCCCAAATTACCTATAAGAATAGAACAAGAACAATTACCCTAAGGTAGCTTTAGGTAATCACAAAATCATTCAAAAGCCTTCTCTTAACCGCTAGAAGGCTTTTTCATTTACCTAAAGGCAGCTTATCTTGCAACGCATAATGGAATTACGACCCGGAATAAGGTATATGCTGCAGGCAACCGTTTACTATGCCGGCATGAATCTTTGCATTAAATACCTAAATCATATTCCTGCTCATCAGGTTGTATTTATTCGTTCTATAATTACCTTTTTTATTACCCTCTATTTTATCCGCAAACAAAAACTTAACCCATGGGGTAATGATAAAAAATGGCTTATTCTGCGAGGCCTGGCCGGTTTTGCAGGATTGTTATGCTACATCATCACTGTACAAAAAATTCCATTGGCCAGTGCAGTAACCATCCAATACCTCTCTCCGGTTTTTACACTTATTTTCGCTTACTTTCTTTTAGACGACCGACTAACATTTCGTAACTGGCTATTCACCATTTTATCATTTTCCGGGGTAGTACTTGTAAAGGGTTTTGACCCACGCATTAGTAATGAGTTGCTTATGCTTGGTATGTTCTCTGCCCTGATGTCGGGGTTGGCGTATAGTTGCATTCGTAAAGTAAATCAATCGGATCACGCCCTAGTTATTGTATTTTATTTCCCTCTTGTTACTCTTCCCTTTGTGACACCCTATACCCTTACCCACTGGACCACTCCCACCGTTACCGATTGGGGATTACTAGTTGCAACCGGAGTATTCACTCAATTCGGACAATATTTTATGACCAAATCTTATCAGTTGGAGCGTGTTTCTGATGTTTCCATCCTTACGTATCTGGGAACAATTTATGCTTTGGCAACAGGCTATTTCCTATTTGATGAAACATTTAATCATTGGAGTTTATTTGGAATGACCTTGATAATTGTCGGAGTGGTGTTGAATCTGTTTCTTTCATATAATACACAAAAAAAGACTGCATGACTAAACTTGAGAATGATTTTTTAAAAATAACCATCAGCGAAAAAGGCGCAGAACTGACCAGTATATTTCGCAAGGATATTCAGAAGGAACTTTTGTGGCAGGCAGATGCTTTCAGCTGGAACCGACATGCACCGGTGCTTTTTCCGTTTGTCGGAAAATTAAAAAACAATTCATTTAAATGGCAGGACAAATCCTATCTATGTAGTCAGCATGGTTTTGCAAGAGATGAACAATTTTCAGTAATGTTTCAAAGCACTGAATCCGTAGCACTGAAATTAAGTGCTTCGCAAAACACCTTGCAACATTTTCCATTCCCATTTCATCTTGAATTGGGATATACCCTAATCAAAGCTACCCTTTCCTGTACCTATAAAGTAATTAATACGGGTGATGAAACCATGTACTTTTCCATTGGTGCACATCCGGGGTTTACCTGCCCGTTATTTGAAAATGAAACTTTAACTGATTACTCGATTATGTTTAACCAAGATGAATATTTAAACAGACACCTGCTTACTAACGGACTTTTTGATTTAAGAGAAGAGCCTGTTATTACTGGAAAATTTTTACCCCTTAGTGAGGTGCTATTTGCCAAAGATGCTATTGTACTTAAAAACATTCGGTCGTCATCTGTCACTCTTTCATCTTTCAGGCATCCACATAAAATTTCGGTTTCGTTTGAAGGATTTCCATATTTGGGCATTTGGAAAAAACCGGAGGCCCGTTTCATTTGTATTGAACCATGGTATGGCCTTGCAGACTACGTGCAACATAATGGGAAACTGGAAGAAAAAGAAGGTATCCAATCATTAAAAAGCAATGATATATTTGAAGCAGCATATAATATTGAAATTCATTAATTATGAACAGAACAATTTTACTTTTTTTATTCTCTTTGGGTACATTTTCGTTACAGGCACAAAGCATCTTTTTTCCTAAAACCTGGATTGGCCAGTGGAAAGGAACCCTGCAGGTAGCAGCCAATAATGGAAGCGTGAACAATGTAAGTATGCAACTGATACTTGAAAATTCCAAGAAGCCAAATCAATACTATTTTACCATTGTGTATTCCAACGGAGGCAAAGATGACGTGCGTAGTTATACCCTTATTTCAGATACGCTTAATCCGGGCCACTATTTGATGGATGAAGGAAATGGGATTAAAATAAATGAGTACCTTTTTGGCACTACTCTCATTAGTCAGTTTGTAGTAGAAGGGCAGCTACTTACTGCCATTTACAGTTTTGAAAGGGAGCAAATACGTTTTCGAATAATTAGTGCTAACGCAAGCCCGGCAGGAACTACCGGAGGTAAGGACAAAATTCCTATAGTTCAGGATTTCGAAATTATGGCTTATCAGGAAGCCATACTTACCAAAGTTAAATAGTTTTTCTAGTATACAAATCCCTTATTGCCACCGAAGCTACGGTGCAGCCAAACACCGCTGGCATATAGCTGATGGTTCCTACCACCGATTTTTTATTTTTCCCGTCAGCAATTACTACCTGAGCAGTTTCCATTCTTTCTTCATCGGAAAAAACAGCTTTAACACCCGAATGTATCCCGAGTTTGTGCAGGTATTTACGAACATACCTCGCCAAATTACACGTGTGCGTTTCTGATAGGTCGGCCACTCGTACACGGGTAGGATCCACCTTAGAACCTGCACCCATAGAACTTACAATTGGAATCCCTTTTTCAATACACGCTTTTATAAAAAAGACTTTGGGCGAAAGTGTATCTATACAATCAAGTACATAGTTGAATTTTCCGGCATTCAATACTTCGTTGGTGCGTTTATCCTTAAAATATTCTGGCAAAACGGTTAACTCCAAATCTGGATTTATATCAAGCAATCGCTCGGCCAGCACATCAGCTTTCACTTTCCCTTCAGTGCTAAACAGAGCCGGAATTTGGCGATTGCGGTTTGTAGTATCAATGGTATCGGCATCTACAATGGTCATTTTCCCAACCCCACTGCGGGCAATCATTTCTGAAGCAATTCCTCCAACCCCACCCAACCCAACTACTAATACATTAGAATTAATCAGTTTCTCTAATTGCTCATCAGCTAATAATAAACGGGTGCGCCCCATCCAAGGTTCAATTTGCTTCATACTACGATTTTTTGAAATACAATACTAAAATACTTCCTTCGTTTTATAAAGTTGATTTTTTGATCCTACTTATTCCTTAATTTTAATTTTAAAAAAAATCCATGGTGATATGAAAGCATTGTTAGACTTAACCTGCCCGGTGCCTCTACTTTTCCCTGCACATCAATTGCATCTGCTTTCGATAGCACTTTTGGTGTTTAACAGATATATTATTTCGAAACATCTTAAAAAAGCTGAATACACCAAAAATTTAAAGAACTCAATTCCTTTTGCAGTCGCATTCAGGGCTGGCCAGCGAATCAGTACTAATAGGTGAATGAGGGCATTTTACCTTGCTAAAAAAACAGTTCTGCCAGCCGAAAACCTGAGTGTACAATTGAACAAACTAAAAGAGGTGGGTATATTAAACTTAAAAAAGTTATAAAAACAACTACCTGCTCACGCCCTGCCGGAAAATGCATTTGGAAACTAAAATACACTCAACATCTTAAACAATATATTAAGCCTGAAAAAAAGCAAAAGTTCAATTTTCGCTACCCAATCCGTTGCAGAAATCCAATTTAGACAGAATATTTTTTTATTCCCATATTCTACCCTACTTTGCCTTTTTATAAAATAAAATGAAAAAATCGGTTTTTTCGCCCGAGGTGCAAACTGAAATTATGAGTCGTTTGGAAAAACCTACCGAAACGACCTTGCCCCTGTGGGGCGAAATGAATACAGCACAAATGCTGAAACACGTACAGCTTGCATTTAAAATTTCAACCGGACAGATTAAAGTGAGTGACCGAAGTACTTTCTTTACCCGAAATTTCTTGCGTCATTTTTTATTAAGCGCAAAAGTACCTTCGCTCAGGCGCATTGAAAGAAATCCACCTATGACTTTTCCGGAAATAGACGTTCAATTAAATACAACCGTAAAGGCAGGTAATTTCACCACAGAGAAAGAAAATTTTATTTCAGCCTTTAGGTTGCTTGCAAATATTGAATCATTTGCAGAAACACATCCCTTAATTGGAAAAATGAGCCGGGAGGACTGGGGGAATCATTTTTATTCACATATCAATTACCACTTCACTCAATTCGGGATATAAAACCAAACAACATTACATGTTTTGTGCATTTAGCCAACGGAGCAAATCTGCCAATTCCTGCTCACTAATTTGATGTTTAATTGGGTATTCTTTCATTAGCACCTGCACCCCTTCACTTGTGCAAAAAGCTGCAGCTTCTCTGCTATCAGTTACAGGTAATATTTCATCATCAGTGCCATGTGCAATAAACGCCTGAAGCTGTTTAAGCTTATCTGGGTTTCCGGTTTTCACTCTTGACTCAGCCATTAAACGACCACTTAACGCCATTATCCCTTTTACCTTTTCAGGTTGGGACAAAGCAACGCTGTAACTCATAATTGCCCCCTGACTAAACCCTAACAAAAAAATTCGTTTAGCATCTATCCTAAATTTTTTACTTACCGCATCAATAAATTGCGATATCAACACCCGGGCTCGTTCGGCTTCGGATGCATCATAAATAAACTTTCCATTACTTCGGTCAACCTTATACCAAGCATAGGAATCTTTAGCCAATGTAATAGGTGCGCGAGCCGAAACAACTATCATCTCCTTTGGTAAATGCGTGGCTAAACCAAACATATCGTCCTCATTGCTTCCCAACCCGTGCAACATAATCACTAAACCCGGATGAGCGGTTTTAATACTTGCTGCCCGCACTTTATAAACTAATGGAATTTTTTCGGGGACGAAAAATGCACAGCCCGCAATAATCAATACTGCTATCAAAAAGTAACTGAAACTTTTTCTCAGAAACAACCTGTACTTATTCATAATGCAAGTATACAACCTATGTGAATTTATTCAACAACCGCTTATTTTTGAGCCATGATTATTTACGGCATTAAAAACTGCGATACCATGAAAAAAGCCTTCACCTGGCTCGAGCAAAACAAGGTGGCCTACTCCTTTCATAATTACAAAACAGAAGGCATTACCAAAACCAAACTGACCGACTTACTCAAACATTTTCCGGTTACCACACTCATCAATACCAAAGGCACTACCTTTAAAAAACTTACTGCTGCCCAACAGGCATCCATCAGCAACAAAAGCAAAGCCATTCAACTAATGATGGCTAACCCATCAATGATTAAACGTCCGGTACTGGAAACCGGGAAAAGCTATCTGGTTGGATTTAACGAAGTGGAATGGGCAGCACAACTCAAAAGTTAAGCTGTGGAGGAAGTACTTAAAATCATTTATTCTTTGGTACAACAATACTGAGTACCCTATTAGCCCACGCTACAGGGCTAATAGGGGTAAGTCTGCGGACGTACTAACACGAATGTCACGTAACTAAGACATATGAAAAAACTACTTAAAAAAGTTTTCCGCTGAAGGGATCCATTAGAAATACAGATAGGCCAACCTGATTTCCTGACATGCGGTATGCTTTCAAAAAACGCTCCTCTATCAATTAGGAATTTCTAACTCATCCGATTGATGCCAGCGAGGTAGAAAATGTGAAATACTTCCGTATGTTTTACCGCTTTATTCTACCAACTTTCTTTATACGTAAGTTTCACAGATTTTTTAGAATCAGGTACACGATGACCCGATAAGAAAAACTTAACAGCCATATGTTGGATACCAATCCGCAAGTCGGGGAAAATTTAGCTTTCGCTGCCTAGCAGGCGGGAGTACTACCCTGACGTGGCTGCATAGAGCCTTTTGGTATGCAGACCCTCCACTTGCACCATGCCACATCTGGCAGAGGTGAAAACCGCATGTGCCAAAATCTCTGATTTTGTTTCATGCTCTATTTTACTCATTTTCCCTAATGGTTCAGCGTTTCACCATTCCATTTTGACCACGTTTATACGGAAATTCCCTAATCGAGAAGACAGCTCTACCGAGTTTTATAAATAGGGTGCATCTCTCACACTACTGTACGTACGGGTCTCGCATACAGCGGTTGCTTTACTAAACGAATGCGCTCTCACAACAAGTTAGTGGATCTAATTCCGCCACAGCAGGAACATTAGGGGCATAGCAAGACTAACTAAGTAACAATATCAACAAGACATTTTTTATTGCATTTCGTTATTCCTGTATCCAATGGAGCAATGCCGGTAATTCAGAATCATTCCGATTTGCTTTTTCACTTATTATTTCTTTCTTTTGAGCAACGAAAATTGAACATCACGTCAAAGGTAACTCAAGCAAAAAAGGCTCGACCTAAAACGACAACAGTTCAACAAACTTTGCACAACGAGTTAGATAAAATATAACAGTTACAGTAAATTCAGATTCTTTATTGATAGTTACTATGTGCTATGTAAGGGCAAAATATCCCATTCCGTTTTTTCTACTATTATTGTCAAGTAGACTTCTATTTGCACAAACTATTCAGTCATCCATTTTAAGTCTCAATACAACAGATTCAACACAAATTGAGTATAACAACGATTTGCCGATAATACAAGTTTACGTTAACAATATAGCCTATAATTTTTTGTTTGATACAGGATCAGGATTAACTGTCATTTCTAATGAGATAACACCTACTTCAGGCAAAATAGGTAAAATAAGTATTAATGGCATTCCTGACAGCGCGAATATTTTTCTGGAAAATTTTACAATTGGTCATACTGCATTTGGAGAAGTAAAATGCACTCAGCTTGACCTTTATCAGTTTAATAAGCAAACATGTGTGAAGATTGATGGTATAATCGGTGCTAATATTATTAATCTTTTAAATTGGAATATGAATTCACAATCAGGCACACTCTATTGGTCAAGAGAGCCCTTTAAAGAAGAAGGGATGTCAATAAAGGTTCCGTTACAGTATTACGGCAATTTACCTTTAGCAAGAGTGGCATATGGAGGCATTGATTTTTATGTGTTAATTGACACGGGATTTAATGGTTTTTTAGTGATTAATGAAAAGAAAATAAAACAGTCGTTAAAGTTTAAAAAAGTTAGTAAAACATATGGGATAGGAAAAAAGTTTATGACTGTAAATGGAATTATTAATGGCAACCAAACACTAATTTTAGTTGATACATTATTGCTAGGGAATAAGTTCATCACAAGCATTCCAACCTACTGCTCTCAAGACAAACCATTATTGGGATCTGCATTATTCAGAAATTATAATGTGATATTTAACTTTTCCGATAGCATTATTTTTTTAACACTTTACGATTTTAAGGGTGAAAAAGATTTAATTAGATTTGGATTGAATTTGGAACTTAATGACCAGAATGAGATTTTGGTTGCATTCGTTTGGAAAAACAGCATTGCATATAAGAAAGGAATTAGAGTTGGACAAAGAATAGTTAAAATAAACAATACAGCTACAGAAAACATCAATAAAAATGATTTTTGTAATTTAATGATTTCTCTCCTTAATCAAAATTCTGTATTAGAATTGACCGTTCTAAATAAAGATAAATATAAACAAGTGTCGTTAAACAAAGATTAGAGTATCCAATGTTTGTTGCAAAAAAATTTCGGGGAAATGTAAGTACCCCGTTTATCGAACTGGGTTTAAATCGGCAATTAGAACTTCATGGTGAGTCCAATCTTACCGCCTGAAGTAGTGCCTCCGTCCAATTCGAGATTGACGGCAAATTTAGTGTTAAAATAATAACGCCCCCCGAATTGCGCGCCCATGCCAATGCCTGAACCGCCTCCGCCATTATATCCGGTTGGTGAACTCCAACTGTAAAATCCCAGATTCAGTCCTGCATAGGCATCCCACTCCTTTGGAATGTTAAGCAGGCTGCTAAAGTGATAATTTCCGTTAGCCGCCAACGCTATGATGGTGTGGCTGTAACTTGTCCCTTTAAAATTATCGCTGAAGGAACGAAATGAAAACTCTCCGCCTACCGAAATATCTTTATGTACGCCAAAATCCAATCCAACATAAACCGGAAGCCCCCAAGACGAAAACCCAAATCCAGCATTCAATTGTTTTTGCCCTTTAGCCAACGGGTATTGCGCATAACTTTTAAATCCAAAAAGTAAAATGCAAACTGCTATTAAAATATGTTTCATTGTTTCATAAAATATCTGGTCAAAGGTACGCTGTCACTGAAGAATCAAACCGATGATCTTCCTCAGTTTGCAATCAACTGCCGGTGCACCAGAGTGCATGGCATTTGAGTATCCGTTTTAAATAAAAACTAGGAGAAATTGATTTACATCATACGTGGCCGTACAATTATTTGCCCATATGGTGGCCAGCGGCACTATCGGGTTTCATCTCCCGATGATCCATCCCCGATTTCATTTTGCCTCCGCATTTTTCTGTTTCCTCTTCACACTTCATGTAACTGCAATCTCCTTTGCCCATTTTTTTGTGCATCTTTTCCATTTCACAGCATCCTTCTTCTCCGTGCATGCGACATTCTTTTTCCATCATCATCATTCCCCTGTGTCCACCCATTTTCCCCATTTCACAATGACTTTTTTCCTTGCATTCCTTATGGCAGCACATTTTGGCAATCCCGCGTGTTACCTGACAAAGCAACAACAGCGAAGCCACAATAAGTACTGCATAAGAAACCCACTTAAAAAGGGAGCCCAGGGCTTCTTTATTGGTTTTTGCTAACAGGTGCATGGCTGCAATCATGGTGAGCAGCGTAACGCAAATAGATATGTACATCATAAGATTATTATTTTAATTATGCAAAGGTTAGGTAAATCCGGCCGCATTTCCTAATTAGTGAAAGATAAAGTACAATGAAGCCACAGGTATCCGTAGTTCATCCCCCTACCCCCTTCCCTCACGCTTCAGGCCCTCGCTGCAAGGGGGACTGGAACCTCACTTTACCGAAAATCTTTTTGAAATGGATCTGTCCCCCTTGTGCGGCTGGTGGCGGGAAAGCAAAACCCGAAGGGTTCAGCGAAGCTAACGGGGTAGGGGGATGTGAATGCAGATTTCAAAATATACTTAGCCGCCAAACTGGAAATATATCGTCAGTTGTAGCAAGTGGCAGCACGCTAATACTTTTATGAAACAAATGATAACGCGCAATATGTACGCTCCAGTTGAATTTGAGGCCGACCTTTAATAACCATAGAGCTACATATTCCTCCTATACTGCCCGCCCACTTCAAACAGGGCATGTGTAATTTGCCCCAGAGAGCAATACTTTACGGTTTCCATCAGCTCGGCAAAAAGGTTTTCGTTGTGTATGGCGGCTTTTTGTAAACGTAGCAACATTTCTTTGCCTTTTGCCTCATTGCCTTTTTTCAATTCATTCAGCATGGTAATCTGGTATTCCTTTTCTTCGGTGGTGGAGCGGATAACTTCCTTAGGCAATACCGTAGGCGAGCCTTTGCTGCTTAAGAAAGTGTTTACCCCAATAATCGGGAATTCTCCAGTATGTTTCTGCATTTCGTAGTACATACTTTCTTCCTGTATCTTGTTGCGCTGGTACATGGTTTCCATGGCGCCCAGCACTCCTCCCCGCTCAGTGATTTTATCAAACTCGCTCAGGACGGCTTCTTCCACCAAATCCGTTAATTCTTCAATGATGAAAGAACCCTGTAACGGATTTTCATTTTTGGCTAATCCCAACTCGCGGTTAATGATTAACTGAATGGCCATGGCCCTGCGCACACTTTCTTCAGTAGGTGTGGTAATGGCCTCATCATAGGCATTGGTGTGAAGTGAATTGCAATTATCGTAAATGGCATACAAGGCCTGCAGCGTGGTGCGTATATCGTTGAAATCAATTTCCTGTGCGTGCAGCGAGCGACCGGAAGTTTGAATATGGTATTTGAGCATTTGTGAGCGTACGTTGGCCCCGTATTTGAGTTTCATCGCCTTGGCCCATATGCGTCTCGATACACGGCCTATTACCGAATATTCCGGGTCAATGCCATTGCTGAAGAAGAAAGACAGGTTGGGTGCAAAATCATCAATGTTCATTCCGCGGCTCAAATAGTATTCAACAAAGGTGAACCCGTTGGAAAGCGTTAAGGCCAATTGCGTAATCGGGTTGGCACCTGCCTCGGCAATATGGTAACCGCTGATGGATACGGAATAAAAATTACGCACGGCATTATCAATAAAATATTGCTGCACATCACCCATTACGCGTAATGAAAACTCAGTAGAGAAGATACAGGTGTTCTGGGCCTGGTCTTCTTTTAATATATCCGCCTGCACGGTACCACGTACGTTTTTTAAAGTCTCCACTTTTATTTTGTTGTACACGTCTGCCGGCAATACCATGTCACCGGTTACACCCAGCAACATCAGGCCTAATCCGTCATTGGTTTCAGGAAGTGTTTCATTGTAGGTTGGGCGTGTGGTGCCCCGCTTTTTAAATAGTGTATCAATCTTCGCATTCACCTCATCCACGAGGCCATGCTCTTTAATATATAATTCACATTGCTGATCAATAGCGGCATTCATAAAGAAGGCACAGATAATGGCAGCCGGCCCATTGATGGTCATGGAGACGGAAGTTTTTGGATCAGCGAGGTTAAAACCGGAATACAATTTTTTCGCAGCTTCTAAGCTCCATACACTCACACCCGAATTACCAATCTTTCCGTAAATATCGGGGCGATGATCCGGGTCGTTTCCATAGAGTGTTACCGAATCAAAAGCCGTGCTGAGGCGTTTGGCAGGCATACCCTTCGATACGTAGTGAAAACGTTTATTAGTGCGCTCCGGTCCGCCTTCTCCGGCAAACATACGGGTAGGGTCTTCTCCTTCGCGTTTAAACGGATAGATACCTGCTGTGTATGGAAAGTCACCGGGGAAATTTTCCTGCAAAGCCCATTGTAAAATATCGCCCCAGCTTTTGAATTTTGGAACCGCTACCTTGGGAACCTGCGTATGCGAAAGAGATTCGGTATGTGTTTTAATTTTGATTTCCTTATCGCGCACTTTGAACACATAGTACTCATTTCGGTACAAATCTTTTTTCTGTTCCCATGTCTCCAGAATATTCCGGTTGCGGGGATCCAAATCAAGTGCAACCTGATGGTATGTTTCATCTAATGCTTTTATCAACCGTTCTTTGTCATCAATGGCTGACGATTTCAATGTATCGATGGATGATTTCAATCCGTAAAGCTTATCCGCAATTTCAGATTGCTTTTTTACCCATTTATCGTAGTTGCGGTTATTCTCCGAAATTTCGGAAAGGTAGCGGGTGCGTGAGGGAGGAATAATGTAAATTTTTTCGCTCATCTCATCGGTAATCTCGTAGGTAGATTTGAGATCCGCCTTGGTTTTCTCCACCACTTTATCCATAACCGCTTTGTACAGGCGGTTCATGCCGGGGTCGTTAAACTGGGAGGCAATGGTGCCGTACACGGGCATGCTGTCGGGCGATTTATCAAACTGCTGGTGATTGCGCTGATATTGTTTTTTCACGTCACGCAGGGCATCTTGCGCCCCCTTCTTATCAAATTTGTTGATGGCAATGATGTCGGCAAAATCAAGCATGTCAATTTTTTCCAGTTGAGTAGCTGCTCCGTATTCGGGTGTCATCACATACAAAGCCACATCACTGTGATCCATAATTTCAGTATCACTTTGCCCGATACCTGATGTTTCGAGAATAATTAAATCAAAAGCCGCGGCTTTTACAATATCAATAGCTTCCTGCACATGTTTAGATAATGCCAGATTACTTTGTCGTGTTGCCAGTGAACGCATATACACCCGTGGATTTTTAATCGCATTCATGCGGATACGGTCTCCTAACAAAGCACCACCTGTTTTGCGTTTACTCGGATCGACCGAAATGATGGCGATGCTTTTAGTTTTGAAGTCGAGCAAAAACCTGCGCACCAGTTCATCAACCAGCGATGATTTTCCTGCACCACCGGTTCCGGTTATTCCCAATACTGGTACCGGTTTCACATCTTTTTTTATGGCATCTAAGAATGGTTGAAATCCTTTGGGGTCATTTTCTGCTGCCGAGATTAACCGGGCAATGGATTTCCAGTCTTTTTCTTTGAGGTGTTTGGCTTCCCCGTTCAGGTTTTCCCCTGTTTTAAAATCACATTTTTGCAACATGTCGTTAATCATTCCCTGCAAGCCCATGGCTCGGCCGTCATCCGGATGGTAAATTCGAGTGATGCCGTAAGTCTGCAACTCGTCAATCTCTTCGGGCAGAATGGTTCCACCACCCCCTCCAAAAATTTTAATATGGCCGCAGCCCTTCTGCTGCAGCAGGTCGTACATAAATTTAAAATACTCCACGTGTCCACCCTGATAACTGGTCATGGCAATAGCATTGGCATCTTCCTGAATGGCACAGTTAACTACCTCTTCTGCACTGCGGTCGTGGCCCAGGTGAATCACTTCGGCCCCACTGGCTTGAATGATTCTGCGCATAATATTTATGGCAGCATCGTGGCCATCAAACAGACTGGCAGCCGTTACTACCCTGATTTTGTTCTTCGGAATATATTTTTCTACACTCTCCATAAGCTAATTGCCTGAAAATAGCGGTCAAATTTACACTTTTTACCCGATTTGCCTCTTGCAGTTAATTGCAAGGATTTTAGAGCTAAAATGTTTTTATTTGCACCTTCAAGGTTAAAAAGAAGAGATAAAATGGACTTAAAAGATATTATTGCCATTTCGGGCAAAGGCGGATTATTCAAGGTTATTGGCAGAAGACCAACAGGTTTGATTGTAGAATCGATAGATGCAGCGAAAAATCGCATGCCTACATCCTTTACTCAAAAAATTTCAGTGCTGGATGATATTGCCATGTACACTCTTACCGGAGAAGTGCGTTTAATACAGGTATTTGCCAATATGCAAGCACTGGGAAAAACCATTGACCCCAAAGCTGAAAACAATGAGTTAACTGCATTTTTTAAAGAGGCATTGCCTGATTATGACACAGAAAGGGTATATCCTTCAGATATTCGTAAAGCCATTTTATGGTTCAACATCCTAAAAGATGAAATGAACTTTAAAACTATTATGGAAGAAGCAGAAAAGGCGGAGTCAGAAGGCAAAGAAGCTAAAACAGAAGATAAAGAACTGAAAAAGAATGAGCACCCGGCAGTAAAAACCGTAGCTCCAAAAAATATGGCTGCCAAAGCCAACTCAAAAAGTGCCGGTGGTGCTAAAACCACTTACCGTCCTAAATCAGTATAAAAACTATTTCAAAAACAAAAAAAGCCACCTCCGGGTGGCTTTTTTTATTTTTATTCGTTTACCAACAAAAGCCATTTAGTTTTCTATTTTTGCTCGCTTAACAAACACCATCATGCTAGTTATAACCCACCACAAGTTTTTACCGGATAAATTAAAAATTACTTCATGGGCAACCCTTGAGCCTTATTTTACCCAATTGCTTGAACGCAACATCACCAACAAGGCCGAACTGGAATTATGGTTAAAACACCGCAGTGAACTGGAAGCTTTTGTAAGTGAAAATTTAGCATGGCGTTACGTAAAAATGACGTGTGATACCAACAACAAAGATCTGGAAAAGGCCTACTTGTTTTTTGTCACCGAAATTGAACCGAAAATTTCCCCATTTAATGATAAACTGAATCGCAAGCTGATAGATTGCCCTTTTACCAACGAATTGGATAAAGATAAATATTTTGTTTACTTGAGAGGAATACGTAAAGAGCTGGAAATTTTCAGGGAAGAAAACGTTCCTATTTTTGCCGAAATACAAACCGAATCGCAGAAATACGGAGCCATTGTGGGCAGTATGATGGTAGAAGTGGATGGCAAAGAACTCACCCTGCAGCAAGCATCAAACTACCTGAAAAATACCGACCGCAAAAAGCGGGAAGAAGTTTATCGCAAAATCATGAACAAACGCCTGAATCATTCAAAAGAGCTAGATGATTTATTTGATCGTTTGGTAAAGTTGCGTCATCGGGTAGCTGTGAACGCTGGCTTCAGCAACTTCCGAGATTATATGTTTGCCGCATTAGGAAGATTTGATTACACACCTGAAGATTGTTTTGCATTTCATGATTCGGTACGTGATGCGGTGTTGCCACTATGCAAAGAAATTAATGAACGCAGAAAAACAGAATTGGGCTATTCTGAATTGCGCCCATGGGATATGGATGTTGATACCAAAGGACGAACTCCCTTAGAACCATTTACCAGCGGAAAAGATTTATTGGATAAGACGATTAAATGTTTTAACAAAATAGACCCGTACTTTGCATGGTGCATTGAAACCATGGATGAAATGAACCGTCTGGATCTGGAAAGCCGCAAAGGAAAAGCTCCGGGTGGATACAACTATCCCATGTCAGAAACCAACGTTCCTTTTATATTTATGAATGCCGCAAGCAGTGTACGCGATGTGGAAACAATGGTTCACGAAGGAGGCCATGCGGTACATTCGTTTCTTAGCAAAGACCTGGAACTTGCTGCTTTTAAAAATTGCCCCAGCGAGGTAGCGGAATTAGCCAGCATGAGCATGGAATTGCTATCGCACGAAGGACAAGATGCGTTTTACCAAAACAAAGAAGAGTTTAACCGTGCCATGCAGGAACACCTGGAAGGCATTATAAAAGTGCTTCCCTGGATAGCAACTATTGATAAATTTCAACATTGGATATATACTCATCCTACGCATACTGCCACAGAGCGTAAAAAGGCTTGGGTTGACATACATAATGAGTTTAGCACAGGACTGGTTAATTACAGCGGACTGGAAGAAAATCTTGCCTACAGTTGGCAAAAACAATTGCATTTATTTGAGGTTCCTTTTTATTATATAGAATATGGCATTGCACAACTTGGGGCTATTTCTATATGGAAAAACTTTAAACAAGATAGAGCAAAAGCAGTTAACAGTTACAAAGAGGCATTAAGTTTGGGATATACTAAACCCATGAAAGAAATTTATGAAACAGCCGATATTCGCTTTGATTTCTCACGAAACTATATTGAAAGTTTAATGCAGTTTGTAACTACCGAACTTAAAAGGCTATTGTAAAACTGTTCCGACCAAATATTCGGGTATTTAAAATAAACCCCTTACATTAGCCAAGTATGAAAGGGAAAATAAAACTGCTCTCTGCACTTTTACTCCTGCTGCTAAGCAATTTACAGTATGCACAACAGGCACTGCGGTTTAAACAACTGGCAGATAAAGATGGTCTTTCCTCTAATCAGGTAACCTGTTTTACTCAAAACCAAAACGGCTTAATGTGGATTGGTACTGCCAATGGACTCAACTCGTATGATGGTTTTAGATTTCGTACGTTTTACCATAGCGCATGGGATTCGCTTAGCATAGCTGATAGCTACGTGCAATGCATCATAGCTGATCATGAAGACCGCGTATGGGTTGGCGGTCGCGGAAATATAAGTCTGCTACACCTCGGAGAGGTAAACTTTATCCAGTTTACTATTCCCAATTCGTTAAAAGTTTACAGCTTATATGAAGACACCTATAACCATATTTGGGCAGGTTGTGATAATGGGTTATACCTGTACAATAGCAGAGCGAATAAATTTGAAAAAGTACTTGATAAACCGATTTATGATATAGATTTTAGGAATCCGTTTCTGGTGCTTACTTCCCGAAATGCCATCTATAGTTTTGATCCTGCTAAAAACAATATTATAGGCAACTACACCGATCAGTTTACCGGTCTTGGTGGAATGATTTATCTGCCATCATCAGTTACCGCTACTACCGATGAACTATATATCACCAATACGCTCACAGGATTTTTTGCAGCCGATACACGCAGGGAGTACTACCTGAAAATTGATCCCTTCGGCTCCCAAATATTTAAACCTGTTTGCCACCTGAATGACTCGGCAGGTAATATATGGATTGGTAGCACCAAGGGATTATTTGTATACCACCCTGTCGACTCTTCCCTACAAAAAGTAAATGAATTTTCACTTTCCGAAGATGCCCTAATTGGGAATAAACATATTACCAGTTTGTTTTTTGACCAATCAGGATTGTTGTGGGCAGGAACAAGGGAACGTGGAATTTTTATTGCCGGAACTATAAAAAATATTTTCCTGCCATACCAATTGCCTCAGTTTAAAGAAACCCGAATTATATCCCTCAAAAACTATTCACACGGGGTATTGGTTGGAACAGAAAGCTCCGGATTATACAGTTGGGCATACCCATCCAATATCGTAACCGCTTTATCTAAACTTGATGCACAAAAAATTAATTGCATAAGCAGTACACTGGATCCCGATTTATTTTGGATAGGAACGGAAAAAGGGTTGTTTTCGTGGATACCATCAAGCAATGTTTTCACT
>JAGVLJ010000071.1 GCA_020049855.1 Bacteroidia bacterium | reverse complement strand
TAGGAACCAAAGATTTGATGATCCCTTACAATTCTCCATCACGCGGTACATTGAATGATGAACTTAACACAGGTACTTCATCCAGATTAGAGCCAAAAGGAAAAGATAAGTTTGGAGAATGGGGTAATGTGAATGACCCTAATCCAATTACTCAAACTACCTCAGTAAGCGTGCAAGGGAAAGCTGATACAGTTTATAGAAAAGTACATGGAAATGGCGAAATTTATTTGCAGTATACAATATTTTCAATCGGAGATTCTATCGGAGTCAAAAGTTATACAGGACATAAAAAATAATATGTATGAAATTAATAATAAGAATTTTCTTTTTTATAGTAGCTATTGTATTAGTAGCCTGTAAAAAAACTCAGCAAGATCAACAAGCAAGGAATCACAATATTTTGATACTTCCATCGAAGCAAACTATCAGCATCATTACAGATTCTATTGTTTATGTCGATAGTATTGTTTGTAATAAAGTATTTCCAGTTGATGGATCTGTAAAAGTATTATCTGCATATGTAGATTGCGATCATCCTTATGAGATACAATATAATGACACATCAGGGGTTCAAACCCTTTGTAAACAGGAACTGGAGATTGAAAATGATACGGTAAAAATCTGGGTTGGATATGAAAAGCCAGGACTTCACAAATTCTATAAAATAACACTCTTTCTAAGAGATAAAGAAAACAATATTTCTTACATAGACACAACTTTTACTTTATCAGTAATTGATCAGTAGGCCATGCATGGCCCGCTGGCCCGAACCGAAATTGGCCAGCACAAAGTACAGGGCGTAGATTATGCCTATACCCTGCATGGCTTGCTTAAAAATGTAAACTCGGGCACCTTGAACGAAACAAGAGAAATGGGTCTAAATAAATTTGTCCACTTTTTAATAGGAAGTCCACACCTGCCATATTCAGTTATGTATGGCATTCTGATTATCTTTGTGTAACCGATGCAGCAGGAAACAGGGACGATACGATTAAATAAATACATTAGCGAGAGTGGCATTTGCTCCAGGCGCGAGGCCGACCGCTATATTGAAATGGGGCAGGTGCTCATTAACGACCGTAAGGCAAAAATTGGCGATCGTGTAAAACCTACCGATCGTGTAATGGTAAACGGGCGCAGAATTGAACCCCGGCAACAGGGAGAACATATTTACCTTGCGTTTAACAAACCTGTGGGCATTACCAGCACCACCGAGCAGGGTGTGCGCGACAACATAGTAGATTATGTGAACCACAGCGAACGGATTTTCCCTATTGGGAGGCTGGATAAAGATTCGCAGGGACTCATTTTTTTAACCAGCAACGGGGATATTGTAAATAAAATTTTGCGTGCATCCAACCAGCACCAAAAGGAGTATTTAGTTACGGTTGATAAACCCGTGACGCTACAATTTGTTAAAGCCCTGAGTCAAGGTGTTCCAATACTTGGTGTAATGACCCAAAAATGTTTTGTACAACAGGAATCGGCCATGGTATTCCGTATTATTTTGGTGCAGGGCTTAAACAGGCAAATACGCAGGATGTGCGAATATTTTGGATATGATGTAGTAAAACTGGAACGTATACGAATAATGAATGTGAAACTGAAGGGGCTTCCGCTGGGCGAGTGGCGCGAATTAAAGGCAGAAGAACTGGAAGGTATTTTTAACCTGATTGAAAACTCGACCGGAGAGGATAAAAAAAAGGGTTGTAAAAAAACGGTTGTAAAAAAAATATCCACCCGGTCATCTTTTTCGGATAAATCAGGGAAAGGGCATCAAAAATTTTCTTCAACACCCTCGCGCAATCACCGGAGCCACTCAGGGAAAAGCTCGGGTAAATCCAACAGGCGTTCCGGGAGTTAACTGGCTTACGATTTTTCTTCCCACACGGCACACAGGTGCACAATGGTTTCAACAGCCTTTTGCATATCCTGCACACTCACCCATTCCTGCTTGCTGTGAAAGGCATGTTCACCGGCAAAAATATTGGGGCAGGGCAAGCCAATAAAAGATAAACGCGACCCGTCAGTGCCCCCGCGGATGCTGGAGAGGTGAGGGGCAATGCCGGCTCGTTTAATGGCCTCTAGCGCATAATCAACCACCTGCGGATTCTGTTCAAGTACTTCTTTAAAATTTCGGTACTGTTCGGTTACGGTAAAGGTGTAAGCGCACTTGTTGTAGGATGTCATTACTTGTTGGGTAAGTTGTTTTAGTTCTGCTTCCAGTGTGTGCAGGGTAGGTGTATCAAATGCGCGGATGATGAATTTTATTTCTACCTGTTCCAATCCGCCATTAATAGCGGTGGCATGAATAAAAGGCTCTTTTCCTTCGGTGGTTTCTGGGGCTTTATCTTTAGGCAAGCGATGAATTATTTCGGCTGCTATTTTTATGGCATGTTGCATTTTGTTCTTAGCAAAACCCGGGTGAGTTGGAAGTCCTTTTATCACAAGACTAACCCCATCGGCACTGAAGGTTTCGTTTTCAATATGCCCTAAGGATTCGCCATCCATAGTGTATCCAAAGTCGGCTGCCAGTTTTTTCATATTTACTTTATCTACTCCACGACCTATCTCTTCATCAGGGGTAAACAAAATACGTATTTTGCCGTGCTTCAATTCCGGATGGGTCATTAAAAAATGGGTTGCATCCATTATCTCGGCCACGCCTGCTTTATTATCGGCACCAAGCAGGGTGGTGCCATCAGCGGTGATGATGTCATTCCCTATCTGTCTGGCCAGGTCAGGATGTTCGGCAAAACGAATTACCTGCGAAACATCCATGGGCAACACTATATCCTGTCCCTGATAATTTGTATGAATAACAGGATGTACATTGGCTCCACTGCAATCGGGTGAGGTATCCATATGAGAGCAGAAGCAGATGACCGGAACTTTTTTATCAGTGTTTGAAGGGATGGTTGCATATACATACCCGTATTCGTCCAGTTCGGCATCCTGAACACCTATTGCTTTTAATTCCTCCACTAACAGGTGTCCCAGGTTTTTTTGTTTTTCGGTTGATGGGCAGGTGTGGGATTCGGGATTTGACTGGGTGTCTATTTTTGCATAACGCAAAAAACGTTCAGTCACTGAGAAAGGGTAAGATGCTAACAACATATTGCTTTTAATTTAAGGGCGAAATTAAGGAAATAGACCATGAGTAGGGAAGTTATTTGGCGTGATGATAGTGATCTGAAAAATTTATGGACTGACGCACGACCTTCTTTAATCAGCTTTTCTACAATTTGTAGCAATTTGTACTCAACTGTATTCAATTCCTTATTTTTGTTTTGTGGCAAAGGCAAAAGTACCCACCCCCCAGCGTTTATTTGCCGTAGTGGATATAGAAACCACCGGAGGGCATGCAGCTGCTCATGGCATTACAGAGATTGCTATTGCGGTGCATAATGGCAAAAAAGTAACTGAGCGGTTTCATTCCTTAGTAAATCCGCTTTGCTCCATTCCCCGTTTTATAACAGGCCTTACCGGAATTACCAATGAAATGGTTGCAGATGCACCTGAGTTTGATGAAATAGCCTCTCAGGTTTTTGCATTGCTGAATGGAAAGGTGTTTGTGGCCCATAATGTTAATTTCGATTACCCATTTGTAAAACATCAGTTACAATCTTCCGGGTTTATATTAGATGTGCACAAATTGTGTACGGTACGTCTTAGCCGTAAAGTATTTCCGGGATTAAAATCCTATAGTCTGGGTAATATATGCGGGCATCTTTCCATCGGTATTAATAACCGTCATCGGGCTACGGGCGATGTTGATGCAACGGTGCAGTTACTGGAAAAAATTATGCAGCATGACGAAGGCGGATATGTGGCTGCTGCGCTTAAACGCGGTTCAAAAGAATACCTGTTGCCACCCGATTTGCTCAAAGAAGACATGGATAAACTGCCACCGTCACCAGGGGTTTATTATTTCCATGATAAACGCGGAAAAATTGTTTACGTGGGTAAAGCAAAACGGTTAAAACCAAGGGTAACTTCCCATTTCAGCAATAACTCTACACAAAAACAAAAGCAAGATTTTTTGCGTCTGGTACAACGTATTTCATTTGTTGAAACAGGAAATGAATTATTTGCCCAGATACATGAACTCATTGACATCAAAGAAAAGTGGCCCGAGCTAAACCGGGCTCAAAAAGGATATACTCCGCGTTTCGGATTATTTTCGTATCATGACCAGAAAGGGTATCAACGACTGGAAGTAAAAACAATTGGCCGCTACCAGCAACCGTTGTATTATTTTAAATCGGTACATGCCGGACTTGATTTTTTGCGGGAGCAGGCCATGCTGCATCAGTTGTGTTTCCGTTTGTGTGGATTGCAACGTGCAGCCGGAGCTTGCGAAAATCATTTAGAGGGCTTTTGTCAGGGAGCTTGCTTGCAACAAGAGGATGTTACCGCTTACAACACTAAAGTGGGGCATATGCTCGCTGAAACACTTGATCAAAGTTTTATTGTAACTGAAAGCGGACGTACTGAGAACGAATTGGGTGTTTTGCTGGTGGAGCAGGGAAATTTTTGGGGCTTTGGGTATGTACCCAAAGATGAATTTGTAAATGAACTTGAATGGGTACGGGCGCATATTCCACGGGCTAAATGGTTTCCGGGGATTGATCAGTTGATACATAGTTACCTGTTGAGCTCAGTTGAAGAAATGTCCTGAATTTTTTATTTACAAAAAAATAATAGAGCCTTAGAGCCTTGGCTTTCATAAAACAAACCAACCTCGCGGGCTGTTGTAAAAAAAACACTTACCTAAAGTGTGCGTGCGGGTAAAACCTTTTGCAGTATCTTTGCGGCATCACCAAAAAAATTATATTGTGTTTTCATTTAACGAAATAGCCACTGTAACTCTAACTCTTTTTGCCATTATTGATATGCTGGGCACTATACCCCTTATCATCAGCATGAGGCAAAAGGTGGGGCATATTCAATCAGAAAAGGCTACGCTGGCAGCCGGTTTTCTGATGGTTCTGTTTTTATTTGTTGGCGAAGATTTATTGCGCCTGATTGGGATTGACCTTTCTTCATTTGCCATTGCCGGTTCAATTGTAATTTTTATTTTAGGTCTGGAAATGATTTTGGGGATAAACATTTTTCGTCCCGACCCCAATGATGAGGCCGGCAGTATTATTCCCATCGCATTTCCAATAATTGTAGGCTCAGGAACACTTACTACCATTATATCATTAAAGGCAGTGTATCAGGTACCCAATATTTTAATAGGCATTTTGTTTAACCTGTTAATCGTATATGTAGTACTTAAGTCAAGTGGATGGATTGAACGTAAACTTGGAAAAGCCGGATTGGCGGTAATGCGTAAGTTTTTTGGAATTATCCTGCTTTCTATTGCGGTGAAGTTGTTTAAGAGCAATATTTGAGCATTGCGCTATGTGGTGTCAACCACGGCAAAATCAAGTATTGTCTTACCGCGCACTGCATTTATCATGTTCCTTAGGGGAAGAAACTGCTGACATGTAGTAGCATTTACTTCCGTGGGAGCGGTTTCAAAGGGTGGGCTTTTTTACGCAAAAGGAGTAACAACCGCGTTACTCAGAGTGACGGTAGGCTATGAGGGGGGGCTCTTACTTCTTCAGCAATCCAATTTCAATCAAACGTTCATTCAGGTATTCTCCTGCACTGATGGGCTTGTATGCTAAGGGGTGCTCATCGTCCACGCACGAGGGCAAACAATCCAGCCGCATCTCCGAACGCGGGTGCAAAAAAAACGGTATAGAAAAACGAGAAGTACCCCATTTTTCTTTAGGTGGATTCACCACCCGATGGGTAGTTGATTTAAGTTTATTATTAGTGTGACGTTGCAACATATCGCCCACATTTACTACCAGCTGATTGGGTAAAGCGGTAATAGCAACCCATTCTCCCTGCTTATTCAGCACCTGCAATCCTTCGGATGAAGCACCCATGAGCAGGGTAATTAAATTGATATCTTCGTGTTCGGCTGCGCGCACTGCCAATGCCTGTTCGCTGGTAATTGGAGGGTAATGGATAGGCCTGAGGATGCTATTGCCCTGATGAATTTTACCATCAAAATATGTTTCGTTAAGACCAAGGTAACGTGCAATAGCGCGCAGTATGTATTTACCCGTTTCTTCTATTTTTTTGTAAACTTCTTTTCCCGATGAGTTAAATCCCGGAAGTTCATCCACATTTACATTTTCGGGGTATTCTTTTTTTATCGGGTCGCTGTGTTCTACATATTGCCCAAAATGCCAGAACTCTTTCAAATCACCCGCACTACGCCCTTTAGCGTGTTCTTTACCAAAGGAAGTATATCCGCGTTGTCCGGCTAATCCCTGTACTTCGTACTTCTTTTTTATTTCTTCAGGCAGGTTGAAAAATTGTTGCACCTCGTGGTATAATTTTTCCTGTAGGGAATCACTTAAAAAATGACCTTTTACTGCAACAAAGCCTATGTCTTCATAGGCTTTTCCCAATGCCTGTACAAAGGCCTGCCTTCTATGCTCATCAGGCGAGAGAAAATCAGATAAGTCAATAGAGGGAATAGCGGTTGCGTGATTCATAATGCGTATTGGTTAAGGTATCAAAGATAAAGCCCTACTATTGTTCAACGGGGTTATTTGCCAATAAGGTTGAAATAATTTTTACTTTTTTCTCGGTAATACGGTTGAAGGGAAGGCGGAATGGTAAGAAGCAATTCCTGTTCTTTGGTTTTCTGTTTTAAAAATTCTTCAATATCCGGAGGCAGGGTATGCGATTTTTCATCTGCCGTTTTTGATTCGCGTTTGTTATCCTGTTCCCGTTCTTTATCGGCTTTTTCTGCTTCCAGCATGCGGGTTTTAATTTCTTCTTGTCGTTTAATGGTTTCGGAATTCAACCGTTTATTCACTAAATCTTTTTCTGTTTGTTCCATCAGTTGCTGCATTTCTTTTAATTCTTTGCTTAATCCTGATGAACCTCCCGCAGCTTTACCTTCTTTTTGCATCTGTTGTTGCATTTGCTGCAATTGCCTGCGTATGGCGGCTTGTTTGGCAGCCATTTCGGCAAATTCTTTACTGCCCATTCCTCCGGGAGAACCTTTTCCGTCTTTGCCTCCGGGTTTCATGCCATTTTTCAGCATTTCATTCAGTTGATCTTGCATTTTCATCAGTTCGCCTAACGATGGCTGGCTGCCCTTTCCTTTTTTCTTTACTTTCCCTCCCGAACCCGACCCGCTTCCTTCCTGCATGGATTGCTGCATTTGTTTCAACACATCGGTAAGCATTACGGCAATATTGTTTACCGAGGTCATTACGTATTGCTGCCGCGCACGTCCCTGTTGAATATCCCGTTCGGCAAAGTTTTTAATGGCCTTATCCATGTTGAAATTTACCTCTCCCAACTCGCGGTTAATGAATGCCGAAATTTGCGGAACACGTTTGCTCAGTGCAAACAAACTGTCTTCTGCAATTTGAGCATAATCTTTTAATTCTTTTTGTTTTTGAGCGAGTTTCACATATTGCGGATTATAGCTCTGTATAGCTCCCATTTGCTGCATCAGTTCTTCCTGATCTTTGGAAAGCTGGATTAAGTTTTCGAGCAACGCTCTCAACGCATCATAATCTTCTTCCTCCTTTTTTCCCTGCTCCGACTGCATACTTTTTTTCATCTTATCACTCATTTCCTGCATTTTTTTAGCAGCTTTTTTCTGCGATTCAGCGGCTTTTTTATTCTCTTTTTCTTCTAGTTGTTTGCGGCTGTTGTCTAACTCTTCTTTGGTTTCTTTTTCTTCTGGGTTGGTGTCGGGTAATTTTTCTGGTTGTTCCAGTTTTTCGTTCTTTTGCTCCAATTGTTCCAGATCTTTTTTTATCTGTTCAAATTCGTTGCTTATTTCTTTTTGCTGTTCTTTCAATTGCTCCTGATCAGCTTTTTTATCTTTCGTTTGTTCGCTTAGTTTTTCCTGCTTTTCCGATAATTTTTGAAGGGCATCGGCATTTTCTTTCAGTGTTTGCTCTATTTCTAATTTTTTGTACAACTCCAGCATGCGGTCAAGCTCTTTCTCTACTTCTTTATTGTTCAATTCCATTTGCTCCAGATCTTTTTGCATTTGCTCTTTGTTGTTTTGCTTCATCATGTTCTCAAGCTTTTGCATCAGTTGCTTTATTTCCGGATTTAATACCTGATCCCACATCTTCTGTAACTCTTCCTGCTTTTGTAAAATGGTTTCATCAGTTTTGGTAAACTGCTGCTGTTGTTCGGCATTCCTTTTAGCTTCTTCTTGCAGGGTGTTTATTTTTTTTTCCAGCTCTTTTTCTCTTTTAAGCATTTCATCCAGCTTCTTTTTCTCTTCCCAACTCAGTTCTTTTTTCTCCAGCATTTTTTGCTGTAGTTCTTTCATTTCTTTGTTCAGTGCACGGGCTTCTATTATGGCCTCTTTCATTTCATCTTTTAGCTGTTTGCTGTTGTTTTCGGCCTGCTCTTTCAATTCCGCTTTATTGGGTGCTTTGTATAGCTGAACTTGTGAACGGGTAGATTTGCTACCGGTTACTCCGTCATTATCCCAAACTTCAAAATAATATTCTACTTCATCTTCCATTTGAATATCAATAGAAGCAAGGTTAAACATGTGGTAAAAGTTTTGTTTCAGTTGCCCGTTGCGTACCCCAAGGTTAATGGTGTTTTTTACCGGATTGTTTATTTGTTTGCCATCTTTTTTTAATACTGAATACACAAACTGAAGTCTACGGAATCCATGGTCGTCTTCTATTTCGCCAATAAAATAAACCGTTTTTGGTAAAAGACTATCGGTTCGGGGGATAACCTGTATTGAAGGAAATGCATCGGGAATTACCTGAATGGAATAGGTAAGGGAATCGCTTTGACCCGAATCTTGGTTGCGGGTAATAATATGATACAGACTTCCTCTAACAAACTTTTTTGAAAAGCCAAAAATGCCACTTTTTTCTTCACTGGCCTCCGGCTTCCCTTCGCTCAGGTGCATGCTCATTGACGAAACATTTTTGGTTTTGAATTTCCAACTTACTTTAGTTCCTGCCGGAATGGTGAGGTCGCCCGAGTTATTTAATTGTTCATTCTTTTTTCCAAGGTAGGAAGGATATTCCAACTGAACCGTAAAGTTGAGAATACTGGGTTTGGCAAGCATATCCAACCGGTATTCTTGCGAATAAAACTCATCGGCAAAAAAACGAAACGAAATATCGTGTTGAATGTTTTTGAAACGGTAGCTGAAAGTGTTTTTCTCTTGCTTGTGCATTTTAAACATCGTGCCGTTTACCTCAATAAAAACTTCGTTGGGCAGTACTTCCCCCCCGGTGTGTATGGCCAGCTCAAAATCTTCCTGCTGTGCCGCTTTCAGCTCTTTATTTTCAATCGTAAATGTAAACGGAGCCACTTTTGGAAAAAACTTATTGTAGTTCACTAATCGCTGCGAACTATCGCTTATCATGGATGGGGCTGTCAATTGAATAAGGGCAAATGCCGCTAATGGAACAGCCGCATATTTGGCATACCTGAAATTTTGATTCAGGTTAATGGCACTGGCAAACGGAACGGGTTTTATCTCTGTTATTTTTTGATTGATTCCTGCTTCAATCAGTTCACGGCTGCTACTGTTTCCAGCACCTTGTTTCAGCTGCAAAATGTTTAGCAGTTTATCTTTTACCTCCGGAAAATGGATGCCAATGATGGTAGAGGCCTGTTCATAGTTAAGTACACTCCCTAACTGCATCCAATGGGCAGCAGGCAATACTACGTATTTGCCCAAAACAAATACGGCAAAACATAGGTAGGTGTAAAATAAAGCAGCCCTTATGCCGCTGTTAAATTGTCCGAAATATTCGAGGATGGCTACCAGTAGAAATACGGCCATCAATCCGGTGAGCGCGTATAAACTTCCCCTAATGAGTTGATTTTTGTAATACTTTCGTATAAACTCATCGAGTTTGGTAAGTAAAAGGGTATAATTATCCTGATGATTCACAAGGCACAATTCTCCTCAAATTTAATGCAAAATCGTTGATTTTAGTACTTATAGGGGTACTGTAAAATAGGCTGATGTTCCGGAGCCTTTCTCACTCTCAAACCAGATATCGCCCTGCTGAGTGGCTACCAATAGCTTACACACCTGCAAGCCAAATCCTTCCGAGGTATGCTCGTCATACGATGATAGTTCAAAGTCGTAGGTAAAATCAGTACTCATCCCTTCGCCATTGTCTCGAATGTTAATTTCAAGTTTGTGATTTTTTTCGCGGGCACTTATGCGTACCGGAGCACCTGTCGGGCTGAATTTAATGGCGTTATCAAGCAGGTTCCATACAATAAGGCTAAGCGTTGCATCATCGGCCATTACGGTTATTTGCCCGTCAATATCATTGATAAACTGAATGTTTTTTTGGGTGTAAGGGAAAAAAGCCTTTTGTTTCACTTTTTCAATAAGAAGGCGCAGAATTATCTCTTTTTTGTTTCGGTGTATATCTGTAGGTTTTTGGCTTCGCAGGGTGGTCCAGGTAAACAGGTTAAGCAACACAAGCTCCGAGCGACTAAAGGTATCGCGATACCGCGCCAGCAATCCTGCCGACTGAAACTCGTGAAACGGGATACTCCCATCGCGTACCATGGCAGCCAGCCGATAGAGTTCGCTCAATGGTTCACGTAGTTCGCTCGAGATTATATGATACACCTTATTTTTTTCCTTGTATTCGTTGTCGAGTATTTTTTCCAGTGCCTGCATGCGCTCGTCACGTTTTTTACGGTAGTTAATAGTAGCCAGTAAAAGAATAGTTAATATTACAATGAAAATAAGCAGCAGAAAAAGTTCTACCCGTGTTTGCAATTTCACTTCATTTTTTAAACTGTCAATATAGGTGCGGGCTAAACGCAAAGAATCAACGGTAGCTGTGGTTTCAGGCACCTGCGTAAGGGTAGCAGGTGAATTGATGGGGTAAACCACTGTATCGGTAAGCAAACTGTCAGTTGCCTGTGCGGCAAAAGCACTAAGCGTTAAAAAAACAAATACTATACTTCTCAAGCGGGGTAAAAATACTAAAAAGCGGGGACAAATTTACACCAGCGCATCAAGGGCCAATGCCAGTTTCCGGTCAAGGTCGGTAATGGTGTTGCTGGCCGAATGAGTACATAGTTTTATCTCTACCCTGTTATATACGTTTGTCCACTCGGGGTGATGGTTCATTTTCTCGATGATATATGATGCACGCACCATAAAGGCCATTGCATCGGCAAAAGTTTTAAATGTAAATACTTTTTGCAACTGATTGTTTTGTTCGCTCCACCCATTCATACTTGATGTGTTTTTTACAAATAAAGGAATAAATTTCGAAATGGGTATTTCGGGATGCAGTTTAAAAAAGTAACTTTGACGGCATCAAATTCACCTTAACCCCATGCGCATATTACTGGTTTATCCCGAGATGCCCGACACGTTTTATGCGTTGAAACACTTTATTAAGGTAGTTGGCAAAAAAGCAGCATTTCCGCCATTAGGGTTATTAACCATTTCGTCTATTTTACCTGCTGTGTGGGAGAAGAAATTGGTTGATTTGAATGTAACAACATTAACCGATGATGACCTGCAATGGGCCGACTACGTTTTTTTGTCTGCTATGAATGTGCAGGAGCAATCGGTACGGGAAATACTACGCAGGTGCCGCGATTGCAATACAAAAGTAGTTGCCGGAGGACCTTTGTTTACCCATGAACATGAGCGGTTTGACGGGGTAACCCATTTTATTTTAAATGAAGCAGAGATTACCCTCCCGCTTTTTATTAACGATGTGCAGCGTAATGAAGCCAAACCCATTTATCAAACCAAAGCTTTTGCCGATGTAACCCTTTCGCCACTGCCTCATTTTGGACTGGTGAATATGAAAAACTACCTCTATGCTATTGTACAATATTCAAGAGGCTGTCCGTACCTGTGCGATTTTTGTGATGTCACTGCATTGTTTGGCCGCGTTCCCCGAACCAAAACACCTGAACAAATAATTGCCGAACTGGAGGCCGTGAACAGCAACGGAAATGTGCAACTGGTTTTATTTGCCGATGACAACCTTATTGGGAATAAGAAAATTTTAAAGACCGAGCTTTTACCTGCGTTAATTAAGTGGCGGAAAGAAAAAAATGCTTCTTTCTTTTTTGCCACCCAGCTCACGGTAAACCTGGCCGATGATGAAGAGCTGATGCAACTGCTGCTTGATGCGGGATTCAGGCATGTATTTATCGGCATTGAAACTCCGGAGGAGGATAGCCTGAAAGGTTCCCATAAAAATCAGAATTTAAAACGCAATTTGCTTCAAACCATTCATACCATTCATCAAAAAGGTTTTATTATCTCGGGTGGTTTTATTGCAGGGTTTGATACCGACACAGAGGAAAGTTTTAAAAATCTTGCTCAGTTTATTCAACAAAGTGGCATACCGCTGCCAATTGTGAATTTGCTTAAGGCGCCTCCCGGAACCGAATTGTATGAACGAATAAAACGCGAAAAAAGGTTATCACGTGCATTTGCTTTTGCCGAGGGCGAAACCAATATTGTTCCAGCAATGGGCGAGGACAAACTTTATAACGGGTTTAAGTATATTATCGATCAGATTTATTTGCCTCAGCATTCTTTTGAACGGTTAAAAACGTTTTTCAAAAACCATCGTTTTCCTGCTACTTCTGTAAAAATCCGCAGCCGTTTTTCAACAGCTGATGTGATTTCGCTGATACAAATTTTTATTCGCATGGGGCTGTTACAAAAGCAACGCGGGTATTTCTGGAAACTCTTTTGGTGGGTCCTTCGCTACAACCGGAAGTTTATGGATAAAGCGGTGTTTTATGGAATAATGATGTACCAAATGAACCAAACCTACTACCATATTCTGAAGCAGGTGGAATGGCAACTAACCGAGAAAAAATAGAAGGGGGGAGCTAGGCTGATTGGCTTTCTTCTTCCACCACACCCATAGCCGAAAACTTGGCAATGCGCGATTCAACCAAATGGGCGGCATTTTTTTTCAGCAGTTCACCAAGCATTTTCAAAATTTCTTCTTTCATGGTTTGGTACATGGCAGCCGCATTGGTATGAGCTCCGCCCAATGGCTCATTGATAATGCCATCAATCAATCCGTTTTTCAGCATATCGTTAGCTGTAAGTTTTAGTGCTTCGGCTGCCTTCTCTTTATGTTCCCAACTGCGCCATAAAATAGACGAACATGACTCGGGCGAAATAACCGAGTACCAGGTATTCTCCAGCATAATCACTTTATCTCCTACGCCTATCCCTAATGCTCCGCCCGATGCGCCTTCGCCAATAACGATGCAGATAACAGGCACTTTAAGTACGGCCATTTCCATCAGATTTTTGGCAATGGCCTCCCCTTGTCCGCGCTCTTCGGCTTCCAGGCCGGGCGAGGCTCCCGGAGTATCAATAAAGGTGATAACGGGTTTATTAAATTTCTCAGCCAGTTTCATCAGGCGCAGGGCTTTTCGGTAACCTTCGGGATTGGCCATTCCAAAATTGCGTTGCTGCCGTTGTTTGGTGTTGCGGCCTTTTTGCTGACCGATAATCATTACAGTTTGTCCGCCAATTTGCCCAAATCCACCCACCATGGCGCTGTCATCTTTTACATTGCGGTCGCCATGCAGTTCAATAAAGCCATCGCAAATATTTTCAATATAGTCGAGGGTATAGGGCCTTTCGGGGTGACGCGAAATTTGCACCCGTTGCCATCCGTTCAACCGGCTGTAAATTTCCTTTTTGGTTTGCAGTATTCTGCTTTCCACTTCCTGAATCTTGTCGGTCATATCAATTTTGCCCTTGTCCTGCACTTTCTGCATGTCTTTCAACTGCTCTTCCAGTTCGGCAATGGGTTTTTCGAAATCAAAATATGTGCTCATACGGTTTTGATATTGGGGGGCAAGTTACACATATCGGGCAAAAAACCACGGGTAAAACGGGACTTCACTCCCCATCAACTTATATTAAAAACTGGGAATGTGCCTATTAAGAAATTTTGAAGAGGATGTTTGCATAAAAAAGGAAAGCGGCTATATTTGCACTCCCTTAAAGAAACGACCTTTTAGGACGTTTGCACAAAGGAAACGGTGCGGTAGTTCAGCTGGTTAGAATACGTGCCTGTCACGCACGGGGTCGCGGGTTCGAGTCCCGTCCGCACCGCCAGCAAAAATCAAATCCTTCAGAATGAAAATTTTGAAGGATTTTTTGTTTCTCCATGTTTCATCAAATTTCAATTTGACACGCATTTTGTTTACCACACGCAGAATGGTTCATTGGGAGACTTCCTCCCGGTTGTATACCGCACCACTTGTTTCCAGAATAACATTCGAAGAACCCAAATGATCAGAGAGGATATACTTGGTATCAGGCGTACCATCATCATAGCCTGTGCGCAACATGGCTACCCTTGTTTGATCATCCATTACATGCAGTTCATTCAGTTCCTCGTCCATGGCGTTGCTACCATCTAAGTGATAACTATGTTCAAAGATACCATCAATATAC
>JAGVLJ010000025.1 GCA_020049855.1 Bacteroidia bacterium | reverse complement strand
GTAATTTTTATTCTGTGGATCCCATTCCGTCCAACCGGCCGTCCACATTGGAACAGGTGAAGGAGCAAAGGCTCCGCGATAGTTAGTAGGGATAAAAAAATTGCTTTGAGCGTGAGCAAAATTTGCCAATATTACCAAGGCAAGCAAGCTAAGAAATTGATAAACCTTCTTCATGTTAATTTGAATATTTAATTTTAGCAAAACTACCTGCACAATATGTGTTGCAAATGAAATAAATCTTGTTATTGCATTAGGATAGTGTTAAGGAAATATTACGAACAGGAATAAAACAACAAAAAGGACAAATGGTCCATTCGCCCTTTTTGGATGGTGAGGTAATGCTTATAATTTATACGTGGCAGTGAACGAAACCACCTGACCGAAATTAGTAGTCCATATCCTTCCGTCAATAACAGGATCAAATTTTTTATTATGATTTCTATCCTGAAAGAAATAAAGCTTTTGCGCCAATGCATCTTTTATATTTACCCGCAAATCCATTTTATTTTTCAGGAATGTTTTTCCAATTTGAAAATCGAGTATATCTCTTCCGTTCTCCCAAATATCCGGCTCATTGGGGTTACCTACGATAAAAATTCTTGGTCCAACGCGGTTATAACTTAAACTAAGGGTAAGTCCGGTTTCGTAGTTTTGAAACTGAATTCCCGAGTTAATAATATAGGGCGATTGACCCTGCAAAGGTCTGCTGGAATAAACCAAGCCGGTATCATTTCCATTTGCCTTTAAATCTACTTTTGATCTAGTAAGGGTCATGTTTGAAAAAACAGTTAGATTGTTCCACAAACTTTTGTCTTCGGCTTTTAGCAGTGATCCTATCAATGCTCTGAATTCTAATTCGGCTCCATACACATACGCTTTTTTCAAATTACGGTAAGTTATTTCACCGGTTACATCCTGTCGCAAAACCTGCTCAATAGGATTCACAAAATTTTTGTAGAACAGCGAGGCTGAAATCAATTGTCCGCGGCCGGGGAAGAACTCGTACCTAGCATCATAATTTTTAATTAGTGCCCTTTTCATTGACGAATTTCCGGAAACCACAAAACGTGATGCAAAATCATAAAATGCAAATGGAGCAAGCTCTCTGAATTCAGGTCGGTTTAGGGTTTGCGAATAAGCCAACCGAAAATTTTGTTTTTCGGTTAAGGAATATACAAAATTGACTGAAGGAAGAATATCGGTTTTGGTTGTTTTTACCAATAAGGGTATCCCGTTGTCAAGTGCCGAGTGCAGGTTTTGTTGAAACTTTTCAATACGTGCTCCCCAAATTAAGCGGAAACGCTCCATAAATTTGTTGTCAAACATCACAAATGCGGCAATTAATTTTGAGTTGGCCGAATACGAATCCGTTGGTTTGTACTTATTACTTAAAGCCAATCCGCCATAGCCCGGGCTACTTTGGCCCATGTATTTAGAAGAGAATAACTCTCCTTCGGGTAAATACAAAATTGAATCGGGAAACATAAGGTTGCCCGGAGGCGCATATTTGATATACCCCAACTGGCGTGCTGTAAAATCGCGACTGCGCTCCTGAAATAACATACCCACTCGTACTGTATTTTTCAACTGTAGGTTTTTTACATCAAATGCCTTTAAAACATCCCCTTTAAAACTATAAATTTTTTCGTTGGTACGGGCATAAAATATATTTCCCGCATAATCAGGCCCTACATTGGCCTGTGCAATATTTGCTTTATACATAGTATCCTGTGCTTTGATGTAATCAGGAATATCCGGATTATTCGGATCGGTAATGTATTTATGGCGAGAGTAACTGTTTCTGCGCAAATCAGGAATATCTCGGGTAATTTCACTGTAAGCACCATTCCAGGTAATAGTGAGTTTAGGTACTGTTACAAAATGCGAACCTGCTAATTGAGTACTGTAAATATTATTGCTTGTAAACCATCTGGCCGATGATTGATTGAGTGTTGGATTAGGATCAAGCGGAGTAGAAGTTCCATTGCGCAGAATTACCCGGTTATCTGAATTAATACTATACAGGTTTTTAAATGAAATTTCATTGTTCTTGTTTACCTTATAAGTAAAGTTAGCAAGCAATCCGGCCAGAGTTTGAGTTACATAATTTTTATCTAAGTAATCTTCGGTAAGTTGCACAGGGATATTCGGATCAAAATTACTATCGTATTGCCTGCGAGTGGTGGTGCTGTATGAATTACTAAAACTATAAGTTACCCCTGTTGTAAATCCGAATTTTGATTCTTCATTTAAACTCCAAACCCGGCCCATAGTGTATTGAAAACCGTAATTTGGAGAAAATGTTGCGTTTCTTAATGCCCAGTCATTTTTCATGAGTTTACCAAGCTCCGCTTGATCTTTTAATAATGACGGAAACAATTTATCTGAAGGAATTCCCGATGGCAATGCACGCGTGCCATCATCAACACCCAGCCAGTCTAATTTGCCGCCTTTATAAGTGAGCCTGTCTTTAAATGTGGTGATTGCATTATATCCGCTGGAAAAAGATAATGACTGAAAATTACTTTCAGGAATTGACTTGGTATTAATTTCAATAATTCCGCCCCCAAATTCTCCGGGCAAATTGGGTGTAGCTGTTTTGGTAATAACCAAGTTTTCGAGCAGGTTGGAAGGAAAAATATCAAATGAAAAGGCTTTACGGTCGCTTTCACTGCTGGGTAGCGGAGCACCATTAATATAAGCAGTAGTGTACCGTTCATTTAATCCGCGAATAATTGCAAAACGGTTATCCTGAATACTTGCACCACTTATTCGTTTCAGCACATCGCTGGTATTTCGATCCGGAGTACGCTTAATACTTTCGGCCGAGATGCCATCGGATACTGCGGCTGCATTGCGTTGCTGCATCAAAATAGCCCCCACCGATTCACGTTTCAATTCGCCTTTTACCACTACACTTTTCAGGTGTTTGATCTCCGGATCCATATGTATATCAAGCGTAGTTACCAAACCGGGTTTCACTACCACACCCGTAACTTCTTTTGTTTGGTATGAAACGCTTTTTACCTCAAGGTTATAAATTCCGGGCTTTAACTGAATAATATACTTGCCGTTGATGTCGGCAACAGCAGCGGTAGCGGTACCTTTAATCACTACAAATGCCCCTACTAAATCTTCTCCGTTTTTGGCATCTACCACTTTGCCGACCAGTTTTCCAATTGCCTGCTGGGCAAACAACCTGCCGCAGCATACCACAAGCAGGAATAAAAGAAATACATTTATTTTTTTCATTGATAACTGATAAAATACCTATGCAAAGGTATTTTCAACAAGTTACCCCCGTGTTAAACCTGTGTTGTGTTGAAGTAAATTCAGTGTTAAGAAACAGTTAAAAAACCTGTAGCCGTTAGCTGAGCACCCCAAGTTCTTTACCTATTTTGGTAAAAGCAGCAATGGCCTTATCTAAGTGTTCGCGCTCGTGTGCTGCCGAAAGTTGCACGCGTATGCGAGCCTGCCCTTTTGGAACCACCGGATAAAAAAATCCAATCACATAAATTCCCTCTTTCAATAAACGATCAGCAAAATTCTGCGAAAGTTTTGCATCGTACAGCATCACCGGAACAATAGCTGAATCTCCGTCTTTAATATCAAAACCTGCGTTTTTAATCCCTTGTTTAAAGTAGCTGATATTACCTTCTAATTTGTCACGCAGTTTCGTTGTTTCACTAAGCATATCAAATACGGCAATAGATGCCCCAACAATATGCGGAGCTAATGAATTGGAGAAAAGATAAGGGCGGGAACGTTGACGCAAAAGGTCAATTATTTCTTTTTTACCGCTTGTAAAACCACCCATCGCCCCTCCCAATGCTTTGCCAAGCGTTCCGGTTATTATATCCACCCGGTGCATCACATTTTTCAATTCAATGGTGCCTCGTCCGGTTTTGCCTATAAATCCGCTGGCATGCGATTCATCTACCATTACCATGGCATTATATTTTTCGGCCAGGTCGCATATTTTATCTAAGGGAGCCACAAATCCGTCCATACTGAATACGCCATCAGTTACAATTAAGCGATACCGTTGGTTTTGCGCCTGCTTCAGTTGCTCTTCCAAATCGGCCATATCGCAATTTTTATAACGATAGCGTTGCGCTTTACATAAACGCACTCCGTCAATAATAGAGGCGTGATTTAACTCATCCGAAATAATGGCATCTTGCTCGCCAAGCAACTGTTCAAATATGCCCCCGTTTGCATCAAAGCAGGCGGCATATAAAATGGTATCCTGCTGCCTCAGAAATTTAGAAATCTTTTCTTCCAATTCTTTATGAATATCCTGAGTTCCGCAAATAAAACGTACCGATGACATTCCATACCCATGAGTCTTGAGCGTGTTATGAGCAGCCTCTACCACGCGAGGATGGGAGGATAAACCCAAGTAGTTGTTGGCACAAAAAATAATCACCTCACCCCCTGCCGTTGTTTTTACCACAGCTCCCTGAGGGGTTGTGATGATACGCTCACGTTTATACATTCCCGCCTCTTCAATAGCGGCAAGTTCTTTTTGTAAATGTTGTTGAAATGCTCCGTACATAATTAGTAAGTTTATCTGTTAACTAAAGTTGATGTAATAAATAATTTTCAATCTCTGGTGCAAAATAGGTGTATTCAAGTTGATGAATTTTTTCGGCCAAAGTGTCCGGGGTATCTGTTTCCGAAACCTCTACCGTGCTCTGGAACAAAATTCTGCCCTTATCATATTCTTCATCCACCAGGTGTATGGTAATCCCGCTCAGAAGTTCCCTGTTTTCAATTATTGCCTTGTGTACATGGTGGCCATACATTCCTTTCCCACCATAAGCAGGTAACAAGGCCGGATGCACGTTGATAATTCTATTACGATACCGGCTAATAAGAGAAGACGGAAATAACCATAAAAATCCGGCAAGCACGATAAGGTCTGGTTTTTCTTTTTCTAATTGTGCTTCAACTAAACCTGTTTCGTAAAAATCTTTTCGGCCAAATAAATGAAATGGCAGTTGCATTTGCTTGCATCTTTCGGCTACATACGCATTAGGATTGTTGCAATAAACCGATACAACATGGGCTGTTTTTTTCTCTCTGAAATACTCTGTTATGTGCTGAGCATTACTTCCCGAACCTGAAGCAAAAATGACAATTCGTTTCAAAATCTTAATTCATCTATCAACGCCTTCTGAAAAAACACGCTCATATTGTTGTAGCCATTCATCTTGTCGAGCGGTACTGAACAAAAAATAAAATTTGCTTTACCGGTGGCAATAGTTGTACGCTTGGCAATAACATGCGATGTACCGGCCCATGCGTTGCTGCTGCTGCCCACCTGTGTAATAGATGCCTTATACAGCGTATCATAGGAGTATAAACTGGTAGGTGCATCCGGAATGGTAAACGGGCGGGCGGTGGAAAGATTGGCTACACAACGCATAGTTGGCCAATCGGCAGCATAGGGAGTAAGTAATGAATCTTTGGCGAAAAAGAAATTTGTACCCGCAGGAGGGGTTACCAATGAACGCACGGGAGTAAAATTTAAATAGTCGGCCTGCTGATCGATGTCGGAGTTTATAGGAATCACCATAAACATGCCTCCGTTATTGGTGCCGAAAAAAGCTACTGTTGATTTTTGCGCCAGCGATAGTGAATAATCAGTATTATCACCAAACCAGAATATTTTTTTGAAGAATGCAAATACCCGGTCTTGTGTTTGCGGGTCGGGCGAAAGTTCATAGTAGTTCCCATTGGCATCTTTATCGGCCGCCTGCAATACATCGTAGCCGCTTAATCCGGTTGCATTAATATTGTTTAAGTAAAATGTTTGCGCGGCATTTTTGGTAAAGGCGGTAGTCCATGCGTTCACCACCAGCATATCGGAGGATGGCTTCCGGATAAATATTTTTGTTACCCTGAATGGTGATTTGGCGTTTACCTTATCGGCAACACGAAGGTATACATAATTGGTATCGTTTAGTTTCATCCCTGCAATGGAAGTTGCCAAAGCGATATTACTTATCCCGGTGTACACATCACAATCCGTAGTACCGCCCGATATATTTTTTGCTACAAGACTCACTGATGAAACCGAAGCCGGTAATTTATAAGCCCCCCCATTGGTATCATTAAGGTAAAGTTCAATATAATCTATGTTATCGTTCCCGTCAGGGTCTGTTGCCAGCCAGGTATATTTAACAGCCGGAAAACTGCGAACGGGATTACGTGTTCCCGAGAAAATAAATTTAATATCGGGGGGAGAATTTTTTACCGGATAAGCAAGTGAGGCCGGTGACAAATCTTTGGCTCCCATATTGTCAATGGCACGAACAAAAAATTTAAAATCAAACGTATCGGCATTTACAGGAATATTTAATGAAAAAAGGCTGTCCTGCTTGGTAGTGCTAAACCAGGTTGTTCCGTTAAGCGAAATTTCGTATGCCGAAATATACCCGTCAGCATCGGTACCCCACCATTGTACTTTAACCTGTGTTTTATACCTTAATTCACCTGCACGCTGAATAGTATCGGTGAGCATATAGGTTTGGGGGGCAAGGTTTGGTTTAAGCGTCCCGTCAAACTCCGTTTTGCAGGCATAAAAACCTGAGCAAACCAGCCCCAAAAGGAACAAGAAGGAAAACTGACTATACCTCATAATACAGGTTCCAAACTTACACATTTGGCTGCGCTTGTACCACCTGAAAAAGATTATTTTTTGATTAACTCAACGATTCGTTCTGTTCAGGTAAATGGTAAGCCTTTGGCCTGCAGCCAGCCTGTTCGATTTAAGTTTGTTCCAGCGTTTTATATCCTCAACCGAGCAATGATATTTTTGAGCAATACGCATTAAACCGTCACCCCTTTTCACAATATACATCATCTTTTCCCCCTTTACAGGGGGCGGAGGGGGCGGTCTTTTCTTCACTATTGTTTTATCCTGTGCAGCAGGTTCGGGATTGTTTACAATCAAGTCATCATCAAGCAAAATATCGGATGCCGGAATGCCTGTGGCCTGTGCAAGTGCCTGCACCATTCCACCCTGACTGCGTAAATCTGCCACGCGCATGGCGTACTCATATGGCAATACAATAGGAGCCTTGCCTATGTACCAGGGAATAATTCCCTGCTTATACGAGGGATTCAGGTCTTCAATTACCGATACATCCAGCCCCACCATTTCGGCCAGTTGCTGAAACGTAATACTATTATCAATATACACTGTATCCACATTAAGGTTTATCGGTAAATCCATCGGGAAAATATTGTGTTCGGCATGATAACTCAGCACATAGGTTGCAGCAATAAAAGCAGGCACATACCCGCGGGTTTCTTTAGGAAGATAAGGCATAATTTCCCAAAAATTCATTTTACCTCCACTTCTGCGAATAGCCTTGTTTACATTACCCGGACCACAATTGTACGAGGCAATCACCAATAACCAATCGTTGTACAGGGCATATGAATCCTTAAAATACCGACAAGCAGCCAGTGTAGCTTTGTACGGGTCTCTGCGTTCATCAACATACGAATTGATTTTTAGTCCGTATATCTGTCCGGTGCTATGAATAAACTGCCATAGCCCATTGGCACCTGCCACCGAAACCGCCCTTGGGTTTAAAGCCGATTCAATAACAGCTAAGTACTTAAATTCAAGCGGCAGGTTTTGTTGATCGAGGATTTGCTCGAACAGGGGAAAATAGTATTTAGAAAGAATCAGAATTTTGGAAGTAAGCTCCCTTTTGCGAATAGCATACAAATCAATAAATCCTTTAACGTGTTGATTGTACTCCAGCGGTATTTCGGACTCGAGCAACGAAAGGCGATACCGGATGGTTGAATCTGTGTAGCGCGGAATATCATTTTCATTAAACCCATACACATTCATATCACCAATGCTTTTGCTATCGGTATATTTTAAATGAAATGCGTTGGTAAGGCTATCTAAGGAGGCAACAATGCGGGCGTTCTCCTCTGTAACAACTGGAGTTTGAGCCAATGCAAAAATCGGCCACAGCATACAAAAAAAAACACCTTTTATTAGTTTCATGGTTTTGTTTTACGGCAATAACCATGCGGCAAACACCTATTCATCACTGCTTACAAAATTACCTCAATACCTGCCCAGTATATAGTACAACAAAAGGCTATTAATCAACAAAGCCCCGCTTAACTGTTGTTAAGCGGGGCTTTGCCGTATTTCAAAAATGGAGATTAATAATTATTCAACATCATTGGCATCACCAGCATCAGCATGTCTTCATTGTCGGCCTGAATGGCAGGTAACATTAACCCTGCGCGGTTGGGTTGCGACATTTCAAGGCACACATCATCGGTATCTATCGCATTAAGCATATCTATGAGGTAGCGCGAGTTAAACCCTATTTCCATATCTTGCCCGTCATAGTGGCACGACAGGCGATCCTGTGCTTCGTTGGCAAAATCAAAATCTTCAGCCGATATCACCAACTCGCTCCCGGCTAACTTTAACCGAATCTGATGCGTGGTTTTGTTGGAGTAAATGGAAATACGTTTGATAGCACTTTGAAATGATTGCTTGATTACTGTAAGTTTATTCGGATTCTCACTCGGAATTACAGCACGGTAATCCGGGTATTTTTCGTCAATAAGGCGGCAAATAAGGTTTACCCCTTCAAAGGAGAAAAAGGCATTCGATTTATTAAAGTCAACTTTTACGGTAGTATCGTCATTAGGCAACGATGATTTAAGCAGGTTAAGGGCTTTTTTAGGAACGATAAATGCTTCTTCCACTCCAGGTTTAACATCTTTACGGATAAAACGAACTAACCGATTTGCATCGGTGGCTACAAAAGTTACCTGATCTTTCATCAGTTGAATATACACTCCGGTAAGGTTTAAACGCAACTCATCGGTGCTGGTGGCAAACACGGTTTTATTAATGGCTTTCAGCAATACGCTGGCCGGCATGGCAAATGATTTATCGCCTTCTACTTCGGGTACTTTAGGAAAATCATCCCCGCCCTGACCTGAGAGTTTGTAACGCCCCGAACCGGTATGAATTTCAACTGAAAAAGTAGAGGCATCAACCGAAAAAGTAAGGGGTTGCTCTGGCAATGTTTTAAGTGTATCCATTAATAACCTGGACGGGATTGCTACTTTTATGTCTTCGTTCGACTCCACTTCAATAGAGGTGGTCATAGAGGTTTCCAAATCAGTTGAGGAAATAAATAACTTATTTCCCTTGATATCGAATAGAAAATTTTCAAGGATGGGAATAATGGGTTTGGAAACAACTACGCCATCAATAAGTTGCAAATGGCTTAGCAGGTTGGAAGTGGATACAACAAATTTCATATACTTTTATTTGAGTGGAAGCAAAAATAGACGGGCAAACTTGGTTATCCAATGTGTTTTTTTTCACAAAAACGGGCAGTTGTCAACCAAAAGAGCCGAATCTATCTTAAATTTAATGCCTCCTACCCTATTCATATACTGAAATCAGGACTCATCAAGGTTTAAGTGTCCCTTTATCCATAAACTGTTTGCAGTCAAATTAAGAGGAAAATTATGGTCAAAAAAATCATCCTTAAAGGCATTGTTTTATCCAAAAAAAATGCGCTACATTTGAAATATTAAACCCCTTGTTATATGAAAACAATTATTCGCAACAATTGCCCCCCCCCATTAGGAATTTTTCTTATTAGTATTTTAATGCTTTTCTCACAGGTTTCGTTGGCTCAGGATGGATACTTTGAGCAAGGTTATGGTGGAGAAACCGATGAAGGAGGAAAGGCTGTTTACGTCAAGCTGGATCATTCAAGCATTATGGCTATCGAAACGGCAGCACAGGTCTTCATCTATCCAAATCCGAATCAATCGGGGAGCGCAGTAATTGTTTTAAGCCAGCCAGTACCTGATGAAGCGCGTATGGATGTTTGTTTTACAGATATGGTAGGAAAAACCGTTTGGCAGGGCACATTAACTGCTCTGCAACTTCGGCAGGTAGATATAAGTATGCTGCCGGTGGGATGGTATGTGGTAAATATAACCGGACCTGACGGAATGATGTTGAAAAGTAAATTTATCAAACAGTGAAAAGTAAATTTATCATGCTTGGTGTGCTGCTGAGGGTAGTCTTCACAGCTAATGCCCAGCAGCCGTTTACCCTTTTTTCGATTGCCCCTAGGATGAACATGCAACTTTCACAGGTGTACAGAGTATTTCAGTTAGAAGACTCCACCTACCGTGTGTTTACCCGTGCAGGGCAAATAGGTTCACCGGTGCCCTACCCGCCCGATGGCCGTTATTTTGACGTGAGCCCCGATGCCAGGCAAATT
>JAGVLJ010000015.1 GCA_020049855.1 Bacteroidia bacterium | reverse complement strand
TATTGAATATTTTTTTGGATGGAGATAAGCGGCTAAGTGAAAGAGCGTCTTGGCCACTGAGCGATGTTGCCAAACAACATCCAGCACTTATAAAACCGCATCTAAAAGAAATTATTCACTTACTGTCAAACTCTTCTCATAGTTCAATTAAGCGAAATGTCATGAGGCTGTTGCAGTACATAAAAATTCCAAAATCACTTAGTGGGAAAGTGGCAGATTATTGTTTTACGTGTATAGGATCAGAAACAGAATCCATAGCTGTAAGGGTTTTTGCAATGCAGGTATTAGCCAACTTATGTGTTCCCTATCAGGAATTAAAGCATGAACTTATTGCGCTAATTGAAAACATAATGCCTTTTGGAAGTGCCGGAATAAAAAGCAGAGGTAAAAAAATTCTGATTAGCCTTGCAAAGATTCCTGATTAGCTAATCAATTCGGCCAGTTCCAGCCATCTCATTGAACTTTCATCCAGCGCCCCCTGCAACATTTCCAACTCTTTTGACCAAGCTATTAATTCCTGATGATTGCTGCCGCCACTGTTTATTTGCTGTTGCAATACTTCTTTCCGTTGTTCCAACAATTCTATTTCTTTCGTTAAAAGTTCGTATTCGCGCTGTTCTTTAAATCCAATCTTTTTTTTAGAAGCTAATTTGCCTTCTGCCGTTTTATTCTCCTTATTCTCCGTTTTTGCTTCTACTTTTAGTTGCTCCTGCTCGTCTATAAAATCCTGATAGTTCCCATTAAAATCACGCACCCGACCTTCTCCCTCAAATATAAATAAATGGTCGCTTAGTTTATCCATAAAATACCGGTCGTGGGTTACAATAAGTAAACATCCTCGGTAATCATCCAGAAAATCTTCCAGTACATTTAAGGTTGCAATATCCAAATCGTTTGTTGGCTCATCAAGTATTAAAAAATTGGGATTTTTAATGAGTACCGTAAGCAAATACAATCTTCGCTTTTCGCCCCCGCTCAATTGAGATACATAGGTGTATTGTTGCTTATCATCAAATAGAAATAATTTCAGTAATTGGGTAGCCGATAATTGTCCGCCTTTCCCGTAATCAACAAATTCGGCAATATCCTTAATCACCTCAATTACCCGTTTATCTTCTTTAAGGTGCATGCCTGCCTGTGAATAATACCCTATAGATACAGTATCTCCATACACTATTCTACCGCTATCGGGCTGTTCCAATTGTAAGAGTATATTCAAAAAAGTACTTTTCCCAACACCGTTTTTACCAACTATACCTACCCGTTCACCAGGCTTAAAAATATAGCTGAAATTACTTAGGATTTTCTGTTCCGCAAAACTCTTATTGAGTTTATATACCTCTATTACTTTTCCGCCCAACCGTTGCATATTCAGTTTTAAGGTTACCTGCTTGTCTTCTATTTTCTGATGTGCTTTTTCTTTGGTATCATAAAAAGCATCAATGCGCGATTTAGATTTTGTACCACGTGCCTTGGGTTGCCTGCGCATCCATTCCAGCTCTTTGCGATAAAGGTTTTTGGCTTTATCTATTTCTTTCGCAGTTATTAATTCCCGCTCCGCTTTCTTCTCTAAAAAATAGGCATAATTTCCTTTGTAGCTGTACAATTTTCCGTTATCCAATTCCAGAATTTCATTGCTTACCCTGTCCAAAAAATAGCGGTCGTGAGTTACCATTAAAATAGTTATCTGCTGCACTGCCAAATAATCTTCCAGCCATTCAATCATGGCCACGTCCAAATGGTTGGTAGGCTCATCCATGATGATGCAATTTGGTTGTTGAATAAGTACCCTGGCAAGTGCCACTCGTTTTTTTTGTCCACCCGATAAGGTTTTTACCACCTGTTCAGTTTTGAGAATATTAAGCTTACCGAGTATGAGTTTAATTCTGGCCTCATAATCCCACGCCCGCAGTCTGTCCATTTCCTCCATGCAGGTTTGCAGCCTACCTGAAAATTGTTCGTGGTTTTGTTCATGTAGAACCAGCACCTCTTCATAATTTTTTATACAAGCCAAAAGTTCATTATCACTGTTAAAAAGTGTTTCCCAAACGGTAGCTTCAGCTTCTAACTCAGGATCCTGATCTAAAAAAACCGTACGGTAGTTTTGATTCCGCACCACCGTTCCACCATCCGACTCGTCAATACCGGCTAAAATACGAAGCAAGGTGCTTTTACCGCTTCCGTTTCTGGCCACTAATGCTATTTTCTGGCCTTCAGCCAGGGTAAAAGAAATATTTTCAAACAGGGTACGCTCACCATAATGGCGGGCAATGTTTTCGGCACGCAGTACAATCATGAACTGCGAAAATAACGGTAATGCACAAGCTTTGGCATTATTTTATACCTTAGCAACCACAAATAATTATTTATGAAACGAATTATTATTCCTTTACTCTTTCTTCCCTTCATACTGGCCTTTGTAAAGCAAAAACCAGGTCAACCTGCAAAGAGTAAGGCTTATCAAGTGAAAATTAGAATCACCCAAACTTCAAATTATTGCGGAGGTCCCCCTCCCTCGCACGAAATGATTCAGGAACTGAATACCCCTAAAGCATACGCCAACCAAACTTTTTATCTGCGTCCCGGAAACAAAAATAGTTTGAATTATAAAGAACTTATAAAAGTAAAAACAGATAGTACCGGAACAATTCGCACAAAATTAAAATCCGGGAATTATGTACTGCTGTTCGCTTCCCAGGTAAATAAACCCGATACTTCTATATTTAAAAGCAATAATAACTATGAATTTTCCGGAATAGAATGCCTTAATACCTGGTGGAGTAAAGGATGGCAGGTAATAACGGTAGGAGCAAAAAATGCCAACCTCTCTTTTAACTTGCACTTTCCATGTTTTACCGACCCAATCAATGGCCCATGCATGGAATACCGGGGGCCATATCCGCCCTAATAAACAAAAAAGGCTTCTGAAAAATCAGAAGCCTTTTTGTGTATCACCAAATTTTAGATTACTTAATAATAAGCTTTTCCATATCCACTTTACAAATATTTACATCCACATATCCGGCAATACCGCGCACTTTGGCTTTATTGGTATGTTGCCAAATGGTCCATTTCCCGAATTTGCGGGGAATTTTTGGCTCTGCTAAGCCGCGGTAATCGGCAATCCACAAAGTATAGTGTTTTTCCATTCCCGCAAAATACGGAGAGATGTACTTGTCCCAGTTACCGGCATTGGTATAGATAATAGGCTTTACTTTTAATCTTTTCTCAATAGTTAAAATCATGCTGCGTAAATTTGCAGCCATTGTTTTTTTAGATGTCCTGCGAAAGTTTTTGGTGTATTCCACATCAATTACCGGAACCATCTGTCCTTTTGAAAATCTCACAGTGCTTAAAAAGAAATTTGCCTGCTCTTTTCCGCCACGAATGGGGTTGAAAAAGTGATATGCCCCTTTCACGGTATTTGGGTGTATGCGTTTCCAGTATTCATCAAAACGGGCGTCTTTAAGCGTTACCCCTTCGGTTGCTTTCACTACAATAAAATGGAGATTGCTGTCTACCTCACTCCAGTCAATATAACGTTGGAATTTGGAAATATCAATCCCTATCGTAAGCTTATGCTTTTGGTCTTCATACGAAGGAGGCACATACTTTTGCAACTCCGAACTTGTATGATTGGTTGCAGAACACATTATTAATGCTACTGCCCCCACCACTAATGTTTTCATTTGCTTATTCATGTTCACAAATCTCTTCTATAAACGAATCTCTGTTTATTTTAGTTTATTCACAACTAACATTTAAAGTATACAAAAATAGTCACAAAGAGGAATAATTCCTAATAACTAAATGCACCTAACTAAACATTTAGTCTTATAAAGTAAATTACTATTCAAGTAATTAAACAAAATATAGCTTCTAACTAAATTAATATTTCTACACTTTTTTGAATCTGGGAACTAACTTCCCCGCTACTTTAATCTCCTCTCTAAACATAGCCAACGGCCGTACCCATAATGCCCCAAAACCAAAATCGGGGGAATGATACAAAGCTCTATAAACAACCAATGACTCTAACGATTCGCTGTGGTGTGCCACCCCTATCACTTCGTAGATTTTTCCCTTATAATGTTCGTAAAGTCCTACTTCAATCATTGCTCCGAAAATAAATGAAATTGTATTATTGCACATGCCTTTATTGCGGTACATTCCCTTTTTTCTTTTACTTTTTCTCAACATCTATATTCAACCGGTTAGTGCTCAAGGCATCATAGCTGAATATAAAAATCTCCTCCCGCCTGAGCGAAAGTGGGCAAGGAAACATCTGTTTATTGCCCGAAAAGCCTTTCACATCACCCAGAAGGTACAGGAAATTTGTTATCGAATAAGCAAAGACTCTGTTTTAAAAGGACCCGACAGTAGCGGGCAACTGGATGCCTTCCGACATGCGCTTTGGATGGCTTTGCTGGCAAAACAGTTTGGAGAAAAACGCGCTATTCAAATTGGGAAGGTACATGAAGAAAGTAACCGTTTGATATTTGAACAGCGACTAACTGAAGATGGCGTAATGCCTGATTCGGCCGGACGCGAGATGGATTTAATAAACAACCTGATCGGAGCGTCATTGGGTGCACGGAACCGTTATGCCTCTTATGAGGCCTTGTGTAAATTAATTATTCACCAGATAAAAGAAGGCGGTTTTTATATTTTACGTACAAACGAAGCCGGTTATTTTTTAAACTGCCAGGGAGAAGTAATTAACATGAGTGCTTATTTAAACCAATGGAATATCCCTAAATGTTTGGTGCCATCCAATCAGGTTCACTAATCCGGATGTGTTTCGCTGATGTAATACAACTTGTAAAATTTCATTTGCCGCTGCTCATCAAATCCCCGCTCAATCAATTCCGGATTTCCGTGTACATATACATGAAAGTTTTTATCTAATTTCATCACATGCTTAAAAAATTTCTTGTTGTTTTTAAAAGCTGCCGGCTCCACTTCTATCGAGTCAAGATCTACCTGCATTTCCCGTATAGGCTGGTAATTGCGTTTATAGTCATGAAAAGCCTCGATAACCGCTGGCTCTTGAAAAACATCTTTCTCAAACTCATCAAGGGTAAAGGATGAATTTTGCTGCATGTATTTTACCGAATCATTCATTACCACCATGCGGTCAACCGGTGAAACACTGTTATCTTCAACCAGCACCTCTTTGCAAAAATCTTTACACAGATTCATGAGGCTTTGAGTTTTATGGTAATTATCATTGCGGGGTTTTAATTCTAAAAAATCATTTTTCCAGTACCGGGCCTCCTCATTGGCCGAAGTGGCATCGGTAATGCAAATGCGATAGCCTTCCTCCTGCTCCAGGTTAAATACCAGGCAGCCTTTATCGAGTTTGTGAATGTTTATTCCCTCATCGTGGTCCATGCTAAACTCATCCTGCTGCTGCATAATTTTGAGGTAAGTCTCCTTGTTTTCTGACTTAAATATGCCCACCACATCGGTTTGAAAACCTTCGATGGTAACTTCAGAAAAATAGGCCACCAGCAGCTCTCCTTCTTTAATGGATGCATGGTTGGTAGATTCAAACAAGTGCTTGGCTATCTGAACTGAATGAAATAGGAATTTTTCCTTTTTGGCAAATATTTCCCCGCAGGCGTTTTTCACTTTGGCCGTGCTGTTTAAAAACTGAAACCAGATGCCGGCATTACGAAAGGGATGTTGAAAATAAGTTTGCAGCAAAGGACGTACGGGGTCGCTTAGTTTGAGCAGATGTTTACTGCAAATAAGCTCTCCGCTTTGTTTGGGATTCCCTATGTAGTGAATGGCAACTTTTTCAAGAATGGCTTGCGAAAAATCAATCATGGTACAAAAATGAACAGGCTAAGTAAGGTTAAGACCTTATGGTTTCCAAACGGTGTGGAAAAAAAGCAACAAAGCAACCTCCTCAAATTTTGCACAGTACTCCTAAAAGGAGATCGCTTCGTTCCTCGCGATGACGATGTTTTTTATCATTTACCAGGAAAAACAGCCCTGGCAATTCGCGGGTTTTGAGAAGAATAAACTACCTGAATTTGGGTGCTTGCAATGACGCTTTCAAACTGGGCATCCGAGTTTATTGACTGTCGCTTGTGAATCACCCCTTCGTGCGAATTGAATTGGTAATCTATACTATGTTCATGCAAATCTTCTATTTCACCAATGGTATAAACGGGGTAATGTTTCATGTGGTAATTGAACCTGTATTCGCTTAAGGGAATTACCAGACATATACCCAATACCACGGTTGCAACTAAAAACCAAATGGTACGTTTTTCAAAATCATAAGTAATCATATTGCGGTTATATTGGTAATTTAGCTCATGGAAGATGGCAGCAAACAAATTTCCGCAGGAGACCATAAACACCACCATACCTAAAAAAATATACCCAAATTCAAACCCGGCTATATCAATAAACCAGTTTTTAAAAACCAACAACCATCCTAACAAGGCTATGCACCCGTGAAAACCTGCCCGCTGCGCAAATGAAAACTGCCTGATTCGATATTCATAAATGGCTATTTGCTCAGCCACTTCCTGTTCTTTACTTTTAAAAATTCGGTTCGAAATGCCGTACTTCTTCCGATCTGTTTTTGGCTGCGCTTTTAACTTTTGCTGAATGGCGGTAAGCAGAAGTACAAATTTAAGGTCGTATGCTTCCTTTTTTCGGTCATCGCCCAAAATATCATAGGCCTGAGCAATTACTTTAAAAATATCTTCCGCCTGCGGGTTACCCGGATTTTTATCGGGATGGTACTTAAATGCGAGCACCCTATAAGCGTTTTTTATCTGATCCTGAGAGGCATTGATGGGTACACCCAATATTTTATAGTAATTATAAAAGCTCATAAACCTATACACAATAATAAGCGGATTGTATGGATAAATAAATTTTAACCCTTTAGGAGTTATTTCCTTAATTTCCCGTAATATTGAATTGCTTTTAACCTAATTATACCATTACTTGTTATGAATTAGTCCAATAATGTTAACAACTATTTTTTTATTTTTATTGGACTAAAATATAATGAGATATATTTGTATCAAAAAG
>JAGVLJ010000007.1 GCA_020049855.1 Bacteroidia bacterium | reverse complement strand
GCAAAGCCTTTTGATTTAGTGTTGATGTTTAAGATTTTGATTTTACAACGTTATTACGGGCTTGGTGATAAACAAATAGAATATCAGATTATAGATAGAACCAGCTTTAAAAATTTCCTTGGATTAGAAACAGGCGATAAAATACCTGATGAAAAAACAGTATGGGCGTTTAGGGAATCAATAACAAACGAAGGTCTTGTAGATGATTTATTTAGTGAATTTAAAACCTATTTAGAATCGAAAGAATTAATTTTTAATCAGGGACAGCTTGTAGATGCAAGTTTTACAATAGCTCCGCGCCAGCGCAATACGCGGGAAGAAAACGAAAAAATAAAAAAAGGAGAAGGCGATGATTTATGGAACGATGAGCCACACAAAAAATGCCACAAAGATATTGATGCAAGGTGGACAAAGAAAAATGATGAAACATTTTATGGCTATAAAAATCATGCGAAGGTAGATACGAAAAGTAAATTCATAAACACATACGTTGTGACAGATGCTTCGATACATGACTCACAGGCATTAGATGCTTTGTTAGATGAAAAAGATGAAGGACAGGTATTGCATGCCGATAGTGCATACACCGGTGAAGTGCAAGAGAAGACAATTGAAAAATATAAGATGAAAAATAAAGTGCACGAAAAAGGATATCGTAATGCTGCATTAACAGATGAACAAAAAAACAGCAATAAAGAAAAATCAAAAACAAGAGCAAGGGTAGAACATGTGTTTGGCTTTATGGAGCAAAGCATGAAAGGTTTATTTATACGTTCCGTTGGAATAGTAAGAGCAACCGGAATAATAGGGCTTATCAATTTAACTTACAATTTATTTAGGTACGAACAAACCATAAGATTAGAAATTAAATACACTGATAGATAGATAGATAAATAAATAAATAGATAGAAAAAACATGATGTTGTAATGGGGAAATAATGTATTTTTGAAAAACAGATCATAAAAAAATCGGTTAACGGGTTCTGCGGTTTTTTATTTTAATTTTTTAAAATGAATTTTTAGAACCCATCTTAAGATAAAGGATATACATTAAAAATGTTTGGAAAGTTGGTTTACGGATGATAATTTCGTTTAAATTTATGCGAACTTTTATTCTATGTTTGTTATCACTATCAGGTTTCGCTCAGGATCCAAAAGTAAGTTCCGGTAAAGAAATTTTCCTATCAGTGGGGGGGGGCGCGATTTGGGTTTAAAACAATCATCTTCTGTACAGATTGGGTTTTCCTTTCTTGACTCTGCAAAAAAATCGTTCTTTTACCATACTTCTTTTTTTTATTCTTTTCAGACACAAGAAGGCTTTGAAAGTAATATATACGATTCCCAGTTCAAAAAGTATTTAACGTTAAAAACCAGCTATAATATGCATAGTTTTATTATTCCACTTGCAATTGGGATTAGGTATAGAAGAATTTTTTTAGCAACGGGGTCCTTTGTTAAATATGTTTTTTCCTCAATTACATCCCAAAATGTACAGCATACCATCGACACCTTGCATATCAATAGCATAGATGCAAAATATAATCTTGATCACAGCTCAGTAAAAGGATATTACAACGCAATTAACTTTGGCCCATGCATCGTATTTTCATATAAAATAAAACATAATATTGAATTAGGGACCTTTTTTAACTATGAATTACTTGCAACACCTGTTCAATACTATTTCAGGAGGGCTAATATTCTTTCTTTAAAATTATCCATCAACTATAAATTTTGAAATCATGAAAACTCTTAAAGCAAAAAAAATCGTAGCATTGTTGATGTTTTATTGCAGTTGTTCCTTTTTTATCATGTAATCTAAAAAATGAGAGGCAAAGGGAAGTGATTAACAGGGCTACTTCTTCCCCCAATCAGGTTAATTCTTGTCCTTGTGCGGGAACAATAAACAATTGTCCGCAATGTGTAAAAGATTTTATGGGGAACGCAACAACAAAGACTTATACAGTTAATTGGACAGGGTGTAGCGGGATGGGGTGCGATCCTTTTCCGAACCAGACTTCTACGGCTACTTTCTGCGTTATAAATAATGGAAGGTGTGATGAGATTTGCTTAACATTGGATTATCCACCGTCATGTTTAATTTGTCTTCCCTTTCCAACTACATTTATGAATTTGGCTGTTAGCTGTAATCCTGATAATACTTATTCCTTTACATCTTCGGTTAATGGTATTGATTGGCAGGTAATTTCTTGGATTAGTGGAGACCCTAAATTAAGTATTACATGCACAGATCCAAATACGGGGGATTCTTATAATTGTGTGGGTGATATAAATTAAAAAATTAGATATTGAGAATCGCTTTAAACTGTATTTTATTATTTTTTATTAGTGTCTTTTGCAGCGGGCAAGGCGCATTAAATAAATTCTCAATTGAGATTGGTGCAGCAACAACTAGAAATACACTGAAGGTAGCGGATTTTTATATGCCTTTTTCAAAATTTAATTACCACAGCATTAATTCTCCTTTTATCAATGTTTCTTACAGAAATAAACTTTCAGAAAAATTTGATTGGGAGTTGGGGCTTCAGCTATTAGAGAAGGGAACTAAAAGTGAATATGGATTCACTTTTCCAAATGGGTTATCTCAATTCGTTTCATATAGGTACTTGTTAAGCTATGCGGAAATGCCCATTGGCATTATCTTTAAAAGAAGGCTGTTATCTTATTCTGTAGATGTTGTCCCATCTTACCTTGTTGATGCTAACTTTTTATATAAAGAAAATGTTAGGAATTTATTTTCTTCCTCCAGTGTTGCAAATACAGATTACCAATATGTGGTTCGTCCAATGCCATTATTTAATCGATTTGATGTTGGGTTAAATTTAGCAATATCAAGGATCATTAATAAAAAGATTGATGTAGAACTGAAATTTCAGAAACACTTTATCAGGCCTTATAAGCCTATATCTGCTGAACTTAACTACCAACAGACTTTTTTTATTGGGTTAAGGTATTATATTGGGAATCGGTTTGTACAGCTGCGGTAAAGCCGGTTCCTGAACGGAATAGAATGCCAACACTGCGTCTAATATTTGGTGCAGTTCGGTAAGACTGGCAGAAGTAACAAGGCGCATACGGAATTCTTTAAAGCGGTTGAAGCCGTGAAAATAGGGAGCATAATGCCTTCGCATTTCAAATATGCCCAACTTTTCTCCCTTCCACTCACATGATTTTTGTAAATGTGTGCGGCAAACGCTTACCCGCTCTTTTATGGCGGGAGGAGGGAGTTGTTGGCCTGTTTGTAAAAAATGTTTAATTTCTTTAAATATCCACGGATATCCAATCGCAGCCCTGCCAATCATAATCCCATCCACTCCGTAACGATTTTTATATTCAAGTGCTTTTTGTGGCGAGTCAATATCTCCGTTGCCGAATACCGGAATATTGATGCGCGGGTTTTCTTTTATTCTGGCAATCATGGTCCAGTCGGCTTCGCCTTTGTACAACTGGGCACGTGTGCGCCCGTGAACAGTTAACGCCTGTACACCTACATCCTGAAGTCGCTCGGCCACTTCCAGAATATTGATGGATTTTTCGTCCCATCCCAACCGTGTTTTTACCGTTACCGGCAAACTGGTTGAACGCACCACCGCTTCGGTTAGTTTCACCATTAGGTTCACATCTTTCAATACTCCTGCGCCAGCGCCTTTACAAACTACCTTTTTTACCGGACATCCGTAGTTAATGTCAACTAAATCGGGGTTTACCGCATCAACAATTTCGGTGGCCATAGCCATAGCTTCTTCATCTCCGCCAAAAATCTGAATACCTATGGGCTGTTCGTAGTCAAAAATTTCCAGCTTCTTTTTACTTTTAATGGCATCTCGAATTAATCCTTCACTTGAAATAAACTCGGTGTACATCAGGTCGGCACCATTTTTTTTGCATACGTAACGAAATGGCGGATCACTCACATCCTCCATTGGGGCGAGCAAAAGTGGAAAATCGGGTAATTCTATTTGTCCTATCTTTACCAAAAGCCTGCGTATTTTTGCGGCTCAAAGGTACAAAGAATGACTGAATTGACCCCACGAACCAACTATTGGCTGCTGTTACTGCGATTGATTGCCTACGTTTCGGCAGGAGTGGTGCTGTATGGTATTATTGCTTCTCCATTTGTATTGCATGGGGCAGGCGCTCCCAAAACGCAACGATTATTGCAGTTTATTGGGGTTACCTGTATTTTCTTATTACCATCTTGGCTGTTTGCCATTGCGGTCGAAAAAGAGCCTCTAGAGCATTTTAAACTCAAAACATATCCTAAGGCCGCTTACCTGTTAGTAGGCATTGTACTGGTTTTTGTGGCCGAGCCTTTTATTGCCTATACCACCGAGCTAAATAACGAATTGACTTTGCCGGCTTCCATGGCCAAATTAGAAAATTTATTACAGCAATTTGAAAAACAGGCAGAACAGGTAACCATGGGATTGCTTGTCGACCATTCCTATATTGGCCTTTTTAGCAATTTACTTATTATGGCCGCACTTCCGGCACTTGCCGAGGAGATTTTTTTCAGAGGGGTATTGCAACAATTTTTTATCAGGTGGACAAAGAGTATTCATACAGGGGTATGGCTTGCGGCTTTTTGGTTTAGCTTTCTCCATTTTCAATTTTACGGATTTATTCCACGGCTATTGTTGGGGGTAATGCTTGGGTATTTATTTGTAACCAGCCGAAGTTTGTGGCCCAATGTGCTATTTCACCTGATAAACAATTCCATTTTTGTGTTGGTTGCCTTCTTTGATTTGGAGCATTCCGGGTTTGCTTTCTTTTCCGAAAATTACCATTTTCCGGTATATCTGGTAGCGGTCAGTTTAGCTGTTACTGTTTTGGTTTTTGTGGTTATGCATAAAAAAAATGTTAAAGATGGAAGTGAACTGGACAAAGGTGTACACCACGAGTAGTCCCGTAAAAGCCGAAATGGCTAAAGGACTGCTTCGCGAAAATCAGATTGAGGCCGTTGAACTTAACAAACGCGATAGCTGCTACGGGAATTTTGGCAGCATCGAAGTATATTGCCATGCAGAAAATGTCATCAACGCGTTAGAGATTCTGAAAAAACTCGATCATGAATAATTTTACTCAACGGGCTATTACCGGTTTTTTTTTCGTGCTCTTTATTGTGGGCTCCATGTGGCTCGGCCCAATTTCATTTGCAGTAGTGTTTTCACTGGTAACCTTTGGCTCATTACTCGAGTTTTATAAACTGCTTATTCCCGATGAAAGGCCTTCTTTCAGATTGTATGGCGCTATTACAGGGATGGTTTTGTTTCTGTTGTTTATGCAGTTTTGGGATGAACATTCCTATAATATCTTAAACGGATTTGTATTTCTGCTGGTGTTTGGCACTTTTGTAATAGAGCTTTTTTCCGGAGCCGATAAACCCTTTGAGCGTATTGCCTACCTTATTACAGGCTGGATATATATTGCCCTTCCGTTGGTATTGCTTTTTAACATGAGCATGATGGACAGTGCCGCTTATGATTTTGTATTACCGCTTAGTGTGCTTGTTTTTATCTGGATCAATGACACGTTTGCGTACCTCATTGGGCGAATGATTGGAAAAACACCTTTATTCCCGCGCATTTCTCCAAAAAAAACCATAGAAGGCACCCTTGGCGGATTGGTTATGGTGGGAATAGCTGCCTTTGTATTTGCCCTGTATAATGACAACTACACTCTCTTGCAGTGGATTGGTTTGGCTCTTACAGCCGCTATTGGAGGCTCGTTTGGAGATTTGGTAGAGTCAATGTTAAAACGAAGCTTGAATATCAAGGATTCAGGAACTATTTTACCTGGTCATGGTGGACTGCTCGATCGGTTTGATGCCACCCTTTTGGCCGCTCCGTGCTGCTATGCATATCTGTTAATTATTTCTTAATCCCTGCCCGGTATTTTGCTTACTTTTGCCCCCGTTAACAAGTTTTGTATTTAAATAATTATGTCGCAAGCAGCACTTAATCCCCTTGACTCTATGATGTCAAGGTTTGACGAGGCTACAAAAATTCTTGGTCTCGATGAATCTACGTATAACGTATTAAAGTATCCCCAAAAATCAGTAATGGTGCATTTGCCCATTATGATGGATAATGGTAAAGTTCAGGTATTTGAAGGGTATCGGGTAGTACACAATGGTTACCTTGGCCCGTCTAAAGGCGGAATTCGCTATTCGATGGATGTGAACCAGGACGAGGTGAAAGCTTTGGCAGCTTGGATGACTTGGAAATGTGCCGTAGTAGGTATTCCTTATGGCGGAGGTAAGGGTGGTATTAAATGCGATCCGCGCAGTATGTCAAAAGGGGAACTGGAGCGTTTAACCCGTGCTTACACCGCAGCAATGTTTGATGTATTTGGTCCGGATAAAGATATTCCCGCCCCCGATATGGGTACGGGACAACAGGAAATGGCCTGGCTCATGGATGAGTATTCAAAAATGAAAGGTTTTTCGTCTCCGGCAGTAGTAACAGGTAAACCGCTTGTACTCGGTGGCTCATTGGGTCGTGTGGAGGCTACCGGGCGTGGAGTAATGGTTTCTACCCGTTCGGCTTTGGCAAAATTGGGAATAAATCCTATTGGTGCCACCTGTGCCGTTCAGGGTTTTGGAAACGTAGGCTCCATTTCGGCAAAATTGATTGCTTCGCAAGGGCTGAGAATTGTTGCTATTTCTGATATCAGCGGAGCCTATTACAATGCTGATGGCATTGATGTAGATGATGCCATCACCTACCGTGACGCAAGCAACGGAACACTGGATGGGTATAAGAAGGCAACCAAAATAAGTAATAACGATTTATTAACTCTTAATGTAGATGTTCTGGTTCCAGCAGCAATGGAAGATCAGATTACCGCTGACAATGCCAATAATGTAAAAGCAAAATTGATAGTGGAAGGAGCCAACGGACCTACCTCATCGAATGCAGATGCTATTCTGAATAAAAAAGGAATCATGGTAGTGCCCGATATTTTGGCTAATGCCGGAGGTGTAACAGTGTCGTACTTTGAGTGGGTGCAAAACCGTTTAGGCTATTTCTGGACAGAAGAACGGGTAAACCGCAGGGCCGACCGAGTGATGAAGCAGGCTTTTGAAGGCGTATATCAGGCTTCCAAAAAATATGGAGTAAGCATGCGCATTGCTGCTTATATAGTGGCTATTGACAAAGTAGCCAGTACAATGAAATTAAGGGGAATCTATTAATCGCTTTTTTGCCGCTAAGCTACTAAGGACTTCTCGAATCGGGGAGTCCTTATTTTTATAACTTTAGTTGCTGTTAAAGTTGCGCAACAATTGAATTATATCAACCAGTGTGGACGTATTGCTTATTGTCATAATAAGAGTTTTGCTGGTTTGTTTCATGGCCGCCCTTTTACCTAATGATTGAACGCCAGCCAGAATTTTTCCAAACATATCGCTCTGGTAATAACCTTCATTACTAATAGCCGGAAAATACGCTATAAGTGTTTTATTTTTCGCTACAATTTTTTCCAGTCCCAATGAGGCTCCCAGCCATTTTACACGCATTGCGTCCATCAAGCCAATTACCTGCTGCGGCATGCGACCAAAACGATCTATTAGTTCATCCTGAAATTTTAATAACAACTCTTCTGTTTTGATTCCGGCCAGCTCGTTATAAAGTGATAAACGTTCGGCATTGCTGCGTACATAATAATCGGGGATTAATATTTCCATGTCGGTTTCTACCACACAGTCGCGCTCAGGTTCACTTTCGTCTTCTTCCTCGTCCGTAAATAGTTCACCAAACTCTTCGTGTTTTAATTCATGAATAGCTTCATCTAAAATTTTGTGGTACATATCGTAGCCTATTTCGGCAATAAAACCACTTTGCTCAGCACCTAATAAATTTCCCGAACCTCGAATATCCAGATCGCGCATGGCCACGTTAAACCCGCTGCCCAATTCACTAAACTCTTCTATCGCGCTTAATCTTCTTCTGGCTTCATCGGTGAGCTGGCTCAGGGGCGGACACATCAGGTAACAAAAGGCCTTTTTATTTGAACGACCCACACGGCCACGCATTTGGTGCAAATCACTTAGTCCAAACATATGTGCATTGTTGATGATGATGGTGTTGGCATTTGAAATATCCAATCCCGACTCAATGATAGTTGTTGCCACCAGCACATCAAATTCACCCTCAATAAAGCGCACCATGGCGTCTTCAAGTTGGTCGCCTTCCATCTGGCCATGTGCCGTAACCACACGCAATCCCTTCACTAATGAACGTAATTTAGCAGCTACTTCTTCAATATCCCGTACGCGGTGATGCACAAAAAACACCTGACCCCCGCGCTCTATTTCAAATTCAATTGCTTCTTTAATTACTTCGTCATTGTAAGCATGTAATTCAGTAGTTACCGGTTGTCGGTTTGGTGGCGGGGTGGTAATTACACTCAGGTCTCGGGCTCCCATTAACGAGAAATGCAAAGTACGCGGTATGGGTGTGGCGGTTAGGGTAAGCGTATCCACATTTACCCGCAACTCTTTTAATTTTTCTTTAGCAGCTACTCCAAATTTTTGCTCTTCATCTATCACCACCAGACCAAGGTCTTTAAACTTTACGTCTTTTGCCAGCAGGGCGTGTGTGCCTATTACAATATCAATTTTTCCTTCAGTGAGTTTTTGTTTTATTTCCTTTTGTTCTTTTGCCGACTTAAAGCGGTTCATGTAATCAATAGTGCAGGGAAATTCTTTTAGCCGTTCTTTAAAAGTTCGGTAATGCTGGTTGGCCAAAATGGTTGTAGGCACCAATATCGCCACCTGCTTACTATCTGTTACAGCTTTAAAAGCCGCTCTGATGGCAATTTCTGTTTTACCAAATCCCACGTCTCCGCATACCAGCCGATCCATAGGGTGTGGCGATTCCATGTCTTTTTTAAAATCGGACGTAGCCTTTACCTGATCCGGGGTATCCTCATACATAAACGAAACTTCAAGTTCCGTTTGCAGGTAAGTATCGGGCATAAAAGCAAAACCCGGTTGTGCTTTACGGGCGGCATATAATTTAATCAGGTCACGTGCTATATCTTTTACTTTTTTCTTGGTGGTACGCTTAAGTTTGTCCCAGGCATCACTACCCAGCTTGTTTAGTTTGGGCGGAGTGCCATCCTTCCCTACGTACTTTGAAATTTTATGCAGGGAATTAATATGTACATAAAGCAAATCCTCATTTTTGTAAACCAAACGTACTGCTTCCTGCAGTTGTCCGTTCACTTCCATTTTTTCTAAGCCGGCAAATCTTCCTATACCGTGATCAATATGTGTTACAAAGTCACCGGGTTTTAATTCGCGCAGTTCCTTGAGTGTAATGCTCTTGTTTTTCGAGTATCGGGTGCGGCTTTTATACTTGTAGTAACGGTCAAAAATCTGGTGTTCGGTATAACAGGCTAATTTTAAATCGCGGTCAATAAACCCTTCACTCAATCCGTGGTAGATGGGAATAAACTCCACCCCTTTATCTAAGTCATCAAAGATGCTGAAGAGGCGCTCTACCTGCCGGCTGCTATCGCTGAATATTAAATTGTAGTACTGCTGCTTCCCATTGTTTTTTAAGTCATCAATAAGCAGTTGAAATTTTTTATTAAATACCGGTTGAGGCGCCTGATTAAAATGTATTTCCACACCTTGTTGTTCAGTGAAGCGTCTGCCAAATTCAACCAAGGTGAATTGGTCTAACCGCTCCCGTACTTTTGCCGCTGGCTCAAATAAAATTTCAGGTGAAAGCACAGCATTATCCCCGTGTTTCCATTCGGTTGCAAGGTTTTCATAATGTTTTTTTGCTTTCGTAATGCCTTTTGTAAGTATTTCCATACTTAGTTCGGCATCTTTCATCCAAATGGTGGTGTTGGCCGGGAGGTAATCAAAAAACGACTGACGTATTTCCTGGGTTGCGGCCAGTTGTACGTTGGGTACAATGGAAAAGTGATCCATCTTTTTTACCGAGAGCTGATCGTTGGGATCGAAACTGCGGATGGATTCAACAATGTCTCCATCCAGTTCTACCCGGTAAGGTAATTCGTTGCTGAAAGAGAACACATCTACAATACCCCCACGAATGGAATACTGCCCGGCCTCGTACACAAAATCGCTGCGGTCAAAAGCGTGTTCATTTAAAAACTCAACAAAAAAGTCGAGGTCAAATTTATCGCCTACCTTCATGTCGTAGGTGTTTTGGGTGAGGCTTTGTTTGTTCATCACCAGTTCGCACAATGCTTCGGGGTAAGTAACCACCAGCTGATACGAAAGTTGTTGCTGATTGAGGCGGTTGAGTACTTCTGCTCTTTCAAGAACAGCTGCATTATCTAAAGTTTCTACCTGAAAAGTGCGTTTAAAGGATGCGGGTAAAAGAAAAGTGGTTTTACCCTCGAGCAGGTTTTCAATATCAGTTTGAAAATAGGCAGCTTCTTCTTTATCGGGGAGAATGAAGAGGTGGTTATTGAGTTGTTCATCAAAAACCGAGGCGGCCGTAATACTCCCTGCCGAACCCACTAAACCGTTCAGCCGGATAAATGAAAGATGTTGCTGCAGCTGCCGGTGCAGCGTTTTTATTTGAGGGCTGCTTCCGTACAGCGACAAAAATTCCCGAATATTCACAAGGCCCCGATAAGGACGCGAAGGTAAGGTTTTTTTTGATGCTTGAGGGGGTACTATCTATGGGTGGAAATGCGGCTAACCTAAGAATGGAGTAGGTATGCCCGAAATTGGCATTTTACTAACCTTATGCTGTACTTGGTCGGTAGCAATGTCTAAACCAACATGTGAACTAATTTTTTAACTTGCACATAAAATAGTTTGTCTTATGAGAAAAATTATATTCAGTGTTTACTTCATCTTTTTTGTTCATTCAGGCTTGTTTGCCCAATGCGTGAATCTGGCCAATATTTATTCGTTTAGCCACAATGGTAAAAACTACGAACTGGTCAAAGAAAAAAAATCCTGGACCGATGCAGCGGCCTGTGCGGTATCGCGCGGAGGTTATCTGGTACAGATTGACGATAGCAGTGAGCAGGCAGCCCTGGTATCGGCCATTACCGCATCCGGAGTATCAACCACCTACAATCCGGTAAGCGATGGCGGAGGCATCTCCTATGTATGGATTGGAGCCACCGATAAGGTTACCGAGGGAATTTGGATATGGGATGGAAACAATGATGGAAGTGGTACTAATTTCTGGAACGGGGAAGGTGCTGCGGGTCAGAATAACGGAATCATTGTATCCGGTATGTATGTTAATTGGGGAGGAAAAGCAACGGGCACTATCAACGAACCTGATAATTTTGGAGGTTTGCAGGACGCAGCTGCTCTGGCTTTGGCCGGATGGCCGGCCGGCAGCGGTGCTTTGGGTGCTGCCGGAGAATGGAACGATATCAATATCGTAAATACCAATTATTATATTATTGAGTATGGAATTGCCACCGGTTTTATAAAGCCAGATGTAATGCCGACCGTAGGCTTGTATCCTAATCCGGTTCGTTCGGTGCTCAACCTTTCCGGAACATCGGGTATTCAATCGGTAAAAATTATGAATGCACAGGGAGCGGTTGTGTACATGGATAACAAAGCACGGCAGGCCGGCATGGCTATTTCTGTTTCAGAACTTGTTTCTGGACTTTATATGCTGGTGGTGGAATTGACCACATCGGGCAGCTATATGCAAATGTTTTTCAAGGAATAATGTGAGGCATTACCAACGGTAGTTTACCTTCCGACTTTGCTTAACCGGAGGGGCACTTATATTATCGTCAACATACAGTTTCACCCGCACTCCTCCAATAAATGCAAGTTGCGAAAACTGTGCATCGGTAGCAAATAAGGAAGCTCCTTTACTGTAACGGTAGTGAGCACCGGCATACATGCTCAGGTGTGTAAATAAATTGAGGTGAAGCATGAGTCCGGTTTGGGCTGCAAAAAAAGTACGGTTGGCAATTTGAAGATACGTGGTGCGGTTGTTTCCTGACGTATTGTAATGGTCGCTGTATCGGGCATCGGCCAGTCCAATATTTAACGGAATGCTGAAGTTGAATGTACGGTGAGGCATAAACATCAGTTCCTGGTGCCACATAAACAGGTTAAGGGAAAATTTTGGGTTCACGGCTTTTTTCAAACTGTCGTACACAATGGTTCCTTTACTAAAGGATTCTACATAAAAACCCGTGCTGTAATGCTTTCCTATAATGGCCGAGGCATTAAAATGAAATCCGTTGAGCATGGTTGTTTTAAATTCGGTACCGCTGTAACCCAAATCCAGATTAACACCAGTGAGAGTGATATTGGTAAACGCATTTCCAAGCAATGATTTGTTTTGGCCAACGGAAGTAAGGGTGCATACCATCAGTAAGGAAGCGAACAGTTTTCTCATCTGCGTTATGTATTAATTAAATACAAATATAATATGAGAAAGGGAAATAGTACCCTGAAGATGGGTCTGGTACAAAAGAAAACCGGGAAGCATTAGATACTCCCCGGTCATAACTAAACTATGAAAAACCTATCTGTCTGGGTGCAAGTTATGTCAAGGCAGACGAATGGAAAAGAAAAAAATTACCCTTTAGTGTAAAGAACTAAAAATCAAGGTAAAAAAAATGAGTATTTTATTAAATATTTTCGATTACTGCTATTGAGGCAACAAAAAAGCCGCATCGGGGCGGCTTTTTTGTTCAGGAAAAACCTGTTGCTATTGCACGCTAAAGTTGTATTGTTCTACTTTTTTGGCGAAGGTAGGGAAGGTTCTGGTGATAGCAGAAGTTTTCATGTTACAGCAACCTTTCTTTTTACCTTTAGTTTTTTTGTCTTTGCAATGGGCATTTCCTTTTTTAGAGGAGCAAGATTTGGTTGAATCGCATTTTACCGAGTAAATGCATTGAGAACGTGCATACACACTTGAGTAAGCTAATCCAAGCCCCAAAAAAGCGATAAGAATCATTAATTTTTTCATATCCCGAATATATTAAGTGATTAAATATATGTATCACATTACCAACTGGCAATCACAGTTTCTCCCCCGCTTACCTTTTCATTCAGGGCAACCTGTACTTTGGCATTCAACGGAAGAAACATATCCACCCTTGAACCAAATTTAATGAAACCCATTTCACCGCCCTGCTGTACTTGTTGCCCTTGTTCTACATACCAGCAAATGCGTTTAGCTAAGGCACCTGCAATCTGCCTGAATAAAATCTGTTTGCCGCTTTTGTGTTCAATAACGGTAGTGGTGCGCTCATTTTCTGTAGATGACTTGGGATGCCAAGCTACTAAATATTTTCCCGGATGGTATTTAAAATACTTTACCGTTCCGGTAACAGGATTTCGGTTTACGTGCACATTAAAAGGAGACATAAAAATAGAAACCTGCAGGCGTTTTCCGTTAAAAAATTCTGACTCCTCTACTTCTTCAATCACCACCACTTTGCCATCGGCAGGTGCAATAATATGGGTATCATTTTTTGGTGTGTTGCGTGGCGGATTTCTGAAAAACTGGAGAATAATACAGAGAAAAACGGTAGAAATAAACAGCACTACTTGATTAATCCATTCAGGATGTGGAATAAAGTACTGGACGGTGAAATTCAGTACAAATAATACGGCAAGGGTTATAAAAATGGTTGCGGAGCCTTCTCTATGTATCATTCAACAAATTAAACCCAAATTGGGCAAACAGCCAAACTCAGTTTGACAGCCTGAGGCGCACTTCGTTGATACGGGTGTGATAGACAGACAGGATGGTAAACTCTATTTTACCAATTTGAATTTTCTCGTCTTTATGGGGAATGCTTTCATGTGTGGCAAAAATATATCCGCCAAGTGTTTTATATTCTCCATTCGGAATGTGAAGGTTATAAGTTTTGTTGAGGTAATCTGTTTCGAGGCGGGCTGAAAAAATAAATTCACTCTCTGATATTTTGGTTTCTGTGAGTTGTTCCACGTCATACTCGTCTTCTATCTCCCCAAATATTTCTTCCATTATATCCTCAATGGTCACCATTCCAGCTGTACCTCCAAATTCATCAACCACTAGGGCAACACTCTTTTTGTTGTGCGAAAACTGCTTAAGCAATTCATTGGCGGGCATTGATTCGGTTGCAATAATGGGAGCTACCATTATTGAGCGGATGTTTTTTGGTTTTTTAAACATTTCCACCTGATGTACATACCCGATGATATTATCAATAGAATCATGGTAAATAAGAATTTTTGAATGTCCCGATTCAACAAATTTCAGATATAAATTATCAATGCTGTCTGTTACTTCAATAGCTACCAATTCGGTTCGGGGTATCATGCACTCCCTTACTTTTACGTTGGCAAAATCAAGAGCGTTCCTAAAAATTTCAGTATCTACATCAGCGTCTTCATCCAAATCTAATTTTTCACTTTCGTTAATATAATTGTCTAAATCAATTTTGCTGAAAACAGGGGTTTCTTCAGCAAAGTCCATTCGGAAAATTTTTACAAAAACTACTTTTGAAAGGAAAACGATAAAATGAACTATCGGCCAAAGCAGGTAATAGAAAACCATGAACGGAAAGGTGAGCAGAAAGAGAATAAAATCGGGATTAATCCTGAATAGGGCTTTTGGTAAAAATTCAGCTAGCAACAGTACTACAATGGTTGAAATAAAAGTGGTAAATAACAGTACCAAAAACTCATTGTTGTGGTCGTACGGAAGAATAGCTTTTATAGATGGAGAAATAGCTTCGTCCATGAAAATACTGTAAATAACCAGCGCAATATTATTCCCGATAAGGGTAGTGCTGATAAACTTGGATGGCTCTTTTACAAAGCCCGAAAGAATTTTTGCGGTATAACTGCCTTGTTTGCTTTTTAGTTCAATGCGCAATTTGCTCGCGGTAATGAATGCAATTTCAATACCCGAAAAGAAGGCCGACATGAGCATGGAAACAAGTATAATATAGTGATGTTGTTCCATAGTTACTTACCCTTGCTTTTGAATTTGAAAAAGAAAAATGAGCCACCGGAGATGAGCAAAAATATGTATGCTTTACCAAAAATAAACCCATCGGTTAATGTAACGTAGATGCTTATCAGCAATGCCAGTATCGCAAGCCACAACCATGTTTTACTTAGTAGTTGCTGCATTTGTTTCCTCGTTAAGTTTAATGATTCCTTTCAATTTAAAAATTTTATACTTCGTGAAATCCTCATTCGATTCAAACCCGTATCCGTATAAAATCTGGTCTTTCTGAGTAATAGTTACCAACTTATTTTTGGAGTAAATTTTTTTGGTGACTTCATTCCAAAAAATTTGTTCGGATATAAGCGTTTCTCCTTTCGTATTAATTACAATTACGCTGTCTCGGGCTTCCATCAATTTTTCATTTTCCCACCTGATAGCATACCGGGCTTTGAGCATACTTTCTACCTGATGGTTGCTGTTATAAAAATAACATGTAAGTCCTTTTTTCATTTCCGTGTAGGGTCGCTCTTCTTGGTATCTCTCAATAAGCGGAGCTAACATTTTTACACGTATGATCCCAGAATCGGTATAGGTCATTTCAATTTTTATTCCCCGCTCTATTGGAAACTTTTTGTTTTCGGTAACCAGCTTAATTTTTTCCATATCACTTTCGCACGAAGCAAGAAGGCAGCCGAATAAAAAAGAGGTTGCCAAAAATTGAAATGTTTTTTTATGAAACATATTCTTATAATGCGAAAAGGAGATTAGTCAAATTTCCATTTCTGGAACCATTCGTCCTCAAAAGTAATTCCCAATGTAAAACGCAGGTGGTTTTCCTGAAGCAGCGAACCATTTAACGTACCCCGTTTAAAATATTCAACTGATAAATTAATTTTCGACAGAATGAATGCTGAATTATCGCGTGTTTTTCTGATTTTTAAAGGCACACCTGCACCTACACTCATTCCGTATTCGGCAATAGGTTCGCCATTCAGTTGTAGATTAGTTTGTGTAAATCGAAGTCCGGCTCGGTATTCAACTTTTGCAAGTCTTTTTTTTCTTACGTTTAAATCGGTGAGTGGAGTAAAGGCCGCCCCGGCCGATACAGAGAAGCTATTTCGAAGGGAATCCTGCCGGCCAAATATGGAATATTTACGCCAATCTTGTCCTTTAATATCAAAAGTAAGAATAAGCTCATTTTGCTTTTTCTTATCATTTAAATCCTTTCCTAAACCCTGTCTCTGGTATACGGCTCCCAGCCCCCAAGCAGCAGGTAATTTTAGTGCAGGCTTGTTAGCGGTTTCGGTATAGAGCAGAGTATCTCTGTCTCGGTCATAATAACCCGGATAAACGGTGCGGGCAAATACCACCTGGTTTCCGGCAAGGGTGCGGGTGGGAGCATAGGTTGCTCCAATGGTAAGGCTACGTGTATCAGTTGGCCGATACACATATTGTAACCCTAAATCAAAGGTAACATCTCCAATGTATCGCGTGCGATCTTCTTTATAATTGTTAGTAGTGAAAGTTGTGTCTCCGAAATAAGCAGACTTCCCAATTTTCATTTGCCCGTACATATAGTTAACGTTAAAGCCGCCATTCAATTCATGTTTTTGAAAAGGTTTTTCCAGCGTATCAAAACAATTGCAGCTCCATAGCTTAAAACTGTGCCCCATATAAAATTTTGAAAGTCCGCCACGACCTGTGTACGAAGTTTGTGTAAGTATATTATTACTTCCGGTGAACAAGTAATTGGAAATATTATAGCCAACGTGGCTTACCGGCTGTAAGCCAAAACTGGCACCCCAACCTATTTTTTTCATTACAGGCATTCCTAAGGCAAGGTATCCGTAAGAGGCGTTTCTGAAATACTGCGATTGCCCACTTGAGGAAATGGTTCCGTTTTCAAAAAGTGCTCCGGTTTCATAAACGGTTCGTACCAGACTATTGTAGGAGGCGGGGTTTAATGGGTTGATATATCCACCCCGTCTAAATGCGGAACCACTTTGGCTCATGCTGCTTTGAATGGAGAAACCTTGAAACGCAAGATCACCTATTCCAAAGCGGGAATAGGGAGATTTGGTATTGTTTTGAGCCATAACAGTAATGGTAGTCAAACAAAAGAAGCATAATGAAGTAAGTTGTCGAAAAGGTTTATTGTGCATGAATGGTAAGTATGTAATATAATCCGGCCAAAACCAGATTTGGTTCCGCAAATATGTTACATTTAAGTCGCTTAGCCAAAAATGGAGCATCTCCGCCACAAATTACCACATGTAAATCTGGTAAAGAAACCTTGTACTGTTCAATGATATTGGTTAATTCAGCAATAATCCCATTTTGCACCCCTGACAGAATACTTTCTTCCGTACTTTTTCCGGTTAATTCTTCAAAATTTCGGTGTTTAATAAGGGGTAATTTTCCGGTAAATTCAGTCAATGCCTTGTAGCGCATATATAATCCGGGAGAAATGGCTCCACCTTCATATTGCCCGCTTTTACTAACTAAATCATAGGTAATACAGGTTCCGGCATCAATCACTAGAACATGTTTATTAGGAAACAGATGAACTGCTCCGGCACAGGCTGCTAATCGGTCAGCACCCAGTGTTTGGGGTGTTTTATAATTAATTGTAAAAGGCAACCGACTCTTATATGAAAATCTATGTAGGTTGGAAAGCTGGGAAAAGATATAATCGGTGGTCGGATTGTTTACGGCAACATCAGCAACTATTGCCGGAAGTAAGCGGTGCTTTTGGCAAAATACAGCAAGTAAATCTAATTCCGTTTCTCTATGAAATTGGATTAGCTCAGTTATTTTGCTTTTATCAAAAATAGCAGCCTTAATTCGGGTATTACCGACATCAAGTACTAATTCCATATTTCGTACAGGTATTTGATTTCTTTAAATCCAAAAGTGCACATTTCAGATGCTATTTCTACTATCAAATGTCCGGTGTTGTCAACGTTTCTAATTACTCCTTCTACTGTTTCTCCTTTTACATCAAAGAGGTAAGGTTTATTTCTGCGGTAAAGATATTTAAGGTAATCTTCATGGAGTTGCTCAAACTTCTCTGATTTTAACTGTAACAACCTTGCGTCAAGAAAATTAAGAATGAGTTCGGTTACTTCTTCCAGTTCAAACTTTCTTCCTGTTTCGAGCGTAAGTGAAGTCGGGTTAGCTAAGTCGGGCGGAAATATAATTTGGTTTACATTTAATCCGATACCAATAACTGTTTGTTTAATTTGATTTCCGGTAATGCTATTTTCAACCAGAATGCCTGCTATTTTTTTATGGGAAATGTAAATATCATTAGGCCATTTAATAAAAACATCAGGAATTATTGCTTTGAGGTAGTCAACCAATGCAAGGGAAACGGCCATGTTAAGAACAAACTGTTTTTGCAAACTCAAAAACCCCGGATAAATAACCATACTGAAGGTTAAATTTTTGCCGGCTTCGCTATGCCAGCGGTTGCCCATTTGTCCCCTTCCGGTTGTTTGGTGGGCTGTTGAAACAATTGTTCCTTCAGGCAACCTGTTATTTTGCAACAGGTTACTAAGGTAAAGGTTGGTTGAGGCTGTTTCCGACAAATGAATATATTGAGTGCCCGCTATCAGCCTGTTTTTGGAGTACTTTTGCAAAAGATTTCCTTTATTTGTTTCAAATATATTGATGCTACATGGCAAAACGTAAAAAAGATGACGAAGCGGCTATTTTGTGCGACCAGATTGTGAAAGGTATGCAGGAGAAAAAGGCCCATCAGGTGGTAAAACTAGATATGCATGGGGTAAAAGGAGCTTCGACCGACTTTTTTATTATCTGTCATGCCGATAATGACCGACAGGTAGAAGCTATTGCCAACTCAGTAGAAGATGAGGTGCATAAAGCAGTAGGCGAATGGCCATGGCACAGGGAGGGACTGGAGAATTGTGAGTGGGTGCTGCTGGATTATATCAACGTAGTGGTGCATATTTTTTTACGTGATAAGCGTGATTTCTACGGGATTGAAGAATTATGGGGTGATGCTGTACAAACTTCATACGAAGACTAATTAGGAATAAGGGCATAGGCTTTGATAATTAAATCACTTTTTAAATTGAAAGATGAGCGATAACGACAACATAAACCAAAGTAAAAAACCTATTAAAGGCAAACAACCTCAGGTTCCTAAATTTAATTTTTACTGGATATATGCCATCATTGCGGTAGCATTTTTGGTTACTTATATCTACCAACCCGATCCTGCCGTTAAGACAACTTGGCAGAGAGTGAAATCAGAAATGCTCTTAAGTCATGATGTTGCACGCATTGTGGTGGTAAATGATAAGGTGGCTGAAGTGTACCTTAAAAAAGAAGCCCTAACCAAAGATAATCCAAAGTACAAGGATGCCATAAAGGGTTCGGGTATTATGGGAGGCGACTCCGGCCCGCATTATTATTTTGAAATAGGCGATGTAGGCAAGTTTGACGAAAAAATGGAAGCAGTGCAAAAAGATTTTGCACCTGACGAAAAAATAGAACTTGAGTATACCACAAGTCATAATGCATGGGGCGAAATTTTTTCATGGATTATTCCGTTGTTACTCATTTTTGGTTTTTGGATGCTGGTGATGCGTAGAATGGGTGGTGGCGGAGGCGGAGGAGCCCAAATTTTCAATATCGGACGTTCCCGTGCTCAACTATACGACAAAGACATGATGGTGAACATTACTTTTAAGGATGTAGCCGGATTAGATGAGGCCAAACAAGAGGTAATGGAAATTGTGGATTTTTTGAAAAATCCGAAAAAATATACAAATCTGGGAGGTAAAATTCCCAAAGGAGCCTTGTTGATTGGCCCTCCAGGAACAGGAAAGACATTGTTGGCCAAAGCTGTTGCCGGGGAAGCTGGAGTCCCCTTCTTTTCGTTATCAGGATCTGATTTTGTGGAGATGTTTGTAGGTGTGGGAGCATCACGTGTGCGCGACTTGTTCAAACAGGCAAAAGAGAAATCTCCCTGTATTATTTTCATAGATGAAATTGACGCCATTGGGCGGGCGCGCGGGCGCAATATGATTCAAGGCGGAAATGATGAACGGGAGAATACATTAAATCAGTTGCTCACCGAGATGGATGGATTTGGAACCGATTCAGGAGTTATCATCTTAGCGGCTACTAATCGCCCTGATATTTTAGATACAGCCCTGTTAAGACCTGGTCGTTTTGACCGTCAAATATCTGTTGATAAACCTGACCTAGTGGGTCGCGAGGCTATTTTCAGGGTACACCTAAAGCCAATTAAAGTAGATGCCGATGTGGATGCGAAAAAACTTTCAGCACAAACACCGGGATTTGCAGGGGCCGATATTGCTAATGTATGCAATGAAGCAGCCCTGATTGCGGCACGTAAAGATAAGCAGCACGTGGATATGCTCGATTTTCAGGATGCCATTGATCGCGTAATAGGCGGGCTTGAAAAGAAAAATAAAATAATCTCGCCTGAGGAGAAAAAAATTGTGGCATACCATGAGGCAGGCCACGCCATCTCGGGCTGGTTTCTGGAACATGCCGATCCGCTCGTTAAAGTTTCAATTGTACCACGCGGAGTTGCTGCATTGGGATATGCTCAGTACCTTCCGAAAGAACAGTATTTATATACTGTGGAGCAACTCATGGACGAAATCTGTATGACGCTGGGTGGTCGTGTGGCAGAGGATATCATTTTTGGACGCATTTCAACCGGAGCGCAAAATGATTTAGAACGTATTACCAAGGTGGCCTATGCTATGGTTACTATTTATGGAATGAATCCACGGGTAGGAAATCTTTCATTTAACGATCCGCAGGGAGAATACGGATTTAGTAAACCCTATTCAGATAAAACTTCCGACATGATTGATGAGGAGGTGCGTAGTCTGGTAAATCAAGCTTACCAGCGTACTAAACAAATGCTGCTTGAGAAAAAGCATTTACTCGATAAACTCGCTAAAATCCTGTTGGAAAAAGAAATTATTTTTCAAACGGATTTGGAGCAGATACTGGGCAAGCGCCCGTTTGATCACAAAACAACTTATGAGGAGTACATGACGGCTGATGATGATAAGGCAATAGCAACCGATATACCCGATGCATTACCTCCGGCTGCTGACGAAAAAGAAAGTGTACAGGTAAATTCTCCACCACCACCCCCCGAAAACACGTGATGTAATTTAATGGAAGAAAGCACCCCGAAAGAGAAGATTCTTAAACGTATCAGGCAGGCTTTGCTTTACAAGTCAAAAAATCCTTTTGCAAATATTGATCTTGAGTCGGGTGTTTTTACAAAAGATAGTCGTGATTTACGCATTCAGTTTGCCACCCAGTTTACCGCTTTGGCAGGCCATTTTGTGTATTGCGAAAACGAATTTGATTATATGGACAACCTTCTTACCATTATTGGCGAACGGGGCATATCGAAGATTTTTTGTAACGAAACAAAATTAGTGAATGAGTTTGATGATATTGGATTGGAATTTACGTCTTCTATTGAAAACCTGATAAAAGCCGATGCCGCCATTACCAGTTGTGAAAGCCTTCAGGCTCGCACCGGAAGTATCCTGCTTAGTTCGAGAAAAAACGGGCGACTCCCATCCATAAGTTCGCCTGTTCACTTTGTGAAAGCTTATGCCTCGCAACTGGTACCTGATATGCGGGATTCATTATTGTTGCTTAAAAACAAATACGGGAGTAATTTCCCTTCTATGCTATGTTATGCGGCAGGCCCAAGCCGTACCTCCGATATTGAACGCACACTTGTTATGGGTGCACAAGGGCCAAAAGAAGTTTTTTTACTGCTTATTGAAGATCAACCCCACGCCAAACTTGACTCCTGACAAAAATATTTATTTCCTTTCCGATTTTCACCTTGGCATACCCGATTACGCTGCGAGCCGTGAAAGGGAAACACGGATTATAAACTTTTTCGACAGCATTAAGCACAATGCTTCAGAAGTTTTTTTATTAGGTGATTTATTTGATTTTTGGTTTGAATACAAAACCGCCATTCCGAAAGGGTTTATACGTTTGCAGGGCAAATTAGCCGAGTTAAGTGATGCCGGAATAAAACTCCATTTATTTACAGGTAATCATGACATGTGGATGTTCGATTATTTTGAACAGGAATTAAATGTAACCATGTACCGCAAACCGGAAACATTTTTTCTTAACAATAAAAAATTCTATATCGGACATGGAGATGGCTTGGGTCCGGGTGATAAACAGTACAAGCGGTTTAAAGCTATTTTCAGAAACCGCTTTTGCCAGTGGTTATTTGGGAAATTACACCCGGATATGGGTATTGGCATTGCTAATTATTTTTCCAAAAGCAGCAGAGAGTCACACGAAGAGATGGATAAAAAATTTTTGGGCGAAAACAACGAATGGCTGGTAATGTACTGTAGAGAAATTTTACAAAAGGAGCATTTTGATTTTTTTATTTTTGGTCACCGTCATCTGGTGCTTGATATTTCTTTACCTGATAATAGCCGTTACATAAACACGGGCGACTGGATTCGCCACAATTCGTTTGCGGTATTTGATGGTCACACACTTCAGCTAAAAAAATTTGAAGGATGAAACGTTTAGTTCTTTGTGTGCTTCCCGTGCTTTTGGTACTTGTTGCCTTTCAGCAACCCGTTTATACGCTCATCAGGCAAATTCCGGTGGAGGCGTATTTTTTGGGAACAGATAACTTGGGGAATGCCTATGTGCTTAGCAATGCACATGATTTAAACAAGTACAAACCTGACGGGAGTTTTTATTCTACCCAAAATATAAAAGTAAACGGTAATATCACCAGCATTGATGTGAGTAATACCCTTCAGGTAAACTTGTTTTACCGAAACCTTAATCGTGTGGTTATATTGGATAATTTACTCGCTGTTCGCGGTGAAGTGAATTTGCTGGATTTGGGAATTGTACAGGCATCGGCATCGGCCCGCTCGTTTGATAATGGAATTTGGGTTTTTGATAATACGGATTTACAGTTAAAAAAAATTGATAAAGACCTTAAGCGTATCACTCAGCAAAGCGGAAATGTACGCATGTATGCTGAAAAGGGAATACCTATTCAACCTAATTTTATTTTTGATAACGGAAGCCGTGTTTTTGTGAATAATCCTGCCGGAGGCATTTTGGTATTTGATGTGTTTGCCCAATACCTTAAAACCATTCCGCTTAAAGGGCTTGACCATTTTCAGGTGCTGAATGATGAACTTATTTATTTTAGTCAAAACCGACTTAATACTTATCATCTTGCCACCGCTCTAAAGGATGTTATTTCCTTACCTGATAGCTTAGATGTACTTGATGCACGTGTGGAGAAAAACCGTTTATACCTGTTACGAAAAAATGGCTTAACTTTGTACGCTTATTAGGTAAGCATTTTTACCTGTTTCAAAATCATGTTAGAAAAATTAAAATCAATTAAAGACCGTTACGAAGAAGTGGAACGCATGCTGAGTGATGCCTCGGCTATGAGTGATATGAAGCGTTTTGCTCAATTGAACAAAGAATACCGCGACTTGGGGAAAATTGTAGAAAAATACCACGCCTACAAAAACCTGATTGATAATATTAATAACGCCAAAGATATCCTGAACACCGAGAAAGACGAGGAGTTAAGACAAATGGCCAAGGACGAATTAGACACACTTACTGTTTTGGTAGAGCCTATGGAGGAAGACATCAAGGTTATGCTAATACCCAAAGACCCTGAAGATTCACGAAATGCCATTGTAGAAATAAGAGCTGGTACCGGTGGAGATGAAGCCAGTTTGTTTGCAGGGGATTTGTACCGTATGTACATGCGCTATTGCGAAAAGAAAGGATTTAAAACGGAGCTAGTTGATTTTACCGAAGGAACTGCCGGTGGATTTAAGGAAATTGTTTTTAATGTAATTGGAGAAGAACCCTACGGAACAATGAAGTATGAAAGCGGTGTACATCGTGTACAGCGTGTACCCGATACCGAGACACAAGGTCGTGTGCATACCAGTGCTGCATCGGTAGTGGTATTGCCTGAGGCCGATGAAGTAGATGTGCAAATAAACCCGGCTGATATTGAATTGCAAACTGCTCGATCAGGTGGTGCTGGAGGACAAAACGTAAATAAGGTCGAGACCAAGGTGATGCTTACCCACAAGCCAAGTGGTATTGTAGTAACCTGCCAGGTGGAACGTTCACAACATGGTAACCGCGAAAGAGCTATGCAAATGCTGCGCGCCAAATTGTACGAGATTGAGTTAACCAAACACAACGATGCCATTGCCAAACGCAGAAAAACCATGGTATCTACCGGTGACCGCTCGGCCAAAATACGTACGTATAATTATCCGCAGGGACGTGTCACCGATCACCGCATTGGTTTTACTGTATATAATTTACCTGAAGTACTGAATGGGGAAATTCAGGAATTTATAGACAACCTGCAGGTGGCTGAAAATGCCGAGAAACTGAAAGAGGGCGTGGCAGGAAACTAAACTTGTCCTGTATGTTTTCTAAAGCTGGTGCAAGTACAAGGTTTCCCCTAATTTCTAATCAGAATTTGTTATAAGGTATGTGTTTTCTTTTGTGTCAGCTATAGCATCTCCCAACACGATAAAGCATTTCTGAGCTATTCTGCGAATTATGCGGGAAAAATACGCCTAACCTTTTACGATTGATCAGAAGGCGCAAAGCCAGCAAAGGAAACAGTAAATTAAATTCCTTTAATTAATCAAATACGCATTTCATGTGATGGAATTTTTTTTCATCCTTTTTTAGGTTGCTAAAAAATTTCAGCATGAAAAAAACAACTACCTTATTTATTGCGTTGTGGGCCATGTTGCTTTGTGCGTATGCCCAGAACCCGGTGATGGTGAAAGACATTACTCCAGGCATCAATCCCACCAATTTGTACACCAACGAGTTTTATCCGGTGGATCAGTACTTGTATTTTATCAATGAGGATGATACGGCCATCTGGCGTACGGATGGAACGAATGCCGGAACCCTGCGTATGTTTAGTTTTGCTAACCTGAGTGCCAACTGGACGGATCGCCCTTTTGGTTTTCTGAAAGCTTCGGGTAAAATTTTCTTCGTCATGTCAATCAACTACGATACGATGGGCCTATATACCTTTACCCACACCAGTACTACTCCGACTTTATTACGTAAGTTCAAATCCATTTCGGTTCCCGGCACGGCAGGTAACCCCATGGACCGCTTAAGGCAATTAGTAGTTTATAAGGATAAACTTTACTTTAACGCAGCTGATTATTATATCGGCTCCATTGTTAACAACAAAGGAAAAGAATTGTGGGTGAGTGATGGCACCCTTGCCGGCACGCAAATGCTTATTGATATCAATCCAGGAAATATGGGGTTTAATACCGACAGCGACCCGACCGGTTTTGTTGAAGCATACGGCAAACTATTTTTTGCTGCACGCGTGTGGTCGGGTTCATCTACTCGTTATGTATTGTACGAAAGCAACGGAACAACTGTCGGTACACAACCTTATCAATTCGGAACAGTGGTATTAACTTCTACTTCCGCTTCGTCCTACAGCGGATATGCTTATCAGTTGTATAATGGCACCTTATATATTACCGTTGCCGACTTTATTACTCCGGGGTCTGATTTATCAACGGTGTACAAAATTGTAAATAATGCGGCACCCAAAAGTTTCTCCGTTTACAAGTTGAGTGGCTACGGATTTTCGGGAGGGAATATGGTGTTTGGCGGAATTCCTTATGCCAAAGGTCCGGCTGATACTACCGGTGGTGAATTATATATGACAGACACCCTATTGAATGGTTCATCAACTACTACCTTATTAAAAAATATTGCGGTGGGTGTAGGTGGCTATGGTTCGGGTCCGTATAATTTTACAACCTTAAATAACAAGCTTTACTTTACAGCCAACGAACCCTCGCAACGGATTCAAATATGGAAAACCGATTTAACCGCTAACGGCACGGTGCAGGTAAGCCAAATACCCGTTACTCAAAACGTGTACAATTCATTTTTCAGTTTTACTGCCTTTAACGGCAAACTTTATTTTGAGGCAGATGATTCAACTCATGGAAACGAATTGTATGTATTGAATCCGGCCAACGACTCCGTTTCGTATTGGGATATTAATCCGGGAACCAATCCGGGATTTATAAATGCCAATAGCACCAATCAGTTTGTAAAAGCAGGGGCGGTACTTTATTTCACCGCCAGCGATGATACCCATGGTATGGAGTTATGGAAACTGGGAGATAATACCGTTGGGATAAAACCTGTTTCAACAAATGCAGGGGTAAAGGTGAGTGTGTACCCAAATCCTGCCAGCAACTATTTGCACCTGGCCGTTGAAGGTGTACAAAATCCGGGCTTGTTACTTATTGATCTAACCGGAAAAACCATTGAATTAAAATCAACCGGAAACAATACCATCAACACCGAAGGAATACCAGCCGGTTTTTATGCTTACCGTGTAGTAAACGGAACGCAGGTAATGGGTTCGGGTAATATACTGATACAGCATTAAAAGTAGGAACAATTAAAAAAAGGCCGTCATGTTTTGTGGCGGCCTTTTTTTGTTATAAGCTTGGGTTTAATACATAGTCAAAATTTTTGTTTTCAGTTGTAGCAAGTGACGACACTGTAAAAACACCTTTCTGTGTCCGTATCCGGGCTGTTTTTTCGACAATAGTGAGTTTTTTCAACCCCAATTAAATAAAACGTGGGTAAAACCCAACCAAAAGGTTGAGATGTTTCATTGGCAAATATTCCAAAATGGAATATAGCTTGCTATTTCAAAAATTATACGCAACTTTGAATAAACTAATTTTGTTAAAAAATATGAAAACAATTATTCGCAACAATTACCCCCAATATTTACTCCAAAATTTAACGCCAACAGCCCATACACACGCAAAACCCCATATCTGGTGTCGTGATAAATAAAAATCCTCTTTAATTTAAAGGAATTACAGCTGATTTAAATATGGTACACAATTCAATCGGTCGCTTTAATGATTTTTTACTTTTATGCGTTTTATGAAAAATAAACATAGCTTATTAATCACTGTCATTGCCTGTTTTGCCATGTTCAAAGCAGCTTCTGCCCAATCAGTGGTATTTGCCAAAGAACCCCAGTGGAAATTTTGGTTGGCCTTTGAAAATGCTGATGGACAAAAGGACACGGTATATATTGTGTTCGACAGCACGGCTACCGAACAACCAGATTCCCTTTTGGGGGAGTACAAAATAACGCCCGACACGGCTAAGTTTCAGGTATTTTTTGCTGGTGGAGCAGGTAGTGATTCCACCAAGGTTTGGGCTTGGCCTGAAAAGAATACAGGGGGGGGGGTATGAAATTAATGCCTTGAATGACAATTATCCAATGGTCGTGAGGTGGGATAAGAGTTTGTTTACCTCTCCCAGTCTTTCGTATCATATTCTCAAAGCTGAATTGGGAAATACTTACACTTTATTCTACAGGTTAGGTGGGGTGCCATTTAATCTCAGGGAAATGGACTCGGTTGTATTGCCCCCTTTTACCATTCAGGGGCAACCTGCCAGACATTTTGTAATGAGCTTTTCTTTTAATGACGAACCTCCACTTAATGTTGGGCTAATAAATAAAACACAACCTATTGTATATCCCAAACCATTCAGGGACTATTTGCACATACATAGCCTAGCAGGATTTAATCAGATTGAAATTATTTCCATGTCAAACGGAGTGACTGTTTTTCATAAAGAAAATAAAACACTTGGTGTTTCTTTAGAACTAACAAATTTGGCTCAGGGGATGTATATATTAAAAATAACTAATTCACAAACCAATCAATCTTATTATGAAAAAATTATTAAGTACTAAACATGTTGTGTCTTCGCTTATTATTGTTTTATGCACTATGTTTAAAACAGCTTTTGCTCAATCAGGTCCGCCCATCTATTATGGAGGCGAATGTCTGAACGATGTAACGATGGTGCCTGCAGGAAATCAAACTTTATCAACCATGAACAGTGAATATGGTGGAGCATTGCCTACATCAGGCACATTCCGAATTCTGGTAATTTTTGCAGAAATTGATTACACAGGTTCGGGATATACAGATCCAACTACTTCAACAGATCCATTTCCCCTCCACCATTTTAATTTCTTCGTCTGTCAAATTATAAAGTTGATATACAATCTGATTTATTCTGTCCTCACAGTAATCAATTTTACCTTGTAGTTGATTGATTTTGCTTTCAAGTTTTGCTTCCGCTTTTTCAGCAATCAGTTTCAATAGTAGGTCAACAAGTTTTTCTAATTCTGTTGCAAATTTTGAAGAAATTTCTGGAACGGGAAATTGTAATATATCCCTTATCATTATTTGCGGGAAAGTATCATCATCGCTAATTTGAAACTTCTTTCTGAAATACCATCCGATAAGCGTTGAGTTGAGCAATGCTAGCACGCTTTTGTATGAATACTGCTTATTTTTTATCTTCAATACAAAAAGCAGGGTGTTGCAATAGGATGTTTCAGGGATGTATGTAGCTATTAGCGTTTTGCCTGTTATTTTTCTAATTAGAATTTTTTCGCCTTCAAAGTTTTCTGGTTGTCGTGGCGCTGCAAGCCACTCACCATACTTAATCCAATTATTCTCTTTCCAAAGCAATTCGTATCTGCCAATGTTTTTGCCATCGTAGAATGGCTTCCAAGTCTTATCTGTTTTTATTTCGGATGTGTATGGCTTATTATCACGTATTTTTTCTGTTTGAGCGGGTTTGCCTTTCCCAACTTCATATGCCTTTATCCCTGAATACATTTCCCCAATATCATTTACAGTTTTCTTCGGCTTTTCAACTTTGCTTAAAAGTTGCTTCTCGGAATTGTCAATTTGCAGGTTGAACGCATTTTGTTCAAACCAATCTTTCGTTTTTACAATAAACTCTTTCTGTGGATTATCAATAGAATTGATACTTTGCTTTTTCCCAAATGTTTTCACACACACGCCTGAAGCGTGAAATGTATTTTTAAACTCTGCTTTTTCTGTTGTTAGAATAATTGTATCAACTGTTGCCCCTGAAAAAACATTAGAAGGTAATCCTATTATTTCATTGATTTTAGAGTTACGTAAAAGCAATTCTCTTGTTGGTTGTGTGAAACTTAGATTAAGTAGTGTATCGGGAATAATGTAGCCTAGATGACCGTTATTTTTTAGCAGCTTCAAACCTTGTTCAATAAACAACAAATAGCTCTCAACGCGCCAAACGGCTGTCTGATAACGATTCTTGAAATAGGCAGTTTCGCTGTCAGATAATAGTGCCCCATATGGCGGATTCCCAATAACAATATCAAATCCACCGACTGAGCTATAAGCTACTTCTGGCTCGCTTACTGAATACTTGTTTAGTAAATCATCAGTATCATCTGAAAGTTTCTTCACTTTTTGATAATGTTTTTTAAAGTCAAGGTTTTCCGATGGTCGTTTTAGATTAAACACTTCCGGGAACGCCTTTTTCCAATTAAATGGCTTCACCTTTCTTTCAGTACCGAAATCAAGTTCGCCTGAGTAAAAATCAATATCCACCAAACTATTTCCGCTTTTGATATTCTCGTCAAGCGTTGGCAAAACTCTTTCGTGAAAAAGTTTCATCTGACTTGCAATGCTCGCTTCGGTTTCTCCTTCCATACATTTCAGAAGCAAACTCAACTTGGTTACTTCAACTGCGTTTACATCAATGTCAACTCCGAAAATGTTGTTAAGCAAGATTCTTTTCTTCTCGGCTGTGGTCAGGTTGCCTTCGGGTGTAAGCGGATTGTCTTTCTTTCCTTTTGACGGCTTGCCGTTTTCGCTGTAAAAGTTTTTGTGCCAGTCAAGCAAATACTGATAAGCACCGATAAGAAAGCTGCCACTGCCGCAGGCAGGGTCAACTATTTTTATTTTGCTTATCTCTTTAGGTGTTTTGTTTTCAATCAGTTTTCCTAAAGTGTTTCTCACGATGTAGTCAACCACATATTGCGGTGTATAATACACGCCACCCGCTTTACGCACTTCGGGTTTCTCCTCAACCTTTGCAATGTGTCCTGGCGTTATGCGAATGACTTTTCCTAAGAACTGTTCGTAAGCACTGCCCAAAATTTCTACCGACAAAACCGAAAACTCGTAAGGACTTTCAGGATAATATAGTTCGTTGATAATCGTTTTTACAATCTTGTTTTCAATCGTGAGCGATTTACTGATTTTGTCTTTCTTGAAATCAAACAAACCCGAATTGTATTTGTCATCGGCTTGCTGAAACTGTCGGAAAAGATTCTGATAATAGTCTCCGCTTTTGATAACGTTCTTTAAAGTTCCGTAAGGTTCAATGCCTCTGTCTTCTGCAATTCGAAGGAAAATAATCCTGTCAATTGTTTGCTGAACGGCAAAGTTGATTTCGTCTTCGTCAAGATGTTTGTTGTTGCGGCTGATAGAGGTTGCCAGGTAAGTTCTCCAATTGTCAAGCGATTGCAGAAATTCTTTGTCAACTGTTGCGGTTCCTTTTTTGTGGAGATTGCCCTGAACAAATTTATCAAAACTGCCTTTGAGCACTTTCTCCTTGCTGAAAGTGTCCCAAATGAAATCGAACTCGTCTAAGTAGTCTTTAAAAGTTAAATACTTGATTCTCGCAACGGATGCCTTGTCAGTAGGATTGGGTTTCTTGGTGCAGTCGTAAATCGCAAATTCTTCAAAGTCTGTGATAATACTTACAGGAAGTTTTGCGCTCCAACCGTATCTGCGCACTTGGTAAGCAGGTTGAATTTCGTCCTTAACTGCAACATTTGGTTTTTTTGCTTCCACAAAAAACAATCGCTTGCCACCAACCAAACGAAAAGAATAATCAGGGGCCTTAGTCGCCTTGCCGATTTTCACTCTGTCCTCATGAATTACTTCACGGTAGCTTTCAGCATATCCGTTTTCGTTGTCAATATCCCAACCAAGAGCTTTGAAAAAAGGGTCAATAAAGTCGCGCCTTGTCAAGGTTTCATTGTAGTCTGCCCGTTTATAACTGTCAAACTGCTCAGTGAACCGCTCCACCAGTTCCGAAATTTTCTTGTATGCTGAATCTTTAGTTGTCATGAGATAGCAAGTTTCCAAATATAGTTAATCAGTCTGTTGAATACGAAAAAAAGAGCCTATGCGGGCGGGGTATCTAATCGGCAAGCGCAAAGTATTCTATGGAAAAGATGGCCACACCCGGAGTACTTGGTTCCCCGAAAAGTCGGGGCGTGCGCCATGACGTGTAGATTAAATGGCTACTACGGAAACTTCGGATACTTGCTGAAATCCGGTTTGCGTTTTTCTACGAAGGAATTTTTTCCTTCTTTGGCTTCATCGCTCAGGTAATACAGTAAGGTGGCATCACCGGCAAATTGTTGCAGGCCGGCTTGTCCGTCTAATTCGGCATTGAAAGCGCCTTTCAGCATACGCAACGCGAGCGGGCTTTTCTCCTGTATTTTTTTGCACCATTCTACGGTGGTTTGCTCCAGGGCTTCTAAAGGAACTACTTTATTCACAAGGCCCATATCAAGGGCATCCTGTGCATTGTATTGGTCGCAGAGAAACCATATTTCGCGGGCTTTTTTCTGACCTACCACGCGGGCTAGATAACTGGCGCCAAAACCTCCGTCAAAACTTCCTACCTTGGGTCCGGTTTGTCCGAATTTTGCATTTTCAGCCGCTATACTTAAATCACAAATCACGTGCAATACATGTCCGCCACCAATGGCCCAGCCCGCCACCATGGCGATAACCGGCTTCGGTATTCTGCGGATCTGCATTTGTAAATCGAGCACATTTAAGCGAGGCACCCCGTCATCGCCCACATACCCTCCGTGTCCGCGTACTTTTTGATCGCCACCACTGCAAAAAGCCTGTCCGCCCTCACCGGTGAGGATGATGACAGCAATATCGCTGCGTTCGCGGCAAATATCCATGGCATCAATCATTTCTTTTACGGTAAGCGGGGTAAAAGCATTGTGCCGCTCAGGCCGGTTGATACTTATTTTGGCTATGCCTTCGTAAAAAGAGAAAATAATCTCCTCGTATTTTTTAATAATCGTCCAGTTATAATTCGATTTCATGTGTTGTAAAAAATGAGGGACAAAAATAAGAAGGAAAGCAACAGCTTGTGCGCTTAAATTGCCCTTAGCTTTTTAAACTGCTGAAACACCTGTGCATCCGTTTCGGGATCGGTGACTAGTTCGGCTAGAATGGCCTTGTTGGTAGGGTGATAAAACTGGGTCAGAATTCCATTCAGGCTGTAAATACTGGCTGCACGGTGGTAATGCAATCCGTAATGATGTGCTACTTCGCGTATGCTGCGGTTATTTGGTGTTACAAATAATTCATCGCGTTCAGGCAGGTCTTTGGGGCCGTCTATCAAGCGGAAAATGCCACCGCCACCATTATTGATGACTATGATGCGCAGGTTGGAAGGAACAAACTGATTCCACAAGGCATGTTCATCGTATAAGAACGAGAGGTCACCGGTAAGTAAAAATACCGGATCATTGGTGGCCAGTGCCGCACCTACTGCGGTGGAAACACTCCCGTCAATACCACTGGTGCCCCGGTTGCTGTAAAAAATACCCAACGAATGGGTGGGAATATAATTGGCATAGCGCACAGGCATGCTATTAGCTAATTGCCACTGTGCCGGAGGGTGAATCTCATTCAGTAATTTATGTACTGCACTGAATTCTCCAAAAGGAGCAGCGGTGAGGTATTCGCTCAGCTGATAGGTTGCTTTTGTATTTAACTCATTCCAGCCTGCAAAATATTCTTCCTGATTTTTTATTTGTGAGGTATCAAGCAGGGAAAGCAACCTTTCAACTTCTGCATGCAGGTGGTGCACATTTGCCTGAAATGTATCGGGGGCGGTTTTGCTCAGTGTAAAATGAAAATGTTTACGCGGTTTATACGCCTTCAAAAACAATTTCAGGTTTTTTGATACATGGTTATCTCCAACGGTAATTAGTACCTCCGGGTTCAGGGTTTGTTTTATTTTTTCATCGGGCTGTCCCAGTAAAAAGTCGTAGGCATTTTGAGTGTGTGCACCACGCAGGTTTGAAGTAATATCCGCCAGCCAAACCAATTTCTGTTTCTGAATTAGTTGCTCAACTTGTTGGGCCAATCCATTTTTAAACGGAAGCGAAGCTGAGGCAATCAGTATTTTCGAAGACGACTGCAGGGCAGTTGTTAATTCTGAAAAATCGGGCAGGTTTTTTTCAATTGTCACCTCTCCGTTCACCAAATTTTCCGGGTATGGCGTTTCGGGTTCATACAACGGTTCACGCAACGGTACATTCACATGTACGGGGCCGCCACCTTGCTGCATGCAGGCAACTAAAGCTTCTGAAATACTTTTTAGTGGTTCTTCACTTTCCGGGGTATAATGGTCGGGCAACTGGTAAAAAGCTTTAACGTGCCTGCCAAATACATTGGATTGGTAAATGGTTTGCCCGTCCTGTTGACCGATGAGTTCGGGTGGGCGATCGGCTGTTAAAATGAGCAACGGGATTTTTTGAAAAAAGGCTTCGGCTATGGCAGGGGCATAATTAAGCACTGCCGTTCCCGATGTGCAAATGAGTACCACGGGCTTTCTTTTTTGCTGTGCCATACCAAGGGCAATAAAAGCGGCACTTCGCTCATCAACTACTATACGGGTGGTAAATTTTTTATAACGGGCAAACGCAAGTGTAAGCGGAGCCGAGCGGGAACCGGGAGAAATAATTATGTCTTCAACACCCTGCTGGTGGCAAATAACCGGAAACTGATTGATGAACGGCTGGTACATTCCCTAAAGCTTTAACTGTATCGAAATTTTAACTCCGAACGAAGTAACATTTGGATGATTGAGGTAGGTTAACCGGTGAATAAAGTCAATTCGGATAAGGTGAAAAATATTTTCAATGCCGTATCCAGCCTCCCAATAAGGCTTGTTAAAAGAAAGGGTGTAGAAAGCAGGTTGGTTGGGGTCGTTTAGGATGGTCGAAGGATGTAGCGAAAGGTTGTCTTTGCGTATTCCACCCACTAAAAATTTGGTATTGGCAAATGTGCGTATTTTTAATTTTTTGATTAACGGCATTCTGTTTGTCATTAATCCTTCAAAGTAATGTTCGTAAGAAAAAGCGGCATACTGGTCGCTTACAAATTCAAAAAATCGCATCAGGTTATAGGTTTGGCTATTGTATAGAAACGATTGATTTCCCCTGTGTACTTCAAGTGCGGGATATGGCAATCTCGACAAATAATATCCGGCATGAAAAGAATAGTATCCGTTTCCTAAAACGCCCCAGTTCGGGTATTGTTCAATATCTAGTTGCACTCTGGAAAAATCAAAACTACCCCCAAATGCCGAGGCAGGGCCGTAGGAAACGGACAGGGTAACTTCGGGTCCTTTGTTGGCTCCAAGGCTGATGCGTTCGTTGTCGTTTTGTAAAAAAGTTTCATTGTAGGCAAAACGCGTTTCAAGGGTTATAAAATTTAAAGTATAGTTATTTGATAATGCGCTATTGGGCAATTCGGGATTATTGTAATAGGCAAATGGGAATACACCGCGGGGCGAGAAGGATGTATTTTGGATAATCAGTTTCTGACTAAAATTTTTGTTAAGTGTTTTTTCAATCCATATTCGGTTATCTTCATACCAGCCAAATCGTTTAATTGAGGTAATGGTTGAAACAGCATTAAACAAATTATCACCCGATTCATCGGGTCGGTCAACAATACCAAGCGCGGTGATATCTTCTTTGCGGTAAAAAACTATTTTTGTCCAGGGCTTGCGGGAAATGATATATTCTGCCTGTGCCGAGTATTTAAACTTCTTGTCTCGTTCCCCGTAAGCAAGGTATCCTTTCAGCACATACTTGCGGCTGAACTGTGCATTTGTTTTTCCTCCCAGCCTGAAACGGTATCCTTCTACCCGGTTATACCCTAAAGCATAAATATAGGGGCCTGCATCAACCTTACCTATGGTATAATATCCATTTACGGCAATATCGGCCAGTTCGGCAAGCGTTTTGAGTGTAGGAACTTTTTTCACCGAATCAACCATGCTGTATACATATTTTTCTTCCTGAGTCAGGGAGTCGTGTCGCGCTTTGTTCCAGTACTCGGTAGTGTAATTTTGGGCGTCTTCTTCTACTTCAATTCTTTGTTCATAAAATTTAGCCGGACGAATAGTATTGTACGTATAACTCTTATTTGAGGTATAAAACCGGGCAAGCATCCCGGCTGTGTTTTCGGTAAGTTGAGCTACATCTACCAAAATTCGCGCTTTGCTTTGTACCCAGGGGCCTTGTCCGCTGGGCATCATTTCTTGTTGTATTTTCAATTTCTGAATAAAATTAAGGTTGGCTTCTTTACCCACTTCAAGCACTACCCTTTTTAAAGCAAATGAGGTATCGGCAATCCAAATGGTTCCGGTAAAAGCCAAGTCTTGGGGGCGTTTGGGATTTACCTGAATTTCGTAACAAAACGTATTATCTATCCTCACGGTATCACGCAGGGTATAGATGTAGTACATATTACCGCTATTGGCAATAGGTGAAACAAAATCTTTCTCCAGTATGCGATTCCAGTTTTCGTAAAAATTGTACTGCTGAAAGGTAGAGCCAAGCAATTGCGACACCAATGAACCGTCTTCAATTCCTACACCGGTAAGTTTGGTGGCGCGTATACGTTCCTTCACTCTGTGTGGGGTTTTGGTATAGTAAAAATCCGATACAGTTTCGGATACAAAAATGGGTAGTATAGGTTTTCCGTCTTCACCCGAAAGCTTGATTACGCTATCCATCAGTTCACGGATCTCTTTAAAAATTTTGCGATTTTTAATTTTGTCCGAGATATTGTCAACTGAAATATCAATGCGGTTAAAACTTTCGCACTCGTAGGCCATTAATTTATCCGGGTCATTTTGTTCTTTGTGCTCAATTACCTGCTTCATTATTTTAAGAGCAGGATTTTCACCGGGCTTCACCACAATTTCGCGCAGCATGGTATTGCTTTCTACCAGCTGAAAATTGATTACCTGCGTAGCTCCGAATTTAACGGGCTTTATCCGGGTAATGTATCCTACAAACAGTACTCCTACGCTATCAACTTTAAGCGTAGTTTTTAATCTGAAATTGCCATCAAAATCGGTTGCCGTAGCCGTAGTGGTGTTTGGGAAAAAAACCCGGGCAAACGGAACCGCCTCACCTGTTTTTGCATCAGTTACTTTACCTGTAATAATAGTTTCCTGCGCCTTTAATTGCAGGCCATAAATACCAAAAAATAAAAGGAAAAGTAAGAAAGATATTTTCACTTCTTATCGCTTCACAATGCGCATCCAGATTTTTATATCTACTATCGGTCGCCCGTTGCTTTTTGTAGGAATAGCCATTAGTTTGTCGAGCACATCAAATCCTTCTTCAATTTCTCCAAATATGGTGTACATGCCATCCCATGCAGGCACTCCACCCAGATTCATGTAGATTGCTTTTTGCTCATCAGTAAATGTGTCTTTTTTCTGGCGTTCAATAAGTGATAATTCCTGCATGCTGAATTTACGCCCCTGTATAATAAAAAACTGGCTTCCGTTTGATTCCCGGTTAGGATTAACCTTATCGCCCCTGCGCGAGGCTACCAGCGCACCGCGTTTCATGCACTTGCCTTCAATAATTTCGGCATCCAGCGTATATCCGGGGTTGCCTTCGCCAAGCACGGTGCTGTCGGTGCAATTGTAGCTGTTCGGGTCACCTCCTTCAATGATAGAATGTTGTTTAATAAAATGGAACAACAACTCGTCATAATATTTTTGTTTAACCAGTGATAAAAAGTTATCCCGGTGTACAGGGGTTTCGTTGTACAATTTAATTTTAATATCTCCCGAGTCGGTGATAATGCGCACGTATTTTACTTTTTCTTTTTTTTGAGCCTGTACTTGTAAAAATGAACAAAGGCTCAATACAAGGAGTACTAAATATCTCATGGTTGCATGGGTAAATTTTCCTCTTCAAAATAACGGACAATATTTTTTTTCAGCAATACTTCCTGACTGAACAAATCATACGGAGGCAGGGGTTTTTCGAGGTTCCATTTCGGCCAGCCATCGGCATCGCGTCCGGCAAATGAATAATACCCTTGGTAGCTAAGGAGCTTGCAGGTGGCAATATGCATCAGGTCAATTTTTTCTTCTTTGCTGAACTCTCTTACCTGCCCCAGTTCCTGCATGCCTATTAAAAAAATTATTCCATTCAAATCGGGTTTTTTTCCGAATTGTTTTTTTAGGGTAAACGTAATTAAAATATATTTCTCTTTCGTAACCTGATCAATGGTTTCCGGTTCCGGAAGTATGGTATTTGTTTCGCTCATGGTTAATCGTCAAAGTTACAAATATAAACCCTTTCAGGTGCTACGTGTTGTCAAATCTAATGCCTTGATTGTCAAAAATGGGGATTAAGCACCTGGCATCTCAACCAAATATAAACCTTACTCTTGCAAGCAAATATTTCCGTAATTTAGCTGGCGTATATGAATCAGTCAATGCGGCTTATCCGCTTTTTTTTCACGTTGCTGGTTAGCCTGCGCGCCTACGAGTATGTGATGCTTTCACGGTTTCATCCGAGTCTTTCTTTGACTACGTATGAGTTGATGGGTCTATTGCAGGATACTGTTTTTCTTACACCGCTGCTTACCTGTGGATTGTTGATGTATTTGTTGCTTCAAAAGTGGTTTAGCCGATTATCCGTTATTGTTTCGCTCTCGTTTTTTTTACTTTATTTTTTTACGGCTGTTCTTATTCTTCAGTATTTTATTTACCAGCTTCAGCCACTTGATAAATTTTTATTTGAACATACAAAACAGGAGGTTTTTTTTACCATTAGAACCACAGAGGTAAATTACGTTCAGATTATTGTTTTTTTGTTGCTGGCATCTATGGTTTCCGGGGCTGCTTATTTACTGAATGGGAAAGCAACCAAATGGTTGAACAGGATTATGCTATTGATGTTATTATCCGGAATTTTTAGCCTTACTTTTTTTTCTCCCGCTGAAAACGGTGCGCGGTTTGTGCTAAATAAACCTATCTATTTTTATCAATCTGCTTATCGGTTTTTAAGGGAAAAGGAAGCGCGTCCTGAATTGGATTATCGGCATATTGTGCAGCAGTACCGGAGTGCTTTTGGCGGGATGAGCTATATAGGAAGTGAATATCCTTTTTTACATGAAACTTCGCAGCAGGATGTGTTAAGCACCTGGTTTAACCGTGGTCACAAACCACCAAATATTGTTGTACTTATAGTGGAGGGCTTGGCTGATGATTTTTTGCATTCGTATCATGGACTTCAACTTATGCCTTTTCTCGACAGCCTGAAGAATCGGTCGTTGTATTGGGATCATTTTCTTTCGCTTGGGGAGCGCTCTTATGCAGTTACACCTTCGCTTATAGCTTCACTTCCATACGGTCGCAGCGGATTTACCATGCTCGAGAGCATGCCCTATCATTTTTCATTAGTAAATGTATTAAAACAAAACGGGTACTTTACATCATTTTACTATGGGCAAGGGGCATGGTTTCATAATAAGAATGTGTTTTACGAGCAAAATTTTATAAATCGCATCACTGACAAAGAAAAATTCGATAACAAATACCCCCGTATTGTGGTAAAAGGCAAGGACAACTTTTTTTGGGGATATGACGACCGGAGTTTAATGCGTAAAGCTATGAATCTTACCATTATGCAGCAGAAGCGTCCGCTATTGGATATTTTCTTTACCGGAAGTATGCACAATCCCTTTACCATTCAGGAGGAAGAAACTTATCAAAAACGGTTAGTGCAACAGGTTCTTAAAAAAAACAAAGAACAATCGGAATTTGAATTAAAGTATGGGAAATACCTTAGATCCGTGATGTTTACTGATGATGCGATTAAAGAGTACATAACCGCCTACAGCAAGTTGGTTGATTTTGAGAATACAATATTTATAATCACAGGTGATCACCCGATGACTGATATTCCGGCAAGTAACAGTTTAAAGCGGTATCATGTTCCGTTAGTCATTTATTCTCCATTGCTCAAAGCACCCCATCTGTTTCATAGTGTAGGAAGCCACTTGGATGTATATGAACCTTTATTGGTTTGGTTGCGCAAAGCATATCAATTGCATATTCCACCTATGCAGTCAACGGTAAGCAATTCGCTCGATACAACTACTTATTTTATTAATAGAAAACCAGTTGTATTTATGAATGGAAATCGGGATATTGTTGATATTTATGATGGAAATTATTACCTCACTGCAGACGAGCTATACCGGGTGGATGAAAAATTTAACCTTAAAGCCGAAGTGAATAAACCTCAGATAGAAAAGATGCAGCAACAACTCGAAGCCTTCAGGCGGGCAAATACATGGGCTACCATGGGTCAGCACTTGTTGCCCGATTCAATATATTTTTCTTCGTTAGGGTATCAGGTGTATCGGTCTATCTCAATGAATCCTGTGGTTTTTTCGGGCGGGTATTATGAAGCCATTCCTAAAACCAAAGTTTCGCCAAAAGATCTCGTGTTCGATTTGTTTGGTATTTTTGATCAATCGGCTAAAGTGCCTCTTCATGGAGTGTATCAGCTTACCAATTCAAAAGACAGCTTGTTGCTGTGGGTCTCTTTTGGAATAGAAGCCGGCAAAAAAACATTTCGCTACCATCAAAAAATAGCACCCGTTTTAACCAGTGATAGCTTAATATTATTTAAGTGCTACTTAACCAATGAAAAACTAACTGATTATAAATTGCAGGTAAAAGCAGCGGTGTATGCTACAAACCGATGAAGGGCAACCCGTAGCAACTTAAGCTTTCCGATTTACTCATTTTGGTTATCTTGCGTAAATTTTTTTTCTGAAACAGGGGGGTAAATGAACATCATTCAGTCACTAGTAACCAAACGGATATTACCCATGACAAGCAGAGGAAACCGTGCTGAAAATCAGCAATTGAGGGTTCTTCGGAAGTTACTTGCCAAGGCACATAATACTTCATTTGGCCGCGAATATGATTTTATTGGAGTGTTAAATAGCGATGAACTGGTTAAAGCCTTTCAGCAAAAAATTCCAGTACATAATTACTTAAGCATCAAAAGGTGGTGGCAGCGCAGTTTTGACGGAGAAAAGTCAGTATGCTGGCCCGGCAAAATTCCATTCTTTGCTTTAAGCTCTGGAACCACCGATCAGGCGAGCAAATATATTCCTGTATCACTTGAAATGAAAAAGGCTTTGATTCGATCAAGCCTCAGGCAAATATGGCATATTGCCCGTTGCAAAAATGTTCCTGCCGAAACCGTAGCTAAGCATTCATTGATGATAGGGGGAAGCACTGATTTAAATTTTAACGGGATTAACTATTCGGGCGATTTAAGCGGCATTACTACCGGGAATGTTCCGTTTTGGTTTGAGCCATTTTCAAAGCCCGACATGGAAATTCGCAAGAAACGAAACTGGCAGGAAAAAATTACGGAGATTGTAAACGAAGCACCAAATTGGGATGTGGGAATGGTGGCAGGTGTACCTGCTTGGGTACAAATTATTTTTGAACAGATTATTGAAAAGTATAACCTTAAAAGTATTCATGATTTGTGGCCTAACCTTCGGGTGTACATACACGGTGGAGTTGCCATTGACCCTTACCGAAAAAGTTTGGATAATCTGTTCTCAAAAAAGGTGTATTTTTTCGAAACTTACCTTGCGTCCGAAGGATTTATTGCCTTGCAAACAAGAGACGAAGCTGACGGGATGAAACTATTACTGAAGAATGGAATTTTTTATGAATTTATTCCGTTTAACCAACGTAACTTTACTGATGAAGGCGAGCTGAAAGAAGGGCATGAGGTTGTTTGGCTGAATGAAATAAAGGAGGAGGAAGAATATGCCTTGCTTATCAGCACCTGTGCAGGAGCATGGAGGTATATGATTGGCGATACTATTCGGTTTGTAAACAAGAAAAATTTTGAAATTAAAATAACCGGCCGCACCAAACATTTTTTAAGTATGTGCGGAGAGCATTTGTCGGTTGATAATATGAATCATGCTGTGGCAAAACTTGCCTCAGAGATAAATCAGCCCATTAATGAATTTACGGTTTGCGGAGAGGCGTTTGCAGGATTATTTTCTCACCATTGGTATTTGGCATGCGATGCTCCTGTAGATACAAGTATTGTAAAACAACGCCTCGATGAATTGCTGAAGGAGTTGAATGATGACTATGCAATTGAACGAAAACATGCGCTTAAAGAAGTAGTGGTAGACGTACTCCCGTCAGCGGTGTTCTTAGATTTTATGCGCATTAGAGGCAAAGAGGGCGGACAAAATAAATTTCCACGGGTTATAAAAAATTCGGTTTGTGAGGAGTGGAAATCGCATGTATTGGCTCATTTTGCTAACAAAAACTAATTTATATGCTGGCACATATCCGGAATTTACTTAGCCGCCTTGGGTATGCACTTTTGTTTTTTGCTCTTGCGCGGCTATTGTTTTTTCTTTTCAATGCCGAAACATATGCGCGGTTCGGTTTTTTTAGAATAATCAATACCTTTTTTTACGGGTTATTGTTTGACATTTCGGCCATTGCCTACGTAAACATTTTATTCTTTTTGCTTTGCATTATACCCGTTTACCAGCGCGCAAATAATCTGTATCAAAAAACAATCAAAGTTATTTTTGTGCTTACTAATGGGGCGGCTTTGTTATTGAATCTGATTGATGTGGAATACATCAAATTTTCGGGTAAACGCAGCGGGCTTGAGCTGTTGCAAACGGATAATGAAATAGGCAACCTTCTTGCACAATACCTTTCCGATTACTGGTATCTGGTGCTTATTTTCCTGGTTTTTGTCGCAGCTATGTGGCGATTTTATCCTAAGGGATACACGGTATCGGTACAAAAATATTCAGTTAAACAGTACCTTCAACACGGGGTTCTCTTTTTTTTGTCAGCCGCCTGTTGGGTACTTGCTGCACGTGGTGGTTTTTACCTTAAACCCATTCGTCCGTTTGATGCGGGACGGTTTGTTATGGCCGAGTTAATTCCTCTTACGGTAAATACGCCTTTTCAGTTAATAAGTATGGTGGGAAATAAACCCGTAGCTGTTCCTGCTTATTTTGAACTAAATCAATCAGAGAAGATATATCCTGTGTACAGAAAGTATCTTTCCCCTGCATTTCGAAAAAAAAATATAGTGATTTTAATACTTGAAAGTTTCGGGAAAGAATATGTAGGATATTGCAATGGCGATTCTCGATTTACTCCTTTTCTTGACTCCCTCAGTAAGCACAGTATAGTATTTACCGATGCGTATGCCAGCGGAAAAAAATCGATTGAGGCACTGCCGGCTATTTTGTCAGCACTTCCTTCTCTGCTTGAAACCCCATTTATTAATTCCCCTTATCAATCAAATGCATTAACGGGTATTGGAAAATTGTTAAAACAAGAAGGATACGCAACTGCATTTTATCATGGAGCAAAAAACGGCACTATGGGATTCGATGGTTTTATAGGGGTTTCTTCTTTTGGAACTTACTATGGTCTTAATGAGTATTCCGGTTATGTGTCAAAAGATAAAACCGGGCCCTGGGGAATTGATGACGGTCCATACTTACGCTATGTAAACACTCGGCTTACCAATACAAGCGAGCCGTTTTGCGCAGCAGTATTCACACTCTCTTCTCATCATCCGTATGCCATTCCGGCCGGATATAAGTTTTTACCCAAAGGAACACTCGCTATTCATCAAAGCATTGCTTATACCGATGTTTGCTTACGTGAATTTTTTTCTCAGGCATCCCGTATGCCTTGGTATGCTCAAACCGTTTTTTTTATTACTGCCGACCATTCGGCACAAAATGAGCAACCATTTTACCAAACCATGGCCGGTAAATTTAAGATACCGGCACTTTTGTTCGACCCCTCAGCAACAACCCAAAGGTCAATAAAAACTACCTTTAGTCACTGTGATATTGAGCCAACGTTGTTGCAGTATCTGGGGTATAAAGATTCATTTCCGGCTTTTGGGGTATCGGCATTCACTGATTCGATGCCTCATTTTGCCGTTCAGTATGAAAACGGATTGTATCAGTACATCAGCGGGAATATGGTGTTGCATTTTGACGGAAATAAAACCAGTGCAGTGTACAACCTGCAAACGGATTCATTGTTGCGCCATAATTTAGTGAATGAGTGGCCGACCGAAGAGAAATTACAAGCTGAAAAAAAACTGAAGGCTTATATTCAAAATTACTATCAGCGGATAAATGCGAACACGCTGCTCAAGAAATAAAATTTCAAAAACGAATATTTCTGGCAATATGAAACGGATTAAGTTGGTTTAATTTTAAATTAAATGAAATGCGTTGTATATAGCGGCCATAACTTGTTGAATTATTTGCCCAAAGAGTTTTAATATCGTTGCTGCTAAGTGCAGGAAGATAAATCTCCAAACTGCCATTAAAGATGGAAAATAAAACACCCGCGTTGTAAATAATCCAATCGGAGTTAGGGTTGATGGTTTTCATTTGAGCATAAGTGCCAAAATCGGCATATAGCTTTATGGGCAATACGCCCGGAAGGTCGCATTTAAAATTGGCCGACAACAACCACTTATCCGATGAGGCAGCCGTTGCTACTTTAAAGCCTCCTTCGCGCTCCAATACCTGCTGACCCAGCCATCCGTTTTCCAGCCCTCTGCCAAGTACTGCATAATCCATAGTATAATCTCTATAAGTGGTGCTGGTCATTTGCAGGTAATACCTTCCACTAAGGCTACCGGTTTGCCTGGCAAAATCCATTACTCCGGCAAACAGGCGCACATCCAGATTTTTTTTAGGCATACCAATATTAAATTTAGCGCGGAAATCGGCAGTAGCTTTCACAAACCTGACGTAATAATCTTTACCCTGCTCCATATTCACTGCTAACAAAGCAGGGTTAATTTTTTTACTTTTTTCCCATGTAAATCCAGCTTTTATAAACCGACTGCTAAAATAGGCGAGATCGTAATACATGGCTTTCCCATTTTCATTGTGCTCCAAAATGGAAGTGTACTGTAATTTAAAGGAGCGTTTCACTGCCGATCGCGGACTTGTTTTACGAATTACAAAATTCATATACGGATTTTGTTTCATGTACGATTGTTGCTGCTGCTCACCAAAATCAACCGTGCGGAAACGCACCATGTTGTATCCTATTTCAGTGGTTTGAATAATTCCGTTTATGCTATGCCAGTACCGTTGTATGCCTGCATATCCGTTCACATCACCAGTTGCCGGGGAAAATAGCGGAATGAACTGGTATTCGAGTTTTTTGGAGGGGAAAATGGTGTTGTAAAACGCAGCTCCAATCATCCATTTATTATGTGCGTTCCATCCAAATGTCGGTGAAACAAACAGCTGCTTTTTGTAAGGGTGTTCCAAACTACCGAACAACTGAATACGGAGCGGAGCACAGCGTTTAAACCACCCCGATGATTTGATGTAATTATTCTTGCGGTATAATTCGGGCATTTGGCGCAAGGCGTCCAACTCCAGGTGCCGGCCTGTTTCTCCTTTAAACGTAATTTTTTTTGTTCCTTTAAATCCTTCAAACCATTGTGTGTTGCTTACGGCACTATCGGTAACGGCAGAAATGGAAAAAGGAGTGACAAGACTGCCCTTGTTTTTAATTTTCAGTTCAGTTGTACCATTCGCTGAGGTGGCATGCTGCATTTGGTAATCTACCTTTCCGGTGCCTCTTATCATGCCATTAAAAAACCAGTCTAATTTTTTGTTGCTTACCCGTTCAAATACCCGCTGTATATCGCCTGGCAGCGGATGTTTAAATTGCCATTCGCTGTAATAAGTATGCATGCATGAATCGAACAGTTCCTTGCCAAGATAACCGCGCAGGTAACGAAAAGCAAGCGGTGTTTTTGAATAGACAATAGCAGCATAGTTGGTGCTTGTGTACGCGTATGCCGGAAGTTCAATAGGCTGATCTTCGCCCTTACGTGCCGAAAATAAATACAAGACTTCCGATTCATAATTGCGCTCAAAGGAGCTTAGGTCAAACATTCGCTGTAAGGGCGATTGGGGTACCATCTTTTTCCCTGCATAATAATCTTTTTCATAAAACGAATTAATGCCCTCATCCATCCATGGATGTAAACGCTCCTGACTTCCTAAGATGCCATAAAACCAGTTATGCCCTACTTCGTGCACCACCACCTGTTCATTAAGTCCCGAACAGATGGTGATGGTTGGGTATTCCATTCCTCCGCCTGCTACCAGCGGGCCGTCAACGGCACTGCAAATATTGTAAGGATATTCGCCTACTTCCTTGCTATAAAAAGCTACCGATTTATTTACATATTCTACCCCATCTGTAGGTTTTGATTTAACCGAATAGGCCCAGGTTGTAATAACTCTGCCTGAAGTTAATTTTACTTTACTTTTAGCCACATTAAATCGTTTATCGGCAAACCAGGCAAAGTCATGTACATTGTTTTGTTTAAAGGTGATGGTTTTCCATTGTGGCGATGATGGAGGAAATACTTTTAACAGAAGCTTCGGGTCGATTATTTTTGTTTTTTCATTTATTACATCTTCTTTTACTACGGTTATTCTGGAATTTTTTATTTCAGCGAGGCTATCGAGCCACTGTTTTTCGCGTTCTTCCTGCAGTTCTCCCGTAGCGGCAACCACATAATTAGCGGGTAGTGTAAGCTTAACCTCAAAACTTCCAAATTCTGAATAAAATTCACCCTGATCAAGGTAAGGCATATAGTTCCATCCGTTCACATCAAACACAGCCGGTTTGGGATACCACTGAGTGGCTGCATAAAATTGACCTTCGTGACCCATGCGCGAAAATACCTTAGGAAATTTGGTTCGAAACGGAGTGGCGATTTCAATTTTTGCACCGGGTGTCAGGGGTTTGTTCAGGTAAATTTTACATACATCTCCTGTATCTTTCAGCAATTCCCATTTTACAGTTTCCCCGTCAATTTTAAAGTCAAGCGAGTCTATCATTCCGTGGTCTTGTGCTTCGGCAAAATAAAAATTGGTTTGTCCGTTTTCTAACTGTTGTTTGGCAAAAGGTTCACTGTGATTTTTATACGCGTTCGGCCACACATGAAAGTAAAGGTAAGTAAGTGTTTGTGCAGAATTGTTGGTATAGCTGATACGCTCAAAAGCCTTAAGGTAATGCCCGCCATCCATCAGTTTGGCTTCTATAAAGTAGGCTACTTCCTGCTGCCAGCTTGCCTGTTGGTTTTGTTGCCCAAATAGCAACCCATTGGCAACCGTTAAAAAGGTTAATAAAATGTTTTTTTTCATTTAATGAATAATGTTTGTACACAGATGTTTAAAGAAACGAGACGAAATTAGGGCACTAATTACGGAAAAAAGTGTAGTTGTTCCATTACTTTTGTTTCGAACACATTTAAAATGGTGTAGCCTATGGACGCAGACGACTTTCACGATGAAGATATCAATTCATCGGTGGCTAAGTATGAGGAGATGGTGAAAAATAAAGACTGGCAGTTTTTTGATCCCGAAGAGCTGGAAAACATCATCGAATATTATATAGCTGACGATAAACTGAAAAAGGCTCTTTCGGTAGTTGAATTTGCCTCGCAACAGCATCCCTATTCCGTAATGTTCATCATAAAAAAGGCTCAAATAGAAATTATTGTAGGTCATTTTGACGAAGCACTCGAGATTATAGAGCATGCCGAATCGTTGGAGCCTGCTAATGAAGAGGTGGCTGTGATGAAAGGGGAAATTTACCTGCATCTGGAAGATAATAAAGAGGCGTATTCCTGTTTTGATAGAGCTATTGAACGCACCTCTGAGCCTAACGAACTTATTTTAAGTATTGCCTTTATTTTGCAAAGCAACGACTTGTTTGAAGTGGCGATTCTGTACCTAAGCCGTATTTTGCACAACGACCCCAATAATCCGGAAGCTTTGTATGAAACGGCCTACTGTTACGATATGATGGATGAACTGCTGAAAAGTATTGACTTCTATCAGAAATTGATTGATGTGAATCCTTATTCGTCATCGGCCTGGTTTAATCTGGGTGCTGTGTACAATAAACTTGGGTTATTCGATAAGGCACTCGAAGCTTTTGATTATGCTATTTTGATTCACGACAGTTTCTCATCTGCTCATTTCAACAAAGCTAATACACTGGTAGAGCTTGACCGCTACAAAGAGGCCATTGAGGAGTATGATAAGACGCTGGAGCTGGAAGGTCCCGATCCAATTACGTATTGCAATATTGCCGGTTGTTATGAAAAGTTGTTGCAGTTTAACAAGGCTCGCGAGTTTTATAAAAAGGCGGTTAAGCTCAATTCTACTTTTGCCGAAGGGTGGTTTGGCATTGGTATTACTTATGACGAAGAAGGACGATATGCCGAGGCGTTAAATTATGTGAAACGAGCCTGTGAACTGGAATCCGACAATACGGAATATCTGTTAGCATTGGCCGATGCGGAATATAAAAGCGGAAATGATGCGGAGGCAGAGAAGGCATATACCCGCTTAATAGAACTCGACCCCACTCTTGATGATGCCTGGCTCGACTGGTCGTTTGTGCTTTATGAACGGGATGATTTGGACGGAGCTGCTGATTTGCTTAAAGAAGCAATTAAAACCAACCCTGATATTTCGGCTTTGTACTACCGCATTGTAAATTACCTGTACGAAAACGGAAAAGTAAGTGAAGCAAAATATTACCTTGAAATTGCCCTAACCCTTAATTTTGACGAACATTTTTTACTTTTTGAATTTGCACCATACCTCAAGAAGGCCGTAGAAATAAATGATTTAATTGAATTGTACCGAAAATAATCCATGAATTTTGAATTGAAACAATTGCCGCAACGTACGCAGAAACCTCGTAATGCGGGCATCACCATGATGATGGACAAGGGACTTAGTGTTCGTGAAGTGGAAGATTTACTTTCTACTTCATTAGGCCATATCGATTTGGTAAAATTAGGTTTTGGAACTTCGTATGTAACAGCTAACCTTGATAAAAAAATTGCGGCCTACCAATCGGCCGGATTACCGGTTTATTTTGGCGGAACCCTTTTTGAGGCGTTCATTGTGAGAAATCAATTGGACGATTATATTAAAACACTCAAAAGATATAATCTGAAACATGTAGAGGTATCTGATGGGTCGATTACACTGAACCACGATAAAAAGTGCGAATACATTAAACGGCTCACACAAGAGTTTACCGTATTGTCGGAAGTAGGCTCGAAAGATGCCGAAAAAATTATTCCGCCTTACAAGTGGATTGAGTTGATGCAAAAAGAAATTGAAGCCGGAGTGTGGAAGGTAATTGCCGAAGCCCGTGAAGCAGGCAATGTAGGTATTTTCAGAGGGAGTGGCGAGGTGCGCGAAGGATTGGTACAGGAAATCCTCACCAAAATCCCCGAAGAAACTATTATATGGGAAGCTCCGCAAAAAGCCCAGCAGGTGTATTTTATTAAACTGATTGGCCCCAATGTGAACCTTGGAAATATAGCACCCAACGAAATGATTCCGCTTGAAACTCTTCGTTTAGGATTACGCGGAGATACCTTCTCCTTTTTCCTTAATAAAGATCAGGCTAATATGGAATAGACCGGTGTTTCGTTTTTTCCCGCTTGATTGTATAAATTTGACTTTTAAAATTACTGAAATATGAGTTTGGCAGAAACCATCAACAAAGAAATAATTACTGCCATGAAGGCAAGGGATGAAGCAAGTCTTCGTGGATTGCGTGCCATTAAATCGGCCATCCTGCTGGCACAAACCGATAAAGGGGTTACTGATGCACTCACCGCAGATACGGAACTGAAAATTCTGCAAAAATTAGCCAAACAGCGCAAAGACAGTCTGGAAATTTATGAGCAGCAAAAGCGCGAAGACCTCGCAGTAAAAGAGCGCGAAGAAATAGCCGTGATTGAACGCTTTTTGCCCAAGCAAATGAGCGAGGAGGAGATTACCGCTGTGCTCAAACAAATTATTGCTCAAACGGGTGCCATCACTGCTGCCGAAACCGGAAAAGTGATGCCGGTAGCCATGAAAGAACTGGCCGGAAAAGCGGATGGAAAAACCATTTCGGCCATTCTCAAAAGTTTATTAGCGTAAATAGACCCGCTCAATTCATTGCTTCCGGAGGGTGAAAACAGTCTCCTTCATTTTTGTGCAACCTTTCTAAAAGGGGCTAAGCATTTATTGCTATCAGCTACTTACAAAATAAATCTTCTTAAAGTTGTTGCTAAAAGTACATTTGTTCAGATTGGTCGCAACCCTTAACTTCGCAACCTCATTAACCGTATAACCAATATGAATTTTGAATTAAGCGAAGAGCATGTAATGGTGCAAAAGGCAGCCAGAGATTTTGCTCAAACCGAACTACTACCCGGAGTTATTGAACGTGACGAAAACCAGATTTTCCCGATGGAACAAATACGCAAACTGGGCGAAATGGGTTTTATGGGAATGATGGTTGACCCCAAATATGGCGGAGCAGGAATGGATACCATATCGTATGTGCTGGTAATGGAAGAACTATCAAAAGTTGATGCATCTACCTCGGTGGCTGTATCCGTAAATAATTCATTGGTGTGCTGGGGGCTTGAAACCTACGGCAACGAAGAACAAAAAATGAAATACTTAGTGCCATTGGCCAGCGGCAAAGTACATGGAGCCTTTTTGTTATCAGAACCTGAAGCGGGTTCAGATGCCACCTCCCAACGCACCACAGCCGAAGATAAAGGGGATTATTATTTGCTTAACGGTACCAAAAACTGGATTACCTGTGGCAACACAGCCGACACTTATTTGGTTATTGCGCAAACACACCCCGACAAAAAACACAAAGGCATCAACGCATTTATTGTGGAAAAAAGCTGGCCGGGTGTAATAGTTGGAAAAAAAGAACAAAAAATGGGCATTCGTGCCAGTGATACGCACTCCATCATGTTCCAGGATGTGAAGGTGCCCAAAGCTAATCGAATAGGCGATGACGGCTTCGGATTTACCTTTGCCATGAAAACATTGGCAGGCGGTCGTATAGGCATTGCTTCGCAAGCACTGGGCATTGCCAGCGGAGCTTTTGAACTTTCGGTAAAATATTCAAAGGAACGTAAAGCTTTCGGTACCGAAATTAAAAACCATCAGGCTATTCAGTTTAAACTGGCCGATATGGCCACCGAGATTGAAGCTGCGCGTTTATTGTGCTTAAAAGCTGCCTGGTTAAAAGACCAGCATTTGGATTACGCACTGGCCAGTTCCATGGCTAAACTGTTTGCCTCCACTACGGCCATGGCTGTTACTACCGAGGCAGTACAGGTTCATGGAGGTTACGGTTACGTAAAAGAATACCATGTAGAGCGACTGATGCGTGATGCCAAGATTACCCAAATTTACGAAGGAACCAGCGAAGTACAGAAAATCGTTATCTCTCGCGAAGTGCTGCGCTAATAACAACATTCAGGAGCAATTAGGTAGTTGAATAGTTACCTTGCAAAAAAGATTCCGCTTCATGCGGAATTTTTTTTGGCCTCGACAAGCTTAACCTGTCTTGACATCCCCCTATCCGCATCACCGTCATGCTGAACTTGTTTCAGTATCTGTTTCCTTGTTGCGGGATGCTGAAATGAATTCAGCATGGCTACACATAGAATATTTCCAACTTCGGTAGAATCATTTTTTGGGTTCCTGCTTCTTTGCCATCAACCAAAAGGGAGTAAAAGTATACTCCGACTTTTAGCTGAATACTGCCGTGATTGCGGGCATCAATTTTATACGCCCTCAGTTGTTCTCCCTGATAATTGTAAATAATAAATAAAAGCCTGATTGCAGGTGACCGGAATATCAAATTCAATAGTGGAGCTTGAATTAAATGGGTTAGGTACGTTTTGATAAAGTTGTGCATTTAAAGTAGCCCCAAGCTTGTTTCCCTGCAAACTGTTTCCATTAAACAAACTGCTGTCAGTCTTTTTTTGCATGTATTCGTTGCCTCCTCCGTTTGAGTAATCAAGAAGATTGGGGCAACAAATGGGAACTGCGGCCGCAGTTTGAAATTCTCGGGTCTTCTTATAAAAACAATCACCCTGATTCGGAAGAGGAAATATGGATTCCGGTAAGAAACAGGTAAGGGTATTCCCCACTCATTCTTTTTAACAAGGAACTAATATAATTTAGCAGCTTTACTTAACTGAGCGGCTACTTCGTTTCGCAACGAATCGGGTTGCAGCACTTCCACTTCGGCACCATAACTCAAAATATGCATCAGCAATTCATGGCTAAGGGCAACGATTAATTGCACCCGGCATTCGGTTTTGGTTTCTTTCAAAAATTTTTGTGATGGATGCAAGGGTTGTGTTTTGATGAACTTGCTTTGCGAAGGAGCAAATTTCAATACCACTTTTTCGGGTTTACTGTTATTAACTACTGTGATGCCAAAACTGTGTTTAAAATACGTATCGGCATGAAACGATTTATCGCGCTCAAATATTTCGGTAAGGGCATCCAGTCCCACTACACGATCCAGAGCAAAGGTGATAATATACCCTCGTTTTGGATAGAACCCCAGTATATACCAGCGGTTGCGGTATTCTTTAAGCATGTATGGATGAAACAGGTATTCCTGTGCCTGCTCGCCTTCAAATTTATGGTAGAGCAATTTCAGGGTACGCTGTTCGCGTATACATTGAAATAAGGGTTCCAAAAATTCAATACCTTTTTCTCCCGTACCTTTTTCTACCTGTACGTATTGGTCAAATTCGGCATCTCCTGCATGCAGGCTCAGGTTTACATACTTTTCAATTTTTTGAACAGCTTCTTCAAATTCTTTTACGGGTTTAAGTCCTTTAAACTGTCGCAGGATACCTACGGCAAACTCCAGCGAGTACACTTCTTCTTCTTTAAGTGGGATATTGCTGAGTGAATAATGCGGGTTTTCGTAACAGTAGCCTTTGTGCCGTTTGTCGTATTTAATGGGGGCAAAGTAGCCCAGTCCTTCGTCTTCGCGCAGGGTGCGTATATCTTCTTCAAGGGTGCGCTCCGAGATGCGCTCGCCCAGCATATCGCGTATTTTTTGTGCCAACTGTTCTTTGGTGGGGTAGTGCATTTTGCGCAGGCAATAATCAATCACCTTGTAACGCCTTGACGAAGATTTGATTTCGGGCATGTTCAAAGATTTGAAAAAAAAATTGCATCGCCAAGCAAACCACAAATAGACTGCGGTCTGACCCCGCAACTTTGTTATCAAATAAAACATTATAAGTTATGCAACATTCATCTTATGCTCATCCGGCCGTTAGCTTTTCTCCGGCATTGCTGCAGGAGGCACGCCAGTTAAAGGACAAAAAAAATTATTCCGAAGCATTTTATCGCTATCAGCTGCTGTGTTTAACTAATCCCAGCGACCACGGGCTGATGCTTGAATGGGCCCAATGCAAATTGTACTGCGGCATGGAAAAAGAGGCGGTAGCGGAGTTTAAATTGCTTATAGACTTAGAGCCCCGCTGGCACGAGCCAGATGCCTGGCTGGCTACCTATTATGCTTCGCGCAGGGATTTTCGCAGTGCTTATCATTATATACGTCAGGCCATCCGTTTATCCGGATTTAAACGGGCCGGTTATATGAATGAAGCCAGCCGGTATGCGCTTGCTTTAAATAAACCTATGGAAGCTTTTCACCTGATACAGGCTGCGCTTGAACTGGAACCTGCCAATGCCTGGTTTTATTATACCAAAGCGGTGCTGGCCTATGCGGGAGAAAACTATCAGGGAGCACTCACTGATTTAGATATGGCTATTGAACTGCAACCATATTACAGGGAAGCTTTTTTGCTGCGCAGCGAGTGCAAACGTCATTTGCTGGATGAGCGAGGAGCATACGAAGACCGTTCGCAGGCTTTATCTCTGGGGGACGAAGAAGCATCGGTATTGGGTTAACGAAACAATTTAAAAACAACTAAAAACATGCAACTATCTATTATAAACGAACCCTGGATTGAATGGTTAAACAATCCGCTGCCACCCGCAGCAGCAAAAATTGATGTAGCCAATGTATTAAATCGTGCCGAGCTGCTTATTCAGGCAGACTATTTAGAACAGGCACTTGACGAATTAAATGCGGTACTACAACAGGAACCTCAAAACACCTACGCTCTTTTTGTACACTACTGCTGCAATCTGAAATTAGGTTTGTTTGCTGAAGCCGATGAAGATATTAAACGCATAAACCTATTGAATAAACCTTCCGGTGAAGCATAGAGAGGAGCGGGAAGAAGGAGCGGTCATAAAGTGTTTGGGTGAATGCGCGGTTGACTTCCTTTTTCCCTCCTGCTGTGTTTTTACTCAGTCGCCTTTTTCCAATTGAAAAAGTTCCTCAACTGGTTTGCCTAATACCTTAGCCAGTTTTAATGACAGCACCGTGGTAGGAACATACTTACCCAGTTCAATGGAATTAATGGTTTGCCTGGTTACACCCGCCTTCTCTGCCAGATCAGCCTGCGTGAGGTTTTTAATGGCACGCTGTACCTTCAATGTGTTTTTCATTCGCTGGCGGTATTATTGGTTCCTGATGCTTTGTGAAGCAGGTATTGAAAACGCAGCAAAAAAATAACCGGGATGGTGTACATATTGTAAATTAATACACTGAAGAAATCTCCGCCATATATCAGCACAATACAAAGCACCAGGGCCACGCTGTTGGCATACACAGCCCAGAGCAGCGCATTCAAACGGATATAAGCGATAAATTCATCTTCCAGTTTTCTCCGGCTGAAGGCAATAAACATCAGTCCGCACATCAAAAGTAGTCCGGCCAGTTCATTGGTAAAGTTTCCGTCAGTGAATTCAAACAAGGAAGGTTTGTGGTGTATGTGTATTCCCAGAAAATCAATGTCTGCATGTGGAGGCATGTTCAGGGGAATTTCAATATGAAAGTAGAGGTTCAGAATACCCAGAATTAATCCGGGAATAAGCAGCACCCAGCCAATACGCTTGAGCTTGTGCGGAAATAAATAAATGCTTTGCATACGTTTTTAGTTTAATAACGAAACAAAGGTATAGCATGTTATACATAAAGTAAAGTATATTTTACATTTTGTACAGTTTAATACTCTTTTTGAAGCAATTAAATTTTAGCTGAGACGATAACAGCCTGATGCGTTGCAGGTGATGATTACCGGGTTGGTTATACTGAAGTTTTTTTGTTTATTCGTTCGGTGAGTGATTTAGTACGCGGGTTAACGTTAAGACAGGCGGTGGCCATCAACATGATTGATATGGTAGGCATCGGTCCATTTATCACCATTCCTTTTGTTATTGGTGCCATGAGTGGGCCGCAATGTATTTTAGCCTGGCTGTTGGGTGCACTGCTTTCATTTATGGATGGATGTGTGTGGGCTGAGTTGGGAGCTAAATGGCCACAGGCCGGAGGAAGTTATGCTTTTTTGCAGCATTTGTATAGCAAGCACAAGTGGGGTAAGCTGCTCTCATTTCTCTATATCTGGCAAACAACCTTTCAGGCACCGTTGGTTATTGCCTCGGGCACCATTGGGTTTGCACAGTACCTTACTTACCTTTTTCCGCTAAGTGGTATGGAGCAGAAAATGGTATCGGGGGCACTGATTATTTTTATAACGTCTTTGCTCTACCGCAAAATAGAAACCATTGGGAAAATATCAGTAGTTATGAATGCCATTGTGATTGGCACTATGCTGTGGTTAATTGGTTCGGGTCTTACTCATTTTAATGCTCACCTTGCATTTACATTTAATCCCGATGCCATGGATTTTACCCCTGCTTTTTTCTTTGGTTTGGGGCAGGCTTCTATCAAAACAGTGTATTCCTTTCTGGGATATTACAACGTTTGTCATTTAGGAGGTGAAATCGAGCACCCGCAAAAAAACATTCCGCGAAGTATATTTATTTCTATTGCCGGAATTGCCGTTTTATACCTGCTGATGCAAACAGCCGTATCGGGCGTTATACCCTGGCAACAGGCCAAGGATTCGCCATTTATTGTGAGTACTTTTTTTGAAATCATTTACGGGAGTGCAGCAGCCCAAATTGCTACGGTGCTGGTATTATTTATTGCTGTATCATCGTTGTTTGCGGTTATGCTTGGGTATTCGCGTGTGCCCTATGCCGCGGCTCTTGACGGAAATTATTTTCCAGTTTTTGCCAGAGTTCATCCCACCAAACATTTTCCGCATATATCGTTGCTTATTTTGGCCGGGGTAGCTTTTATTTTCAGTCTGCTTTTTAAAATGAAAGAAGTAATCACTGCCATTATTGTGATGCGTATTATAATTCAGTTCATTGGGCAAAGTGCTGGATTGCTTGCGTTGCATTACGCCAAAAAGGACACACATTTCCCTTATAAAATGTGGTTGTTTCCGCTACCTCCCATTATAGCCATTGTAGTGTGGTTGTTTATTTTCTTTTCATCCGAAACTATTTTTGTTGCTGCTGCCGCTGCGTTTATTGTTTCTGGAGTGCTGGTGTTTTTATATCAGGCTATGGTTAAGAGGGAGTGGCCGTTTAAGCGAAGCTAACTGAATATGGACACGGGTTATACAATCGGCAAATAAATTTATGCCGAGAGCAAGCCATTGCCTACAACCTGAAAAAGTGGTTGTGTGAGGCCGGGCAGTGGCTCAAAGCCCCATCATGAAGCAATCTGTTACACTGGATCGCTTGAGAAAACGAGGTTACGAGCCAATGCTTGAACATTATCAACAAACCCGGAAACTCTAATTCAGATTGTCTGAAATACCGGGAGGAGGTCACAAGCAAATCGCTTATGCTAAAATTTTACGAAATCGATTTTTGTACTTTATAGTGAGAAATGCAGTTTTTCACATCCTGACGTTCCCACGCCTTGCGCTCGTTGCCGATTGCGTAGCAGAAACTGTCAAGCTAAGATAAAACATTATGCGTAAATAAAAGCTTCATTTTTAGACCGTCAACGGCAATGGCGCAAGACGTGTGTTATGGTACGTTGTTCTATTGTTCTATAAGGCTCTTTATCCAGTCATTAAGTGGGGATATTCTTGTCCAGCCATCAATAAACCCATAATATCCATACTTTTCACCGTATACTTTCCAGTCT
>JAGVLJ010000066.1 GCA_020049855.1 Bacteroidia bacterium | reverse complement strand
TGGTAGAGCCCCGCAAAGGCGGGACTTAACTAGCTCAGAGATTAAAGTAAAAAAGGAAGAAACAAAGTATAATTGACTCCGTAGCTCAGTTGGTAGAGCAGCTGACTCTTAATCAGCGGGTCGGGAGTTCGAGCCTCCCCGGGGTCACATCAGGGACTGGAGTATTAAAGCGGCTTTCGGGCCGCTTTAAATTTTGCAACTATTTCGGAATATAAATATGTACTTTCAACTAGTAGAAGTGATGGAGAAGGTCCGAAAATTTTTAATTCAGTAAACAGAAGTTGGGTGAAGATTATTTTAACTGGAAAATGTTTGATGTTGTTGGGGAGTTACCTGTTGCTTGTCTTTATATCGCAGGGTTAAATAAGTTGCATAATGTTGTTTTGGCATTCCAGATAAATTTTAAAAGGTTAGCCTTGTGATAAACATCGTGTCACCACATTTCGGGCATTTACATAAGTTGCAATCCCATGGAATTGTGTCTTGTTTATTGCACGAAAGACAGGTTTTCGGTTCGCTTATAAAGATTACTTTTTCTGTTTTCTTGTCAAATTTTCATGACCAATGCATACTTCAATTAGTGTCATACAATTAAGGCAAACGTGAGTTTCATATATGCCTTAAACGACCAAATCTGACTTCCAAACACATTTACACTATAGTTGCATTTTCGACAAGTGTAGGTTTTGAATCCTTCAAGATATGGTTAGTTATATTGAACATTTTGCATACCGCAATTTAAAAAATAAATTCGAAAATATGAAAATGGAATGGTTGGTATGACGCCAGACAAATTAATGCCTCGCATAGCCGGATTCAGGGTTATTGTTATAAAGTGTTGATTCGATATTTCGCTGAAACTTTCTATCTTGCTTTCATGAAATTTACCACCGCTTCTACCCAGAGCCGCGTTGCATTTGAGCAAAATACTTTATTAAAAGGGTACATCATTATATTTTTTATATGCTGGGTTATTACATTTATTGATACCACCGATCGCGCCAACTGGTTTACCGAAAATGCACTAACCGCCTTTGTCGCGCTGGTATTATTTGCAGGGTATCGGAGATTTAAATTCAGTGATTTAAGTTATACCCTTTTATTTGTTTATGGCCTGTTACATATTTACGGGGCAGAATATACCTATGCCGAAAATCCTTTCGGGTACTGGTTAAAAGATATGTTGCATTGGGAGCGCAATCATTATGACCGCATCGTTCATTTCAGTTTTGGATTTTTGCTTACTTATCCCATGCGCGATTTTTTTATTAACCATTTTCAATGGCCCAATTGGGTATGCTGGACTTTGCCTGTCGAAATCACCTTATCGTTTAGTGCTGCCTATGAATTAGTGGAGTGGGTAGTAGCCGATATTTTTTTCCCGTCAGAAGGAATAGCATATTTAGGCACTCAGGGTGATGTTTGGGATGCACAAAAAGACATGGGACTTGCGTTTAGCGGAGCTTTTGCAATTATGATAAGTGGATATTGGTTAAAGCGGATATTGAAATGAGCGCATAAAATGATTGTGCGGAGTTTTCATAAAAAAAGCAGGCTTGTTTTACCTGCTTTTTTTATGAAGTTATTGCTGGTTGTTACTTGTACTTTTCTGCCAGAGTAAGGGCATTGTACACATTTACAATACCACCTGTCTTGCACAGCATTTTCATTTTTACTTTATCCTTTTTGCCTGGCATTTTCACTTTGCCCTTTACAGGGGTAACACTTTTCATTAAAATTTCTTTTACCTGAGAAGCGGTAAGGCGTGGATAATAAGAACGAATTAAAGCAGCAGCACCTGCCGTAACCGGAGAAGCCATACTTGTTCCGTCATATGAATCATATTTATTTGTGTCGGGAACGGTAGAATAAATATCTACACCCGGAGCAAATAAGTCAACGGTTTCCATTCCGTAATTTGAAAAACTGGCAGGAATAAGTTTGCCTTTCAACCATGACGAAGCACCTACTTCAATCCAGTTCGGTATCACATCTTCTGTTCCTTCAAACTGGTCGCTGGGGTAATTGTAAAATTTTTCAAGATCTTTGTTATCGTTTCCTGCTGCATGTACCAGCAACACATCCTTATCACTGGCATACTTAGCCGCTTCGTCAACTGCTTTTTTATTCCACGACCAGGCTTTACCAAAACTCATATTGATAACTTTTGCTCCGTTGTCCGCTGCATACCTTATGGCATTGGCCACGTCTTTATCGCGCTCGTCACCATCGGGCACCACACGCAGTACCATAATGCGTACGTTATCGGCCACTCCTTTTATACCAATATTGTTGTTACGCATGGCAGCAATAATTCCGGCTACGTGTGAACCATGACCGGCACTCGGACCTTTCACATTGTTGTTGCCGTATGAAATATCATTTATTTTTTCGTAGTTGTCCATCACTACAGTTTTGCGTGTATCAAAATCAGTGTTTAAATGGTAATTGAGGTATTTGCTATAGTAATCAATAAAACTATGTAACATTTTCTGGCAACTGTCAGCCGTGCCGGTTTGTGTAAGGGCATTCATGGTTATTATAAAGGAAATATCGGGTTTTACATTTGTCATGTCTAGTTTAATCGATTTGGTTAAGGCACTCAGCAGAGCTGCCCGTCCTTTTTCTTCGCGGTCGTTAGTGGGTTTAAAGTTTTCTACCTCGCCCACGGTTGGTTCTTGCTTACCAATCTTGGTCAATACTGTTTCCACTCCCTTTGCTATTTCAGAAATGCGATGCAATCCTTTAGTGTAACGGTCTTTTTCTTCCTCGTACACTTTTTTTACACGCTCGTATTTTTCATACTCGGTTTTCTTTTGAGGAGAAACTTTACTTTTATCCATTTTTCCATAAAGTGCATTCAAGTGGGCATACAAGCGGGTCAGTTCATAGGTGTCTTCTTTTACATTTGAGTCGGGATTATGTCCACCAATAAAATTCCATCCGTGAATATCGTCAATGTATCCGTTATGGTCGTCATCAATTCCATTGTTTGGAATCTCATCTTCATTGATCCAGATAATGTCTTTCAGATCTTCATGGTAAATATCAGTTCCACCGTCAATCACAGCTACTACAACGGTGTTTGATTTTTTATTTTTCAACAGTTCCTTGTAGGCTCGTTCGGTTCCAATACCATTAATCTTATCCTTTTTTGGATCCAGATTAAACCAGTTGTCAGGGGCCTTGGCCTCTTTTTTCTGGGCGAAACCTGAAAAGGCAACCACAATAAGCATCAGTTGAATAAAAATACGCTTCATATAAATTTATTTTGATTTAAAGTTGCAAAATACACTTTGAAACTCAGGAAATGGAGATTTTCGACAAACGGCTATTTTAAAAGTTTGAACAGCTGTTATATCTTGCACCTTCTTCATGAGTGCTCGTTATTTTTATTTGTTACTACTGTGCTGGGTGTGGTTAATGGGTACCTCGGGGGCTCTTGGCCAGCGTCAGGTTTTTAAAAATCGCTCTGACGAAACAATTGTGGGATTTCTTTTTGCCAATGATATTTTCTTTAAAACGGATAAGTACTTTACTAATGGTATCAGTTTGTTTACTTACAACGAGTTGCTTAAAGAGAGTCCCCTCAAATGGGCCAATATTAAAACACATGGCTCTAAAACTGATTATTATCAAGGATTGTCTCTTATCTCTAACTTGTACACTCCCCAAAATTTATCGGATACCGGTATTATTTATGGCGATCGGCCTTTTACTTCTTACCTGTTATTTGGGTTAAATGGGATAAGTAATAATGCGGCCGACCACTATAGGCTTACCTCTGATTTATGGGTTGGGGTTTTAGGTAAATCGGCTTTAGGAAAGCAGGTACAATCTTTCGGACATTTAATACCACCTAATAATCCGCCAAAAGGTTGGGATAAGCAATTAAGTAATTCGCTTGCCATTCAGTACCGTCTTCGGGTCGATTACCTTGCGTTTAAATTTGCACGTTTGATAGAGGGTGTTGCAACTGCCGAAGCTAATGTGGGTATGATTGATATAAAGGGAAGTGCAGGCTATTTTATGCGGCTCGGTATACTTAATCCCTACCTCAGTAGTGTGGGACCAAATAACAGCCGTAATAGACGTTATAAGAGGGTAAGTTTGGTGCAACTTTATTTGCGCTTCGGTCAGGAGTATATCATCAATGCTTTTGATGCCACCTTAGAAGGGGGACTAATAAAACAGCAAAAAAATCAGTATGTATTGGCTCCAAATGAGGTAAAAAGACAATTGTGGAATTACCATGCCTCCCTTGGAATTACGGTTGGCGGATTTGATCTGGAGTTTCGGGGCGATTTTTTAACCAAACAATTCAAAGGTGGAACGGATTTTAAATGGGGTACTATCAAGGGTTCTTTTGCGTTTTAACAAAATAATCTACGCTAATATGTAAATTTGCCCATGCGGCTTAGGGCTTTATTTTTCGTCTTGTTTGGGTTTTTTGTCAACGCTTTTGCGCAGGATGAAGAACCCCGTTACCAACTTAACGGCCGCGTGTACAGCACAGATAGTCTTACCCCTTTAAGTCAGGCTTATGTTATTATTAAACGATCTGATGGAGGTGCTATTACCGATGCGCAGGGGAGGTTTACTTTGTACGTAAAAAAAACCGATACTCTTACTGTATCTTATACAGGAATGATGACACAAACCATTCCGGTTAGCAACCTCGCTCATACAGTAAATCAAACTACCGGAACGCTTCAGCTAAAGGTTTATATGAAAGTGTTGGTGATTCAGTTGCGCTCGGCACATGTGGTAGCAATAAAAACATCTGATTCAAAAGCTACGGATAAAATATTTTACGAAGGACTGATACAACGGTACACGGTCAGTCCGTCTTTGGGTTGGGCACCAGGTGGGGGGATAGCGATAACTGGTGGGCTTTCGGCTATTATTGCACCATTTACCCACAAAGGAAAAGAGATGATTAAGTTTGAACAAATGTACAGGCGTATGGAAGTGGAGCGTGTGGTAAACAAACGATTTAATGAAGATCTGGTTCATGATATTACCGGAATGGATTATGCCGATATTCCAGCATTTAAAAAATACTGTGGTTTCACCAATGAGTTTGTGCTGGCAAGTCCTGATTATGATTTTGTATTTGCCATTAAACAAGCGTATGAACGTTATCTGTTTGCTAAGTTTGGGATTAAAGATCAAATAAAATGAATTATAGATGGAGCTACTTCCCATAGAACCAAACCCATGGATTACTCATAAGGTAACGCATGTTTACGAATCACCATGGATTGAATTGAATCACCACGTAGTAACAAATCCGTCAGGGAAGCCCGGTACTTACTCAGTAGTGGGGTTTAAAAAACTTGCGGTAGGTGTAGTGCCCATTGATGCTGCCGGGTACACCTGGATTGTGGGCCAGTATCGCTATCCATTGCAAACATATACTTGGGAAATACCAGAGGGCGGGGGTGACCGAAATGTGGAACCTATCGAATCGGCCAAACGAGAATTGCTTGAAGAAGTAGGAGTGATTGCCCATAAATGGGAACTGATTCAGTTTATGCAACTGAGTAATTCGGCCAGTAACGAAATAGCCTATATTTATCTTGCAACGGATCTGGAATATACCCAATCTCAGCCTGATGAAGATGAAAAACTGGTTGTTCGTAAAATTCATTTCAATGAATTGTATCAACGGGTGCTGAGCGGGGAAATTCAGGACAGTATTACTGTTGCGGCCGTATTAAAGATAAAACTTATATGGGCAGGGCTTGTGTGAGCTGAATAAATATTCTTCAAATGCCGAGTTCAGCAAACTCCTCATAGATTATTCAGGCGAGATAAATTAGCGAAAGTATGATCTTTTTTATTCCTTCGGTTGTTGAAATGGAAAACCACATTTTGAGGTAAAGTAAAAAGAGTACGGAGAAACAAACGGAAAACATCAAAAAAATACTGATATAAGTACCTGCAATATTTTTACCGGCTGTCAGAAATTTTTTAGTGAAACGTTGCACCAGGCTATTCATCCACTTGTAGGCGGGAAACAATACAAAAACAATAACAGCCATACCCACCAGCGTGGCTTTGTATGGACTTTCGGAAAAACGTTTAATGCCTAAGATATATTCCGAAAGTTTGCTGCTCAGCAATTCAAAAATCAAAATGCTGAGTACAAACACCAGCATACTGATGAGCTTTTTACCTTTCAATTTGGCTTAGTTACGAATTTATTTTAAACCCGATGCTTGGTGCATTTTTGTCACCAGCATCTTTATCAAGTTTAAACTCTTCTACATCGGCCAAAGCCAGCACTTTAATCATCTCCGAAGTGCGTTTGGCAGCATCTAATTTTGCTAAGCGTAAATGCTGATTTTTGATGGCTTCTTCCACAATTCTTCGAATCGATCGGGCATTGCCAAAATATTTATCTTTGTTGGTATGCACATCGATAAGAAAATTTTTCAAAAACTTGGCACACTCTTTATCCGGTTTAATGGTGTTGTCGGAAAGCATTTTTAAGGCAATATCATAAAGTTGCGGGGCACTGTAATCATCAAAATGCAACTCTTTATCAAAACGTGATTTTAACCCCGGGTTCGACTCAAGAAACCTTCGCATATTCTCCGTGTATCCGGCTGCAATTACTACAAATTCACCTCTGCGGTCTTCCATGCGTTTTAGAATCGTTTCAATAGCTTCACGCCCATAATCATTTTCTCCTCCTTCGGTAAGCGAGTAGGCCTCATCAATGAATAAAACGCCTCCCATGGAGCGTTCCAATATTTCGTTTGTTTTGATGGCTGTTTGCCCTATGTATCCGCCAACTAAACCCTGACGATCACATTCTACCAAATTGCCGCGTTCCAAAATACCAAGCGACTTGTAAATTTGAGCAAGAATGCGTGCCACGGTAGTTTTCCCTGTTCCTGGATTTCCGGTAAATACTGTATGCAATGAAAATGTTTGTCGTACATCTTTACCTATCTCCCGGTAAAAGCGAACCAGTTTTACTAGTTCATCAATTTCATTTTTCACCTGATCCAGCCCAATCATATTATGAAGAGAGTTGAGTGAACTCTTCAGCAAGTCCTCATCAATAGGAATATCAGCTACCATGTGTTTCCGTGCGCCAAATATTTTTTCCAAATCGGTAATGGTAATTGTTGAAAGTTCTTCTTTCGATAATTTGGCAGGGTCTACGCTTTGCATCACACGCAATCCCATATTCATTTTGGCTTCATCAATCAATGAATTTACGTACCTGGCATTGCCAAAAGTACTGTCGCGTTCGCGGTATGATTCAACCAATTTCTTGTACAAAAATTCGCGCGATTCACTGTTGAATAAAATGTTTTTCTTTCCGCAACTAAATTCCGCTATCAGCATCAATTCCTGGGGGGTGTAATCAGGAAACTCATAATACATGTTAAAACGTGATTTTAATCCGGGATTTGAGGCGAGAAAATTATTCATCTCTTCAGGATAGCCCGCTGCTATAATGGCAATATCGCCATCACCGTCACTCATTTCTTTCAGTAAAATTTCAATTACTTCTTTGCCAAAGTCTTTCGAGTCATCATTTTTTCTGGCCAAGGAGTAAGCTTCGTCAATAAACAAAATTCCACCTTTTGCTTTTTTAATGGCTTCTTTTGTTTTGGGTGCCGTTTGTCCTATAAATTCTGCGACTAAATCACTCCGATCAACTTCAAAAACGTGGCCTTTGCTTAGCAGCCCCAGTTTTTTGTAAATTTTTCCGAGCATCTTGGCTACTGTGGTTTTTCCTGTGCCGGGATTACCGGTAAACACCGAGTGTAAATTAATTTTGTCTTCGTCTTCAAAGCCTTTATCCTTGCGTAGTCGTATAAAGTTAAGGTAGTTGGTGTAATCTTTAATTTTTGCTTTTATGGATTCAAGACCTATCAGTTCTTCCATGCTCTTCATCACCTCATCCATGTTCTCGGCTTCTTGCTTAAAGCGGTCGCTTGCCGGAGTTTTTGCAATTACCGGAACAATTACTTCATCGTCAACGGTCGCTTCAATTTCAGTATCTCCCACTTCAAAAGAAATGTTTGTAACAATCTGATCCATGAATACAATCTCTACCGTGTACATATCCTGCCCCCATGTTCCCCGATGGTCTGAACCCCACCCAATGGTACAAATAAATTCATCATCTTTATTTGTTACCATTTGCAGTTTATCAATACTCCCTTTTAATTGACCACTATGAGTTTTGAAGTTGAAAAAAAACTCACACATCCAGTAATCATATTTTTTTATGAGATTATCGCTGGTAATTTCAACCCAAACATAGCGGGTGTCTTTGGCATTAAAATGTTTTAAATACTTACGTTCGCCTTTAGGTACATTGGCATCGGGGCCTTCGTAGAGCCGAACATTTTTTACATGAAAATAATTATTGATACTTTCTGTAACCAAGCCTTCTTTCTCTACAAAAAAATCTTTACCACCCACCGGCTCGGCATCAATCCAGGCTTCCCATCTGTATGAGCCGCGTTTCCAATATGACCCGGGTGTTTTTACTCCCCATCCTTCGCGTATGTAAACAATATTTTCTTCTTTCGAAATTTTACGATCGGCTTTCAAGTCGCAAATAAGTGAGCCGTCATTTTTGTAACATTTAATCTGGATTTTTACATCCCAGTCTTCTTCGTCAAATTTTTTATTGAAAAACGAAAGCTCGCAATAAATAAAAGAACACTCAGCTTCGTCATATACGAGCCGGTACTTTTTTTCATTATTTGCAAGCCATTCGGTTGACCCGAATACTTTGATGTCTTTGAACTTATAGTTCAGGTTATCTTTCCCAGGCATACAAGGTATATTGTTTTATGTATAGACTCAGTTATTGTCCCAAAAGTATCAGGCAATTTTACTTTTTTTAACAACTTTTAATGCAAATGGGTAAAAAAATAATAAACAATGCGAAATGGCTTAGTGGTTTTTGTTGTTTTGCTCAATTTGTCTATTTTCGCAGTCCCATTAAAGGAAAGGTGGGTGAGTGGCTGAAACCACCGGTTTGCTAAACCGACATACGATGTTTAGTCGTATCGAGGGTTCGAATCCCTCCCTTTCCGCAACTAACTCAAAAGGTTAGCAAGTGGAAGCAAGGTTACCTCTCAATGGCCTTGCATGTTCGGCTAGCAATCGGAAACAATTGAGAGTTTTTCGGGGTGTAGCGTAGCCCGGTATCGCGCCACATTTGGGATGTGGAGGTCGTAGGTTCGAATCCTGCCACCCCGACTGATTCGGACAAAAGTTCAAGGTTTAAATTTTATTTAAGCTTTGAACTTTTAAACGTTAACCGTATTTGGGTTCTTAGTTTAGCCAGATACCTGCCTGCCAAGGCACAGGCAAGGTTTACGGAAAGCAGGGTGCAACGGTTTAGGAAGAGATGTTCAAAAAGCGTAAAAGATGCTCGACTTTTTATGTTGAAATGACTTCAATGTTGAACGAAGCTTAACTGAACGTACTTACGAAATGATCACCGCAACCCAATTTTATCGACCATGCGAGTTGTGTTGTGTGGAGGAACTTCCGGGTGGGCTAAGGGCATGTATAAGAGAAAAATATTTGAAAAGCGGACACGTAAAGGCATATTTGAAAAGGTTATATAATAATTAATTGGTCCCATAGCTCAGCTGGATAGAGCAACGGTTTTCTAAACCGTAGGTCCTTGGTTCGAGCCCAAGTGGGACTACAAAAGAGCCAATAATGCGATGTTGTAGCAGAAATCAATATAGTCTACTCCATTACTGCTTTAATTCCAGGAAGTTCTTTGCCTTCAAAATATTCTAATAGTGCTCCGCCTCCCGTGCTCACATAGCTTACTTTATTTTCAAAACCGAATTTATAAATAGCAGCAGCCGAGTCGCCTCCGCCAATTAAACTAAATGATCCGTGTGTGGTTGCTTCTGCTACCGTTTCAGCTATTGCTTTGGTGCCAGCTTCATAGTTACTCATCTCAAACACACCCATGGGGCCGTTCCATAAAATGGTTTTTGAAGTGACCAAAACTTTTTTATACTCATCAATGGCTTTGGGGCCAATATCCAGTGCCATCCATCCATCAGGAATTTGGTTGCTGGCTGTTACCTGTGTAGCGGCTTCGTTCGAGAAATTTTCTCCGCATTTCGAGTCAACTGGCAGCAACAGGTTTACACCTTTGGCTTTAGCTTTTTCCATTAGGTCACGTGTTAGCTGCAAACGGTCGTTTTCACATAAAGAGTTGCCTATTTTTCCGTTCATGGCTTTCATAAACGTGAAAGCCATTCCGCCACCAATTATAATATTGTCGGCAATATTGATTAGGTTTTCAATGATGAGTAATTTATCCGAAACTTTGGCTCCTCCCAAAATAGCCGTAAACGGACGTTCGCAGTTTTTCATTACCTTTTCTGCATTAGCAACCTCTTTTGCCATTACGTAACCAAAACATTTTGCCTTTGGGAAAAACTGAGCAATTACGGCTGTAGAAGCATGTGCCCGGTGGGCCGTGCCAAATGCATCGTTTACATATACGTCACCAAGTTTGGAAAGTTTTTCGGCAAATGTTACATCGCCTTTTTCCTCTTCTTTATAAAAACGTAAATTTTCAAGTAACAATACTTCTCCAGGTTTAAGGGAAGCACTTAATTCATAGGCATCTTTCCCAACGCAATCTGAAGCAAAATGTACCGGCACGCCAAGCAACTCGGAAGTACGTTGAACGGTATGTTTCAGGGAGTATTTTTCGTAGTCAACTGTTCCATCTTCTTTAAGTTTTTTTAACGGACGTCCCAGGTGCGACATTAGTATGCACGAGCCGCCACCGATTAATATTTTTTTAAGCGTGGGTACAGTGGCTTTAATGCGTGAATCATCTGTAATGGCCAACGTTTTTTTATCTAACGGCACATTGAAGTCTACACGTACCAGCACCCGTTTCCCGGAAAAGTTTAGGGTATCTACTGTTTTCATGGCGGCAAAGGTAAAAAAAATACGTATTGGCACACAACCTCCTTGATAATGAAGCATCGTAAAAATTCAAAACATATGGTTTTCTCAATGAAAAAAAGATATTTGTACGGAATGAAACATAAAAAATTTTATACCGGATTGTTGCTGTTGGCAGCACTGTCATGTACAAGTAGTATAGAAAAGCAACTGACTCAAAAATGGAATGTTTATCATGTAGAATTTATTAAAACAGATTCAGCCAAAATGGGTAGTGACCCCGTCACGGTAGGTTTTGAGGATGCCATGCGCGAGGTAATGGGTAGTATGCTTATCAATACGCAATATGATTTGCACGAAAACGGGGTTGCACAAATTACCTATAACGGAAAAACCAGCAATGCTACCTGGAAGTTGAAAAATGCAGCGAAGGAATTGATTATTGTTAATACTTCGGCCATGAAAAAAACAAGTAAAGAAGATTATACTCCCAAGCCGTCAATTATTGAGCATGTTGACGATACTTCAATGGTGCTGCTGATGAAATCAGATCAATCAAGCTATCAAATACGTTTGCGACTTAGTGCGGTGAAACCTCATTGATATGGCTGTAAAATGGTACAAGATTTATGATTTTGAAGAAGACGGTTACGAGCCACAGCAGTTATACTCAGTGCGTACCATTGATGTAAAAGGGAAACTGCTTTGTTTGGGTCGTTTACCTGAAGGCTATGTTGCAGTTGACGATAAGTGTCCGCATGGTGCTGGAGGCAGATTAGGAATGGGGAAATGTGATGAGCATGGAATTGTGACATGCCCTATACACCGGTATCGCTATGATTTAAAAACCGGTAAGGGCTTGCAAAGTGATTATGTAAACAACTATGAAGTTGAAACCCGTTATGACGGAGTATATATTGGGATAAAACAAAAAAACTGGTGGCCTTTTTAGTGTTTTTATCAGTACAAGTAATGAGTGCTATACATTAGGTTGGAAGACGGGAGAATTTCTCTTCCCTTCGATTGACCGATATATGTGCCGAAGTATTTTTCTACATGATAGTTAGGTATGGTATCGAATATATTTTCACAAGGTGTAAGCGAGATTGCCAAATCTTGCATTGAGCAGTTGTTTTTTTAAATCAAGGTTCGAGTAAAGTTTTCAGCGGGTCACTCTATTCAATATCTGTACTCAGTTTATAACGGCAAATGCGTCCGTTTCCTTTATCGGCTATATAGATTACCCGTTTAAAATAACATACTCCGCTTGGGTTTTTAAACTGAAATGGCCCGCTGCCAGACCCGCCAAACGAGGCAATAATTTGTCTCCGGTCTTTATATGTGGCAGGGGCATTTACTCCTTCATAGCCTTTGTTGGTAAACTGGTAAAAGGAATCGGTACCGCTATCAACCACAAAGAAGTACTGCAGGGCATCAGGGGCAATGTACACATCTTCGGGCGATTTGAACCGGAAGGGTTGGTATAGAAATCGTTGGGACTTAGAGGTGTCAAAATCGAGCAGATAGGCCGATTCCCGATAAGATGGGCCAAGGTCGGGGTCTTCAAAATAATCCAGAACAAGTACCCTGAACTCAAGATCAGGTGAAGGGTCATTCAAAGCAATTATCACGTTGCGCGAGGAGCTGATACCTACCGTACGTTGTGGCGGGGCAGCCTGCGAAGCAATAGACGAAATACCCATTGACGAACGTAAGCCTGAACTGGTTGGACTTAATCCGGCAAAATAGCTGGTATTGTTTCCATCGGCATCAAAAACCAATATGGCATTGTCCGGACGGGAGAAGGAAGTGATATCGTTTTTGGGTCCGATTCGTGACACAAAAAGCGTATTATCATGTAAAGTTGTCAATCCGGTAAATTTTACCTGTTCGTCTTCAGCACCTCTAAAACTGGTACTGGCACGCGAAACATCACAGTCTGGATGAATGAGAGTATCAATGATTTTGTAATTATTGCTGCCTGTATGGATGAGTCGGTAAACAGCCGGCAGATTGTATTGATTACCTCCGCGTATTACATTAATGCGCCCGGCAATATAGGTGTGTAGCCTTCGGTCTTGAACAATATCTGTGGCTCCCTGTATCGAAATAGTAGCGTTTAAAGTTCCTTTTTGGTCAAGTATATGTACGCCCAAGTCATCAATCACATAAATCATTTCATCATAACCTACATATATGTCAGTTGGATTAACGAAGCCCTGAAAAAAAGGTAGCACGGGCACATACCCCACATTTTGAGAAACTAGATTTGGGTCAATCGCACCCTGCCTAAAAATTTCATCCACTGTGTCATCTTGTTTATTCCCCCAAAGAAAATTGCAAGCGGATAGAATGAATGAAGCACATAAAAAAATAAAGTACGGAACTGCTTTTCTCATGTTATTTTAGAATTACTTGCAGAGTTAAGCGATGAATAGACCCGAGTGTTTTTTTTTGAACAAAACCATAATCAAAACCAATGCCCCCAAAACGCCTCCGCAATTTAAAACCAAATCCGGCCGATGGAGAACTTTGTACATCTTGCCCCAATTCATATCCTGTACGAAGGAACATAAAACTTTTGTAAGCGTATTCAGCTCCAATGGCAATGGTTTCATTGTTGTCGGTAGGATGGTTTAATTGAAGTGCCGTAGTAATTGAATGTTGGATTTTTCTCCACACATCGGTACAAAGCCCTAAACGAAAAATGGCAGGCACACTTACGGATTCAAAAGAATTTTTAGTAGTTGTTCCGGTAGCAAAATCGAGCAATTGTATTTTGCCTTTAGGTTGTACGTTCAAACCAAAATTGCTCATAGTAACAGAAAATCTGGTATTACGTAAACCTACATTGTATTGGAAACCTAAATCAAACATAACATTGTTCGTGGCAACGTTTGGAATTCCTTCGTGAGCTAATTTTCCAGTAAGTCCAATGCTGAAACTCTCTGTAAGTACGCGCGCAAAAGTAACTCCAATCAAATAATTGTTCATGGTAAATGTTCTGCCTGTTCCCGTTGGTTGAAACTCGGTTGTTTCCATCATTTCACCATAATCCATTGATTGCAGCTGAATGCCAACAAATGATTGAGGTCCGGATTTGAAAACTCCGGCAGCATAATTCATTTTGGTACTTGCAAAATAGCGGGTATGGGCCAGTTGAAATATAAATTTTCCGGTATCCACATGTGTTATACCCGCAGGATTCCAATACATAGCAGCCGGATCGGCTACGGAAGCACTTACAGCACCAGCCAATGATGTACCTCGAGCATCAATCGGAATTTTAAGAAACTGCATGCCAGTAGTTGCTGTACGCGAATCGCCAAATGAGGGCAATACCTGTGCTTGGATAAAGCAACTTGGTAGAGCTAAAATTAGAATAAATAGAGCTTTAGACATTGTGGAGTGCAAAATAATCATTCAATGCAAAAGTTTACAGACAGGTGGATTAAATAATTAGTACCTCTTTAAGTTTTGAATAGCTGAGCCAATTGTGTGCATTTTTTGTTGTGTTTCTTCCCATTCGTTCTCCGGATTTGACTGGGAAGTAATTCCGGCTCCTGCATAAAGAATTATTTCCTGAACAAGCCATTGCATACACCTTATATTTACATATAATTCAAATGAATCATCGGCATGAACCGGCCCAAGATATCCGCTGTAATACAACCGATTCAAGGGTTCATGACTTAAAATCCATTCAGTAGCTTTTTGTTTGGGTAATCCACCCACTGCGGGGGTGGGATGCAGGGAATTAATCATTGCTTGAAGAAGGTTAAAGTTATTTCCTATTGGGAGTTTAGCCTCAAAATAACTGACCAGATGTTTTAGGGTATTGCCTGCTAGTAACTCTTGTGTAGCCGATATGCTGGGGGTAATTTTTAGTTGTTGAAAGGCTTCTTCAATAAAGGTGCGTACAAACTGTTGTTCTTGCTTTTCCTTTTCACTCCATTCGCGATTTTTGTCAAGTGAGACAGTTCCGGCCAATGCCATTGTTTGAAGTTTGCCATTCAAGTTTCTAAGTAAAATTTCTGGGGTAGCCCCACACCACACACCACTTTGCCGACTATAAACCAAACTTACAAATGCCAACGGGTAATTTTGACATAAATTTTTGAAAAGGGCTAATGGCGAAATTGATTTATGAATAGAAATGCTTAATGCTCGTGCAGCTACGGTTTTGTTAAATTGTTTATTGGTGATGGCATCAATAGATTGTTGAATGTAATGAATGTAATCTGATTTATTGGTAGATTGTTGCTTTTTTAATAATGGCAAAAAAGTTGGTATTCCCGCTACCATCAAGTTAGGAATTAGGTTAACCCGAATGGAGATTTCCTCTTCAGGTTTTATAAAAATAATCGGACAATTTGCTGATGGAACAAATGGGTGAAAAACAAAACCTTCGCTTCCCTTCAACCATTGATGAGTTGTTTGGCTGTATTGTACAATAAGTTTTGCCATACTTGCACCGGGTAAATGCCACAAGGCAAATGCCTCAGCCTTCTTCAAAGCAGTTAAATAAATTTTCTCAAATAGGGTATCAGACACCTTTAGGATTATCAATAATGGCCATGGTAAGTCGACTGATGCATATCAGGTTTTCCGATTCATCGGTGATATGTATTTCCCACACATGTGTCTTTTTCCCAATATGAACCGGACGGGCAGTACCAAAAACATATCCACTGGATATACCACGTACGTGGTTGGCATTAATGTCTAAGCCCAGTGCAATATACTTTGTACGGTCAAGTACTAGATTGGCTGCCATACTTCCAACTGTTTCTGCCAAAACACAGGATGCTCCCCCGTTAAGCATCCCAAGGGCTTGTCTCGTTCTATGGTCAACAGGCATTTTTGCCCGGAGAAAGTCAGGAGTTATTTCACAAAACTCAAGGCCAATATGTTGAGCCATGGTGTCGCGGCATCGGTAGTTCAATGCCTCTAAAGAAACAGAAGTATCTATAAGAGCTTGTTTCATTTCATTACTTTTGTGCAAATCTACAATAAACACAGTAGATAGGATACTTGGCAACTAAGAAGCTTTTTATTATTCGGCATGGGGAAACTGATTTTAACCGCCTCGGGGTAGTTCAGGGCAGTGGGGTGGATAGTCCGCTGAACGAAACGGGTATATTACAGGCACAATGCTTTTATGATTTTTACAAACATGTGCCTTTTGATAAGGTATATATATCAGCCCTGCAGCGCACCAAGCAATCCGTAAGGCCGTTTATTGATAATGGATCTGCTTATGAAATACTTCCGGAACTTAATGAAATAAGTTGGGGTATTTATGAAGGACTTGAATCGAGCGTAGAGTGGAAGGCCGATTATTGGGATAAAATCCGTGCCTGGAGTACTGGAAACTATAACGTATGTGTTCCGGGTGGCGAAACACCTTTACAACTGCGGGAAAGGCAGGGGCTGGCTTTGAAACACATAATGTCAAAACCTGAAGAAGAGCTTGTATTGATATGTATGCATGGCCGAGCCATGAAAAGTTTTATTTGCCTGCTTCTTCAAAAAGAACTCAGGTATATGGAAAATTATCAACATACCAATTTGTGCCTGTATGAACTGGAGTATATCTCCGGAAAGTTTGAATTAATCAGAGAAAATGATACCGAGCATCTTTGATAGCTGGATTGAAAATTAATCTGCTGCTTTGTTCCCTTTTTCTCCTACAAACTGGTCGTGCGGATTTTTGAATAAAACATTAAACGTGGTGAGTGTTCCGTATATGCGGGTAATGTATTGTTGCATGTTTATTTTATCTTCATCTGTCAGTTTATCATGTGCATTTATTCGCTGTTCCAATACTCTTAAACGGTCGCGAAGCATTACAATTTTATGAAAAAATCCGTCAATGGGTATTTCTTTCGGGGTTAAGTTTGCGTCCGCTGCTTTCAAAATCATTTTACCACCAATCCATTTATTCCCGATTGGCGTAATTTCTTGCACGTCTCCCCATTTTTTTAAAATTTCAATCAGCGTACGCTCCAAATCAAGTGTGGTAATTAATCCGTCAGGCGGTTCTACGGCCTCAATAATTTCAAGAGTATTTTGTTCCCTCAGCAATTCTTTTTTCCCAACGGAAGTAAATACAATTACATAGGAGTGTGCTTTCAGGTTAATCACTACTCCATCTCCATATTGTGGGTGTTTCACTCTCGAGCCTATGCCTAACTCTTCATTCATATTTAGTAAGTTTTTTAAAATTAATCCTGCTCATCAAAAAAATCCGGTGGGGGAAGGATTGTATTTGTATCAGCTTGAATGGTATCGGTAATAATAATAAATTTTTTTGCCGGACCTTTAAGCTGAACGTTAGGCACAAGTCCAATAGTATCTTCGGCTGAAGCCCATTGGCGCATCACCATACGGCTCGAAATAAAACGATAGGTGCTTGTGAGCCAAGGTCTAAGATTTCCGTCCGGCCCGAAAAACGAACGAAAAGTTTTTGGCCTCGGAATAATGGAAGAGAGATAAATACTTTCCTGAAGAGTGAGTTGCGATGGATGTTTATCAAAGTAAAAACGGGCGGCCTCCCCTATACCATAAACATTTGGGCCCCATTCTATAATATTGAGGTAAACCTCAAACATACGCTCTTTGGGAGTGATACGATTGTTTTCAATGAGCCAGGTAATAAGCACTTCTTCAAATTTTCGTGAAAGCACCTTATCACGGGTAAGAAAAATATTTTTCACCAATTGCATGGAGATAGTGCTTGCTCCCCGTTTAAATTTTTTTGCAATGTAGTTAGTGGCAATTGACTGTCGGATGGCATCCTTAATAAATCCATGGTGGTAAAAGAAGGAGGGGTCTTCGGAGCATAAAACAGCATTTTTAAGATAAGGAGATATTTGATCAAGGGGTGTAAAATTTAAATTACCAGGCCCTACCTCAAAAGTACGCATTGGTTTGCCATACTCATAAGGAGTGTAACTGAACGGAGTATTTAATTTGGCAAGATTTACTTCTCCGTAATTTAGGATATGAAAATTATATTTCCGCAATTCTGAGTCAAATTGGTTGTTCCATGGATCTTTGTCGTTGAGGAAAGCGGTTAAATGATAACTTAATTCTCCACTTGCATTTAATCCTTGAATGGATTGAAACATGCCCTGCGGAAGTGAGGTGAAAAAATCGGTTGCTTTAATTTTTTCACTGTTTAAACTAATGGCATATGTTTTTTCAGGTACATTTTCATACCGCAAGTACGGGTGAACAATAAGTTGGTTCAGTTGTATAACTGAACTGCTATCAATAGAAATGAAATGTTCTCCCAGTGTAAATTTAAAATCGGCCGATGCTTTCAAAACGCTTACATTATTTTTGGAAATGCGTTTATGCTGGATCGAAAAATTAGTTACGGCAGCAATACCTTCTACCATCAATTGGTCATTATTAAATTCTACTTTTTTCAAAATCATTTTTAGCGAATCAAAACCGGTAGTTAGGTTAATTTTTGAGCGCAGGTAAGGGAGAATCACCTTTTGTGTATCGGCCGAAGATAGGGATATGCTTCCATTCATATCATCAGGGAAGGCTGTTCCGCTGGCTACCCAATGCTGATTAAGGCTGTCTCCAATAATTTGAAATTTCCCGTTAAATTCATTTCCGGTAAGGGCAAGTGATTGGATTGTAAAATCTGTTTTTATTTCCCTGTCAATTACCTTAAGTGAAATTTGTTCAATAGTTACATCATCGGGCACCTGGCTCAATACTTTTTCAATCATTCTATAACCCGATTCGGCCAGATTTAATTTTCTTAAATTTTCTTCTTTATTTTCTTTTCGTGATTTAATGAAGCGCATGAAATTATTGATAGAATCAGTTCTTGATAACTGAAAATAGCCTCCTTTCATATTAAGAAAATCAACTTGAATGTCTTTTTTTAGTAATGGCCAAAATCGCACTGAGCATTCTACTTTATCTAGGCTAATGAGGGTGTCGGCATTTCTTGGGCATATAATTACTCCTTCCAGTTTTATTCCGGTAAGTCCGGTCATAGAGGCGTTCACTACGGCAAAGTTGGTTTGGTAATCCCGGCCTAATTTGACTTGAAATTTTTTTAATGCAAATTCCAGAATGGAATTTCGAAAAATAAAAAAACTGCAAATAGCCGTAAAAAAAACAGCCCCGATAGTAAGCAGGGCTATTTTCGCTATTTTTTTATAAATAGGCTTAAATGAAATATCTATTCGCGGAATTTTCAATCCCTTTCAACTAAACGGTCATAATTTCTTTTTCGCGTGCATCAAGCAACTGATCTATTTTTTGAATATATGAATCTGTTGTTTGCTGAACCTTGGTCTCAGAGGCTTTAATTTCATCTTCAGGAACTCCTTCTTTTTGAAGTTTTTTAATTCGTTCGTTGGCATCTTTACGAATATTGCGAACGGCCACACGGTTACTTTCAGCTTCACCTTTCAGTTTCTTCACAATATCTTTTCTGCGTTCTTCAGTAAGAGGCGGAATGCTGATTCGAACTATTTGCCCGTCATTTTGGGGGTTTAGCCCCAAATTGGCCATCGTAATTCCTTTTTCAATAGCTGTTATCATTGATTTTTCCCAGGGCTGTACGGCAATTGTACGAGGATCGGGGGTGCTGATATTGGCTACCTGACTTAAAGGAACAAGGCTCCCATAGTAGTCAACATGAACGGGGTCTAGCATACTTGGCATTGCTTTGCCGGCTCTCATTTTTGAAAATTCGGCAGCGGCATGGTCTACACATTTTTCCATGGCAGTTTTCATTTCTTCGAAAACTGATTTTACACGTGGATCATTCATCGATTATGTAATTTAAAGGAGTGCAAGTTACTTGAAAAAAATAAAAATTAAGCATCACTTTCAGGCATAAAAAAACCCGGAGTTAACTCCGGGTTTTTTGTTATTTAGAAATGTTGATATTAGTCTTTAACAGGGTCACCCACTCGATCCATGGCACAACGAAATCCCAAAGTGCTTAGTGATTGCTCTTCGTCCAAGAACCTTCGGGTGCCTGGCGACATCCAATAAGCGCGATCATTCCACGAACCACCTTTGTAGACATGTGCTTTATTATTTACAATTGATGATTTTTCGTAATCATATTTTTGATCCATGCCTACATATTCTTCTTCATCTTTAAAACCAATATTATCGCCCTTGCGGTAGTTTCTGCGTTTAGAAGCCTCTACCTCATCGGCAACTTTGTATTTAATTCGGCCTAAGCTATCTTTATCTACAATATTGCCTTCGGGATCAAGTTCTTTAGTGAGATAAGTATTGCCACGGAATGGTTGAAAATCAGTCATATCTTCGAGTGAGAGCGGACGATAAACATCCATTACCCACTCCGAAACATTACCCGCCATATGGTATAAGCCATAGTCATTTGGCCAATATGACTGAACAGGTAAAGTGATAAAACCCATATCATTCAATCGGCCAGAAACACCAGCCTGATCACCTTTTCCACGCTTAAAGTTGGCCCACATAAATCCTCTATCTTTTTCAGGAGCATATTTCCGAACGGTTAAACCCGTCCATGGGTATACTTTGTGAACATCAATATTTTCGTTATATGATTCGCTTTTGTAACAATAGGCTGCATATTCCCATTCAGCCTCGGTAGGTAAGCGATAAATTGGAAGTAGAATACCATCTTCCATCCGTACTCTTCTCCCCGAACTTCCGGATGCATAATCTTTAAGTAAGTTTCCTTCTACCCCGTCATACTGGCTTAGTAAGTAAGCATCCGTGTTAAAGTTGTTTTCGTCAACAGCAGCTTCGGTAATAGTCTTTAACTTAAGCACTCCCTCTCTGATTAGAATCATTTCATTTACACGATCAGTACGCCATGCAGCAAAAGCAGAAGCCTGAAGCCAGTTTACACCAACTACCGGATAATCTTGGTATCCAGGATGACGTAAGTAATAATTCACGAAAGGTTCATTATAAGCAAGCTTATCTCTCCATACCAGAGTATCGGGTAATGCCTTTTTATACACTTCCGGGTAGGACACGTACACTCGCATCAACCACCAAAGGTATTGCAAATAATCAAGGTTGGAGATTTCGTGTTCATCCATATAAAAGCTATGAACGGTCACTCTTCTTTTAAGATTTTTTTGCTCTAAAACAAGGTCTTGTTCAAAAGATCCCATAGTAAAGGTTCCACCTTCAACAAAAACGAGTCCTGGACCTGTTTCCTGCCCCATGTAGTTAACCTTCTCAAATCCACCCCAATCAGGGTTGTTAAATTCCCATCCGGTTGTTGGGGATTTCTCTTTTTTACAAGATACAACAAGTACCGTTGAGAAGATAAAAGTAAGTAAGATTACTTTCCTTATTTTCTTATTCATGTGTTGAGTAGTTGTGAATAATATTCGCCAAATATAACGATTAAACCTCAAATTTAAGTATTTCGATTAAAACTTCGGACAAACTAATACACGCCCACGTGTTCGTTTTGAACGCTTGTTCCATTCAATTGAACAGGAAATTTCATGCGAACCCGTTAATGCTGAACGCCCTTCGGAAATTGTGAGGTCGTAACTGTATCCAAATTTGAAGTTTTTCTTGTTTCTGAATCCAATTAGTACCATCATAGCATCAGTGTTAGGGGCGGTTTGTCTAAACCATAAACCTGTAACTAATGGACCCTTATTAACATAGAATCCAAGATTTACCTGAGTAAACTCCCGTTGCCTCATAAACAAAATGTTGGGGGAAAAACTGGATTCATTGTACTTGGAACGGGTTAATGGAATCACTAACCCGGCATGTACAGTATATCTTCTGGGCAAATTACTTGCAGCTCCGGGTGTTTTATAGAATGATTGATTGGGCTCTGTTAAGTTATGCACAGCAGCTCCAAAGTAAAATTTATTGGTGTAACCTACAAAACCAGCAGCAAAATTTGGAACCCCAATCGTTGTATTCGGTTGAGGTTCCTTTGTCGGGTAAACAAAACCTCTTCTTGCTTCAATTTGGTCGGGAAAGCGAAGTTTATTAAAATCAATACTTCGTTGAAAGTATTGTGCTTCAATTCCTGCTTTAATATTAAAGTAGCGGTTAACTTCAAGATTATAAGAGTATATAGCTGCTAATGAAGTGGTGGTTAATATTCCTTGTCCCGCTACATCTTGTAGGGCTATAATGCCTACCCCCCCGCCAATGCTTGAAAAATGCTCGTCATAAGAGCCCGAAAAGGTACGAATAGTTCCGGGAAGTGCTGGCCATTGGTTTCTGTAATTTAAATTAATGCGACCATTAATAGCGGCACCGGCAAATGCCGGATTAGTGTATATTGGAGCCGCAAAAAACTGGGTAAATTCAGGATCTTGAGCCATCGCCAACTTGCATTGAATCAAAGCAAGGAGAACCAAAACTAAGGGGCTAATTTTTTTCATGTATGTATTACTTCAACTGCAAAACCAAAACGAATTTACGGAAAAAAACTTATTTTGTATACTACAAGGATAATTATTTTTCAAAGTATTTCGTTGTACTTTGTGTTTTTAAAATAGATTGTAAAATGATTAAGAAATATCGGGGGCTCTTTTTTGCTCTCTACGTGTTGCCTTTATTTTCTGATGCTCAGGTTTTAAGTAGCTATTTGCGGGAAATTGTTTGGCAAAAGCCTTATGAAATGAAGATATCAGATTCAAAAAGTTTGAAACTTATTTATTTTGAAGGAGCAACTCAAGTTAAATCAGGTATGGGGTTTTTACCGGTTTATATTGAGAAAATACCTTTAACTAACTCAACCTTTAAGGCTGAAGTTGAAGTTTTGCAAACCAATCCTCTCAACTTTCCAGTAACTGCTGATTTAGCGCGATTGCAAGCCAACCCTCAAATTGAGCAACAGGTGATTTACCTATCTGGAAAGGCGTTTGCGCTTATCCGTATTATTCCGCTGGTCAAAAATGGGCAACAGATTGAAATGGTTACTGAGTTTAAAATAACTATACAAGAATCATTAAAGGTGGACGCAAAAGCAAAAAGTAATCAGTCAGATGGAATATGGAGTGCCTCTTCTGTCTTAGCTACGGGTACTTGGTTTAAAATACCTGTTACAGTTGAAGGTGTTTATTCAATCGACTATACTTACCTAAGTAATTTGGGCATTGATATGGCTGGATTGAACCCTAGAAAAATACAAATTTACGGCCGTGGAGGTAATATCATGAGCCAGCAAAATAATGCAGAAACTGATGATGATTTGAAGGAAAATGCTATTGTGGTAAATGGAGAAGAAGATGGAAAATTCGATGCTTCGGATAAAGTGCTTTTTTACGCCAAAGGAACAGATACATGGAAATTTGATAGCATAGCCGGGCAGTTTACGCACGAAAAAAATGTGTACTCGGATTACGGCTATTATTTTCTTACAGTTAGCGAATCAAATGGGAAAAGGGTGGGTCTTAAAGCTTCTCTAAACGGGTTGCCCCAAAAGGAGACTAATTCATATGATTATTATTATGCACATGAAGAAGACAAAGTAAGTTTTATTAAGTCTGGACGAGAATGGTATGGAGAAGTTTTTGACAAAGTAACTTCCTATGATTTTAATTTTTCATTTTCTGGGTTAATTACCTCAGAACCTGTTTTGTTACGATCAGAGGTAGCTGTTCGTTCGTTTTCCCCCAGTTCAATGGCAGTTCTCGTAAACGGGATTCAACGGATAACTGAAAATTTTGCTACGGTTTATGATGATTATACCGCACCTTGGGTGGCCGATCCGGTCATTCAATCGACACGATTTGCCGTAACATCATCGAGCATAGCCATTAATTATTCTTATAATAAACCAGCTTTAAGTTCAAGCGCGTGGTTAAACTTTTTTGAGCTTAATTTAAGGCGCGACCTGAATATGGATGGGTCGCAAATGGCTTTCAGGGATTCTCGCTCAATTGGGAGTACAAATACACGTTTTACACTTGCATCATCTCTGCCTATAAATATTTGGGATGTTACAGATGTATATAACATAAAGCAGATGGAGTTGATGCAGAATGGGTTCAATTATAGTTTTCAAACTAATACGGAAAAACTTACCGAATTTTATGCTTTTGATGGGACACAATTTTTGGTTCCGGGCGCGGGAGTAAAAGTAAATAATCAAAATCTTCACGCAAAAGGTCAGCCAGATATGGTAATAGTTTCTTACCCTGATTTTGTATACGATGCAAAAAGATTAGCTGATTTTCACACACAGCAATCAGGATTGCGTGTGTTGGTTGTTACGCCTGAGCAAATTTACAATGAGTTCTCCTCAGGAACCCCTGATGTAAGTTCTATCAGAAATTTTATGAGAATGTTTTATGAAAGAGGACGGTTGACTAATCAACAACCTAAGTACTTGCTTATGTTCGGAGATGCCTCGTTTGATTACCGAGATATTAAAAAATGGAAAGGTAATTTTGTGCCCTCATATGAAAGCCGAAACTCATACGCTCCCACAGCCTCTTATGTTTCAGATGATTTTTTTGGTTTTCTTGATCCAGACGAGGGATATTGGGATGAGCAATTCGGCAAAGAGGAGGGATTGGACTTAGGAATAGGTCGGATACCAGTCAAATCAACTATCGAAGCGGCACAAGTGGTTAACAAAATTATCTCTTATTTCAGTAGCGCTGCCATGCGCAATTGGCGAAATGATGTAGCGTTTGTTGCCGATGATGAAGATTTTAATATCCACTTGAACCAATCAAATAGTTTAACTGCAATTATTGATACGGAGTACGTTAGTTATAATATTAATAAAATATTTCTTGATTCGTATAAGCAGGTTTCAACCCCGGAAGGAAGTCGATATCCGGATGTACGCACGGCTATAAATAATCAGATAAATAGAGGATGTTTGGTTATAAATTACACTGGGCATGGAGGTGAAACACAATGGGCGCATGAACGAATTTTAACTATTCCCGATGTAAACTCTTGGACAAACAAGAATTCGCTTCCCCTTATCATAACAGCTACTTGTGATTTTAGTAAATTTGATGATCCGGAACTAACCTCGGCAGGCGAATTATCACTGATTAATCCCTACAGCGGAGCTATTGGATTATTTTCTACTGTAAGGTTGGTGTTCGCTTTTCCAAACTACCTGTTAAATATTAATGTATTGAAGAATAATTTATTTTCTGATCCGGGAAATAAATTACCTACACTTGGCGAGGTATTGGCAAAAGCAAAAAATACTGCCCCTGATTTTAACAGCCGCAATTTTACTTTAGTGGGTGATCCTGCATTAGTTTTGGCTTATCCGAAAAATAATGTAATCACTACTTCTATAAACGGGAAAGCGGTTAGCTCAAATCCAGACACTATTAAAGCCCTGAGTAAAGTTACCATTAGTGGCAATATTCAGAATATTAATGGGCAAATCATGAATGGATTTAACGGAACACTTTACATTTCTGTTTATGATAAAGAGGAAAACTATACAACTCTTGCAAATGATGTCGCCAGTTTTCCAACAACTTATAGAATGAGGCGCAATGTAATTTACCGAGGGCGGGCATCGGTGAGCAATGGCACATTTACTTATTCTTTTATTGTTCCCAAAGATATTTCATACGTGAATGGTTTTGGTAAAATTAGTTACTATGCCGAAAATGGGATTACAGATGCTGCGGGAAACTATTTAAATATAATTATTGGCGGAACAGCCGACTCCACTGGAAGTGATAATAAAGGGCCGCAAATTAAACTTTACATGAATGATCTTGCCTTCGTGAGCGGGGGCACTACCAATACGGCTCCTCTTTTTTTAGCCAATCTTTTTGACGAAAATGGAATTAATACGGCAGGCAATGGTATTGGGCGAGAAATTACTGCCACTGTTGATGGGAATGTGCAATCATCTATAATCATGAATGAATTCTATCAGGCAAATCTTAATAGTTTTACTAATGGACAGGTTAAATATAACTTTAGTTCATTAG
>JAGVLJ010000077.1 GCA_020049855.1 Bacteroidia bacterium | reverse complement strand
GTAGAGGAATTAAAGGCTATGCAAATTAAAAGCACCTGTAGATATGATTATCTTTTTTCATGCCATTTTTGGACTAAATCTTATTGAGTAATGGTATAAGCGTATCTTCAAAGCTCGAAAAAAATCCGATTTGTGATACGGGTTTTGGTTTTGATAGCATGTGCAAATGCTGCAAGTTTTATGCTGAGTTACGTGTATTTCTTGCATATTTTTATCTTAATTTTTTATACACTAATTTATAAATATTGCTATTATATATGATATGTATTTTAAGGGACGACTATATAAAATGAACGTAAATAAAAAAGCTTCCGGTTAGGGAAGCTTTTTTAAAAAAAATGCGGCAGCTATTAGTCACCTCTTCTTCCGCCAAATAAACGAAGCAGAAAAAGAAACAAATTAATAAAATCGAGGTAAAGATTCAATGCACCCATTAAGGCTGTTTTACCGGCAACTTCTTTGCCCTGCGTGGCAATACCGCTTCCAATTACTTTGAGTTTTTGAACATCGTAAGCGGTAAGCCCTGTAAATACCAGTACCCCAATGAAACTGATAATATAATCCATTGCTTGGCTGTGCATAAACATGTTAATTAAAGACGCAATGATGATACCTACAAGACCCATCATCATAATACTGCCAAAATTGGTAAGGTCTTTTTGGGTGGTGTATCCTGCCACGGCCATTACTCCGAAAGTAAGAGCTGTCACAAAAAAAGTTGTTGTAATGGAGCCTAGGCTATAAGCCATAAAAATGAAACTTAAACTGATTCCGTTCACTGCAGCGTAAGCCAGAAACAATCCCAACAAAACCGGATAGGAAAAGCGCTGAAATCCCATACCCATTGCCAGCACAAAAAGGAGTGGAGCAAACATAACTACATAGGCAAAAATGTTTAACTTTCTTGTTTCCGTATTTACAAGTAGGCTAAGCAAATCCATTGATGAGCTGAACAGGTACGCCATACAGGCCGAAATGATTAATGCAACAAACATCCAACTGAAAACGGATGACATGAAGGTTTTTGATACGCTTAATTCTCGGTTAGCGTAAAGAGATGGTTCAAAAGGGTTATTTTCCATTATCTTAAATATTTAATGTTATAAATTATTTTGATGATCCCATCAAAAGTTATTCCGATTAACGAGTCGCAGGACTTCTGCCAAATTTTCATATAGTAGGTTTTATTGGAAGGGCAAATGCTTGAGCTTCATGAGTGAATTCTCCTTTATGCGAGCCGTCACAAAAAGGTTTGTTTTTCGAAAGCCCGCAGCGGCAAAGGGAAACAACACTCCTGCCTCCCAAATTGTATTTGTTTCCATGTGCATCAACTACTTCAAAATCACCTTCTACTTTAATGGCGCTATTGTCTTTAATGGTTATTATGGTTTTGCTCATACTTAATCTTTCGGGTCTCCTTTTTCAATGCGTATTCCTGCTGCTGCAACGGCAGCAAGTGTATCGTCTCGCATGTTTTGTTCTATTCTAAAACGGTAAATACCCCGTTGTCCCAGGTTTGCATTTTTTATAATGAGGTATTGGTAATCATACAAATCTCCTAATCCGCTGCCAAGCCATTTTCCTAAATCATCGGCCAATTGGATTTCAAACCGTTGTTTCAGGTCTTTTTTGTCGGGTAATTGCGTATGTAATAACACAAACATATTGTTGTATTTGTAGTCGGAGCGGATACGTGTGTTAAGGTAAATATTATAAAAATAGTCGGTGTCTTCAACCATCACATCAAAGCCAACCAAATCTTTATAAAACCAGTTGCACCCGGGTATTTCTTTATTTTCATCAAATACCCTGTTTCGGTCACATGCTGATAACCCAATTAGTGAAAACAAAACACAAATCACCTTATACATTATTCCGTTGGTGGTTTTGGTAAGTTACGATCGTTTCTTTTTGGTGCATTTGGGTTACTACCTCGGTTATTGTTTTTGTTTTGATTGTTGGGCGGGTTATTTTTTCGGTTAGTATTCGGTTTGTTTTGATGAGGTGTGTTTGGAGGTCGCTCGTTGCGGTTTTTTTGTTCTTCTCTATTTTGAGGCGATTTTTCTTTACGGTTCGGATCAGGGGTACTTATGCTAGTATTAGGTCTTTCCTGATTTCCAGCCACCCTTCGCTCTCTGTTATCGCCTCCGCGGGTTTCTTTATTATCTCTAGAATTATTGTTGCGGTTGTTATTTCGACTCTTATTCTTTTTTGGACGATCCAACCGTGTAATGCTGTCTTCACCTACCATGTCTTTGTAGTCGGGTTCTTCCACAGCTATCTCTTTTTCATTTGAGTATTCTGAAAGCATGGCAGGCTTTTCACCCCGGGCATTCATCTCCATCAATTCTTTTACCTTTTGCACGGGCAGGCTAATCCAATTATTACTGTCTCCGCCTATAACAGTAAACAACATGATTCGTCTTAAAATATCAGTTTTTTGCAATATAGCCCTTCCTGTTTCAAGTTCAATGGTGAGTTTATCATCTTTTGGGAATTCTTGTAGTGCTTCTACATACGTATCGAGCTCGTAATTGAGGCAGCATTTTAATCTACCGCATTGACCGGAAAGTTTTAGCTGATTCAACGATAAGTTCTGATAGCGTGCTGCACCGGTATTTACCTGTTTAAAATCGGTGAGCCAAGTACTGCAGCAAAGAGTTCGTCCACAAGATCCTATGCCTCCTAAACGCCCGGCTTCTTCCCTGTAGCTTATCTGACGCATTTCAATCTTTATTTTGAATGCATCGGCTAATCGTTTAATAAGTTCTCTGAAATCAACCCGAGCTTCTGCGGTGTAAAAAAATACTGCTTTGCGCCTGTCAGCCTGATATTCCACATCGCTAAGTTTCATATCCAGTCCGAGTTCAATAGCAAAACTACGGGCTTTGTATTGAGTAGGAATTTCAAGGTCTTTGCATTCCTGCCATTTAGCTAAATCAGCTTCAGTAGCTACTCTATATATTTTTTTGATACGTTCATCATCTTCGCTTACTCCGGCCTTTTTTAGTTGAAGTTTTACGAGTTCTCCCTTTACTGAAACGCGACCAATATCATATCCTCCCGTTTCTACTTCAACTACTACCGGTTCTTCTTTGTATAAATCAAGGTGGTGAATGTTTCGGTAAAAACTTTTTCTGTTACCTTTAAAACTTACTTCCACTACATCAAAAGGGCGCATAGATGGCGGTAATTCCATATCAGCAAGCCAATCGTAAACATTTAATTTATTGCACCCACCGGTGCTGCATCCTCCCGAACTACATCCTCCTCCTTTAGTGCCACAAGCTACTCCACATCCCATACGTATATTTCTCTTTTCAATAAGGTTCAAAAAAATGAGAGCCTAAATTAGACCATAGGCTCTAATTTAATTAGACTTCTCTTGAGAAACAAAGATAGGTTCATCAGAATGATTTTTGGGTTGGCATTTCGCTCAATATAGCCAATAGATGAGGTAAGCTCTTGATTGATAGATTCTAAATTTTGTTCATGAATAAATAAAGAAAATTTGGTCACAAACTCCGCCTCGGTATTATCAACCCTAAGCAATTCATTAATTTGGTGTCGTTTCATAAATGCTTCGCGCATCATGTGCAAACCATAGCGGAGAAAATTTTTAAGATTCTCCCTTCCCATTCCGCCTGCTTCATCAATCCAGTCAACAAGGTCTTTCGCACTTTTTCCAAGGCATAGGTTCATCCATTTTTTGAATTGCTCAAGAAGGTCTTGTTCATCTTCATCAATGTGAAAAATGGCTTCATTTAAGTTTCCTTCTGCCAGCTTGGCAATGGTAGCTGCCCTGTTTTTTTCCACGTTGTATTTTGCAGTGAGAAATTGCTTCACTTCATCATCACTGAAACGATTTATTTTTATCATTTGCAAACGTGACAAAATAGTAGGTAACATTTTTTCCGAATCGTTGGCTATAAGAATGATGAGTGTTTTTTCAGGCGGTTCCTCCAAAAGTTTAAGTAGCATATTTCCTTCATTGCCTAAATATTCGGGCATCCACATTAGTTGCATTTTATATTCGGCCTCAAAGCTTTTCAATCCCAGTCTGCGAATAATATCACGCGATTCTTCTGCAGTAATATTTCCCTGTTTGTTTTCGGCTTTTATGTATTGCAGCCAGCTATAAACACTTAGGTAGGGATTTTCTAATAAAGCCTCTTTCCATTCGCCAAGCAGTTCTTTACTTTGCTTATGCGGGGAAATGGTGGGGAACGTAAAATGTAAGTCGGGGTGAATAAGTTTGCTTATTTTGATACACGAGGGGCACGAGTTGCAACTATCATCAATTTTTTTATTGGTGCAGTTCACAAATTTCACATAAGCCCATGCTAAGGCCAGATTAGCACTTCCTTCAGGCCCCAAAAATAACTGGGCATGGCTGATACGTTGCCCAGTTACGGTTTGCAACAGGTGTTGCTTTATTTTATCATTTCCGGGTATATCTTTAAACTGCATGGGTTGTAGTTACGGATTGATGAAGCCAAAAATTATCAATTATTTTCTGCTGTAATTAGGAGCCTCTTTGGTAATGGTAATATCGTGTGGATGACTTTCTTTCATTCCCGATGGGGTGACCCGGGTAAAGCTGGCCTTTTGTAAATCTTTTATGGATTTGGCTCCACAATAACCCATGCCTGCACGCAAGCCACCTACCATTTGGTAAACCACATCTTTTAGATTTCCTTTATAGGGTACAATGCCGACAATTCCTTCGGGAACCAGTTTTGAAATTTCTTCTTCGGCATCCTGAAAATATCGATCTTTTGAACCTTCTTTCATGGCTTCGATAGAGCCCATTCCTCGGTACGATTTAAACTGACGACCTTCGTAAATAATAGTTTCTCCTGGCGATTCTTCAACACCGGCAAACATGCTGCCAGCCATTATGGTGCTGGCTCCTGCGGCAATGGCTTTAACCAAGTCGCCACTATAGCGGATGCCTCCATCAGCAATAACAGGGACTCCCGTATTTTTTAAGGCACTAGCTGCAGCATAAATGGCCGAAAGTTGGGGTACCCCTATCCCTGCAATAATGCGGGTGGTACAAATAGAACCGGGGCCCACTCCAACTTTTACGGCATCGGCTCCGGCTTTCGCCAAATCACGTGCCGCCATTGCGGTAGCAATATTTCCAACGACTACCTGCAAATTCGAAAATGTTTTTTTTACAAGTTTTAATTCACCTATCACTCCTCTAGAATGGCCGTGGGCGGTATCAATAATTACTAAATCAACACCGGCTTTTACTAACGCACTCACTCGGTCAATGGTATCAGAGGTTACTCCAACCGCGGCACCCACCAGTAAACGTCCGTGGTTGTCTTTGCAGGCATTAGGATGGTCCTTCAGTTTCAAAATATCTTTATACGTAATCAGTCCGGTGAGTTTCCCTTTTTTATTTACAACCGGAAGTTTTTCTATCTTATATTTTTGTAAGATCCCTTCGGCTTTTTGCAAGGTAGTTCCCTCGGGAGCAGTAATCAGCCGATCTTTTGTCATTATTTCGCTAACCTTTTTATTCAGGTTCTTTTCAAAGCGTAAATCGCGGTTGGTTAAAATTCCTTTAAGCATGTAGCCCTTATCAACAATGGGTATCCCACCAATTTTATTATCCTTCATTAGTCTATGTGCATCCTTTAGGGTTGCATCTTCAAACAGGGTAATCGGATCCATGATCATTCCACTTTCCGAACGTTTTACTCTACGTACCTCCTCAGCCTGACGTTCAATACTCATGTTTTTATGGAGAATCCCAATTCCGCCCTGTTGTGCCAGTGCAATTGCCAGCCGCGACTCCGTTACTGTATCCATTGCTGCCGATACCAAAGGGATATTAATACGGATGTTTCGGGTAAGTTGCGTGGAGGTATTCACCTCGCGGGGTAATACGTCTGAATAAGAAGGAAGGACTAAAACGTCATCGAAGGTGAGACCATCACCGGTGAATTTTTTGGAATCAAGCATGGCAAATAATTAGGATTGATTATTTGCGGAGCAAAAGTAGGGGAAAGATTTCAATAAATCGTTACCTGGTCTAAAATATCACACATCTTGTGTATTTTTAATTCTTTAAAGAGGTATTTGACATATTACCTTTACCACATGATGCAGGAAGAATATCACATTTCGTTAAAACCTTATAACACCTTTGGGATTGATGTGCTGGCCGATAAACTGATACATATCCAAACATTGGGACAATTAAATGAACTTATCGCAAGTAAAGTATTTATCACGGGGTCATTTTTAATTTTAGGTGGCGGCAGCAATATATTGTTAACACAAGATGTGAAAGGTGTGGTTATACGTAATGAATTAAAGGGCATAGAATTGCTAAAGGAAGATGACAACTTTGTATGGGTAAAGGCCATGGGCGGAGAGGTATGGCACGAGTTTGTGTTGTGGAATATTGAACGAAATTATGGGGGTGTTGAAAATCTTTCGCTCATACCTGGAACAGTAGGGGCGGCTCCCATGCAGAATATTGGAGCCTATGGGGTTGAAATAAAAGATACGTTTGAGAGTTTGGAGGCTTTGGATTTGAAAACCGGAGAACTGAAAGTTTTTTTACAACGCGATTGTAAATTTGGGTACAGGGAAAGCATTTTTAAAAATGAAGCTAAAGGAAACTACTTCATTGTTTCAGTTACATTCAAATTACACAAGCGTCCTGTGTTTAATAACTCATACGGATCTATCCAGCAGGTGCTTGAAAAAAACGGAGTAAAGGAATTATCAATTAAAGCAATCAGCGATGCGGTTATTGCTATTCGCAGTAGTAAATTGCCCAATCCGTCTGTGATTGGTAATGCCGGAAGTTTTTTCAAAAACCCTGAAATAGACGAAACGCAATTCAACGCATTAAAGGCGCAATACCCTTCTATAGTTGGGTATCCAACCGCAGCAGGTAAAACTAAGGTAGCTGCCGGATGGTTGATTGAACAATGTGGATGGAAGGGCAAACGCGTAGGCAATACAGGTTCACATAAAGATCAGGCATTGGTATTGGTGAATTACGGAGGAGTTAAAGGAGAAGAAGTATATAGGTTGTCCGAGGCCATCAAACAATCGGTAGCTGATACTTTTGGAATCCATATACAAACAGAAGTAAATATTATCTGATAAGATTCATATTCCATTACAAGTTAGAAGCTACGTTTCTCCTTAGTTTTCACTCATATTTGTAATATGTTTGGTAAATTTTTTCAGATAGTATGTGCTGTTCTGCTATGGTATCAGATTTCATGTACTGATACCACTACACATACTAAGGAAATACGTGTTAAAACCACACAATTGGAAAAAATCAAAAAAACTGATGTGGATAATGTTGTTGTCAGTCCTGCTCGAATTATTCACTATCAAATGATACATCGTGATTCATTTAACCTAAATGACAGTTTAGACAGAGCAATAGTTTGTGCCTTGAATCGAGTAGATGCGGCTCATTTAAGCAGGGTTGATTCACTTATACTTCCCGATTTATTTAGTGCTGATTTCCTTTATTATGCCCCTTTCCCAATTAAGTGTGATTCGTTGAAAGAAGTGCCTAAGTGTATTTTTATATCCTATCCGCTTCAAGCATTTGCTGCTTATGAATTCGGGAAACTTATCAGGTGGGGGCCGGTAAGTTTGGGCAAGCAATTAACTCCTACTCCCACCGGGCTTTTTCACTGTAATTGGAAATCAAGGAAAGCTATCAGTACCATCAACCCCGAATGGATTATGGAGTGGTATATTAATTTGGATAACCGATTAGGAGTGTCAATGCACCAATATGATTTACCGGGTTACCCTGCTTCACATGCCTGTGTGCGGTTATTAAAACAAGATGCCATTTTTTTATATCGCTGGACAGACTCTTGGAAGTTAAAAGACGACTGGAATATTTGGAGCTATGGAACCCCTGTTATTATTTCTGGTTATTACACATACAAAACGACAAGGCCTTGGTTTAAAGATGGAGAAATGGAACAGGTTAACAGGAATGAATTTGAGAGGGAAGTTTCAAAATATCACGATATATTACTTCAAAGGCTGGGACTAAGTCGTGATTCTGTACCAGTTTTGCCTTAGAAAATTTGTTTAATGGTTAGCAGGCGTCCGTTAAATTCAACAAAATCATTTTTCTTTTTTCCGGACATCAACTGAGCCAGCGGAGCCTTTGGCGATAATACAATAATTCTTTTATCGGCAAGTAGAATCACCCCAATTGCGGCAGCTATAAACAACAATTCGGAGCCACAATCTATTAATGCTCCGGTGTTGGCTTCCCGATGATCCACTGTTAAATCAATTTTAAGTAATTGGCTAAGTTCGTCCTTTGCCTCGGACAGTTGTTTGGCGTTTCGGTCTCTGTCAATCTGGCTCATGGCTCTTCCGGTTTCGTACTTGTCTCCCGCGCTGCTTTTTTCTTCGTTGTTAGCACTTTCCTGTGCAGCTTTCATGGCTTGTTCAGCTGCAATCATACGTTTTTCAATATTTTTTTTACAGGCATCAACGATTTCTTCTTTAAATGCTTGTATTTTTCTAACTGATTCCATTGGCAAAACAAAGGTACATTGATTCTAATAGTTTCAGCGTCAAAAAATCATTAAATCAATTCTTGTTACTTTTTCAGTTTATCAGCACCTTTGTACCATGATCACCGAAAAAGAAATACTTCATGCGCTGAGTTATGTGCAGGAGCCCGATTTACACAAAGACCTAGTCAGTCTTAATATGATTAAGGATATTGAGATTAACGATTTGAGTGTAGAATTTACCGTTGTTCTGACTACGCCCGCCTGCCCATTAAAGGAGAAAATTGAAACAGACTGTGTGGCTGCTATTCATCAATATGTGAATGACAAGGCCATTGTAAAAGTAAATATGATCTCTAATGTAAGCAGTAACCGTCAGGATAAATTTGTGTTACCTGGTGTACGAAATATTGTTGCAGTTATTTCGGGTAAAGGAGGTGTAGGTAAATCAACAGTAGCAAGTAATCTCGCTATTGCATTATCACAAACCGGAGCACGTATTGGGTTGCTTGATGCCGATATTTATGGTCCTTCTCAGGCGCTAATGTTTGGGCTGAATGGCCAGCAACCTTATTTGGAAGATGTGGGCGGAAAATCCATGATGATCCCTTTGGAAAATTATGGGGTAAAGGTAATGTCGGTTGCTTTTTTGCTTAAACCTGATCAGGCAGTTGCATGGCGTGGCCCTTTGGTTTCATCTGCTCTTAAGCAGTTTATCAGCGATGTTAGCTGGGGAGATTTGGATTACCTTATCGTTGATATGCCTCCAGGAACTGGCGATGTACATTTGACATTGCTGCAAACAACACCGCTCACCGGTGTTGTGGTAGTGACTACCCCGCAGGAAGTTGCTTTGGCTGATGCACAAAAAGCTGTAGCTATGCTCAGCATGATACCGGTAAAGATTCCGGTTTTGGGTGTTGTTGAAAATATGTCGTGGTTTACCCCCATTGAATTACCTGATAATAAATACCTGATTTTTGGTGAAGGAGGAGGACAGAAGCTGGCAGATTATTGTAGCAGTCCGTTATTGACTCAGGTACCTTTGTATATGGATATTATGAATGGAGGTGATACAGGGATTCCTGCTGCACTTAGGGCGAATACTCCATACGGCAAAATTTATGGACAAATGGCTCAAGCTGTTGCTCAACAGGTAGCCATATTGAATGGAGTTGTTGCACAATCAAGTTGATAGCAAATACGTTCCTTCCTTCCGGTTTTTCCATTATATTTGCTTTGATTTGCTCATGCCACAGAATAATAAAGAACTTCACGAAAAAATTGAATTAGCACTTAACTCCATGCGTCCTTTTTTACAGGCCGATGGCGGAGACGTAGAATTTATAGAGGTAACTTCCGACATGGTAGTAAATCTTCGATTACTTGGTGCATGTAGCAGTTGTGCTATGAGTCATATGACTATGAAGGCAGGAATTGAAGAAGGTCTTAAACGGGCCATTCCGGAAATAACTGCGGTGGTTGCTGTCGGGTAATAATAGCTTTTCCGGTTTATCGTTTTATTTTGCGATTCAGTTGTTTTTACCCTTTATCTGCATTAAGTTTTTCGGGGGTTAATAGTTTTCATCTTTGTTTTCAAGTTTAAAATGCCGAATGAACGTAAATAACTTACTCTTTTTTTCAGCGGCTCATTTGCCTCACATTTTTATTAAAACCATTCAAGGATTATTGTTGATAAGGAGTCGAAAGAACTCCTCAAAGTATCTGTTGTGAGTTTGCTAAACTCCAACTATTTAAAAATAATCGTTACTGATATTTATGGAAATTTGAGAACCTATATTTTACGGGGATAAAAAAATTATGACTCAGTACCTAACTTTACAATATCTGAAAGAAAAAACTTCAAAGTATGAGTAAAAAGGAACACGAAAAATATATTGAGCAGATGTGCAAGCAAATGGAAGTTAAAGGCAATTAATCTTACAGTTTCATATTATTACTTAATTTTGCCGAAATATTATTTGAATGAAACTGGTAACATATGAACAAAGCGGACTTGCTCCGCAACTCGGTATTTTTATCTCTGATAAAATCTATAACCTTCACGGTATAGAATCTTCACTTCCTGATAACATGAAAGATTTTTTATGGGCAGGAGAGAAGGCAATGGATAAAGCCAAACAACTGGATTCTGATTTAAAGTTGGGTAAAAAAGAAGCTTCTTCGGTTGAACTGAAAGCAGTACGATTACTTGCACCCGTGCCCCAGCCTACTTCGTGCCGAGATGGATATGCTTTCCGTCAGCATGTGGCGGCTGCCCGCAGAAACCGTAAAGTACCCATGATTGAAGAGTTTGATCAATACCCTGTTTTTTATTTCACCAATCACAATGCCGTACAGGGTCCCGGAGCAATATGTTGTATGCCCGACCATTTTCAAAAACTCGATTTTGAATTGGAAGCTGCGGTTGTGTTAGGGAAAAAAGGAAGAAATATACGTGCAAAGGATGCCGACCAGTACATAGCCGGCTACATGATTATGAACGATATGAGTGCCCGTACCTTGCAAATGGAAGAAATGCTGTTGAATTTGGGGCCTGCTAAGGGGAAAGACTTTTCTACAGTAATTGGCCCTTATATGGTCACCCCCGATGAATTGGATGCTTATAAAGTTCCGGCTAAAACAGGCCACGAAGGGAATAGCTTCAATTTATCGATGAAATGTTGGGTAAACGGCATGCTGGTTTCTGAAGGTAACGTAGATCAAATGGACTGGACTTTTGCCGAAATCATAGCGCGTTGTGCGTATGGGGTAGATATTCTTCCGGGCGATATAATTGGATCGGGAACGGTAGGAACCGGATGTTTTTTGGAATTGAACGGAACCGGATTATTAAATGACCCAAACTATAAAGTACAATGGTTGAAAGACGGTGATGAAGTGAAAATGGAAATTAAAGGATTAGGGACACTGGTTAATACTATTTGTAAAGAGCAAACCGATTATTCGATTCTTGAACTAAAGAAATTTCCTCAATCAAATTAATTGTTGGGTGCAGTACAAAAAGTGATTTGTCATATAGCAAATTAATAAATTGAGTTCTTTGCTTAGACATTAAAAATTATGGAGTTATTGCATGGAAATGGTATACACTACTTCGGTTTCTGAACCTCAACTCGCTACGGTTAAGTTGCAGGTATTGCAGCTTGCACATCAGAGTAATTTCGGAGCCGTATATGTTTCCAATAAGTTGCCTGTAGCCTGTGATTATAAAACCTATGAGCTGGTAGCCGGTATAGGGTGTAAACAAAAATTGCACTTACCACCGGGGCAGGTTTTTACATCCCTTCAATCTTTTGCAGCAAGCGAATGGATCTTTGGTTACTTGGGCTACGATTGTAAAAATGAAATAGAAAATCTTACTTCACAAAACAAGGGTCAGGTTGTTACTGATGAGGCGGTGTTTTTTATTCCCGAAACCATTATTGAAGTTTTCCCAAACGGACAGGTTTGCATTACGGGACATAATCCGCAGTTAATTTGGGAACAACTGCTAAGCATAGTGCCGCCTGTTGCATCTTCATTTAGAATGGACGGAAGTCTAAGTGCGGTAATGAATAAAAAGGATTACCTTGCTAAAGTGGCTCGGGTGCTGTATCATATCAAAGTAGGCGATGTGTACGAATTAAATCTTTGTCAGGAGTTTTACGGATTGGTCAAAGAGGGCGACCCTTTGGCAACTTTTCTCAAATTAAATGAGGTATCACCTATGCCGTTTGCCGCTTTTCTTAAATTGGATAACACCTACCTGCTTGGAGCTAGCCCCGAAAGATTTTTGTCGAAAACCGGAAATAAATTGGTTTCTCAACCAATAAAAGGAACCACGCGTAGAGGTAAAACCCCGCAAGAAGACAAAGATAAAAAGACCCGGTTACTTGCATCGGAAAAAGAACGAGCCGAAAACCTGATGATTGTGGATTTGGTGCGCAACGATCTTTCCCGTTCGTGCCGACCCGGAAGCGTCCGCGTGGAAGAATTGTTCGGGGTATATTCGTTTCAGCGTGTGCATCAAATGATTTCAACCGTAAGTGGGGAAATGGAAAAAAGCACCCCTTGGTGGGAGGCTATCAAAAATGCATTTCCAATGGGTTCCATGACGGGGGCACCCAAAGTGATGGCCATGCAATTGATAGAGCAATTAGAATGGAGCAAACGGGGAATATACTCAGGGGCCGTTGGATACCTTACTCCTGAAAAAGACTTTGATTTTAATGTAGTTATACGCAGCATAGTGTACCGGTCAGATACAAAAAAATTATCTTTTCAGGTAGGAGGCGCTATAACCTGGGACTCGGTTGCCGAAGCTGAATATGAGGAATGTATGCTCAAGGCTCAGGCCATCCGGCAGGTGTTGGAGGCTTGAAACTCAGTAGGTAAATTTTTGCATCCGGGTTTGCCAAAGTAAAAATATAGTGTACATTTGCACCTCATTTTACAGAACTGTCACCATGGACTTAATTAAGATTGTAGAAAACGAATTCACTGCAGGAAAAGCATTTCCTGAGTTTAATGCAGGCGATACCGTTACCGTTCATTACAAAATAAAAGAAGGTAACAAAGAGCGTATACAGCAGTTTCAGGGTGTGGTATTGCAACGCAGAAATGCAGGCATATCGGCATCTTTCACTGTACGCAAAGTATCAAACGGAGTAGGTGTAGAGCGTATTTTTCCGCTTTTCAGCCCTAATATTGATAAAATTGAGGTCAATATGCGTGGTAAAGTAAGAAGGGCAAGGCTGTTCTACCTCCGCGAACTCACAGGCAAAAAAGCCCGTATCAAAGAGAAAAGAGGTTAATTTTTTTATAACACATAATCAGCCCCGGCCTTCAATCCGGGGCTTTTTTATTTTGTGCATCCTGTACCTAATTTACCTGCTACTTGAGGGTCCCTTTTTTTAAGAAGTGAACATCACTCAAAATTTCTAACTTCTAATTTTAAACTTTTTTACCTTCTTCATTCAATATTCGATATTAGCCATTGGGTTTCTTTAAATTCAAAAATATCGAATGATGAATATTGAACACCGAACTCTGAAACTTTAAACTTTCCCGCCCTTGCTTGTACCAATATAATTGCTTTACATTTGTTATAAGAAAAAGCCGCCTATTTATGAGCCATACAAAACTCCTCCTGCTCCTTATCTCCCTAAGCTGCCTTAGCCTGCATTGCAAAAAAGAGGAGAAAGATTATTTCTCCATTTTACCCCCTGCCACACAAAGCGGAAAAGAAACGGCAGGTTGCTTGGTAAACGGGCAGGTTTGGGTAGGCTCCATGAACTGGTTAGACTGGCTCCCCAATGGCAGGTTTTTGCTACAGTTGGAAAAAAAAGTGTCATTTACTCCAATTTCTGATATTGGTATTAGCCTGTATGATACTGTAATACCATTACTCAATAAGATTTAGTCCAAAAATGGCATAAAAAAAGATAATCATATCTACAGGTGCTTTTAATTTGCATAGCCTTTAATTCCTCTACCT
>JAGVLJ010000013.1 GCA_020049855.1 Bacteroidia bacterium | reverse complement strand
GTCCAAAAGGTAACCGAAGAGGCAATTTTTCATTTGCTTAATCACCTGCACCAGAAAACAGGAATGAAAAAAGTTTGCATTGCGGGTGGTGTAGCACAAAACTCGGTAGCTAACGGAAAAATTACCCGTAACACTCCTTTTGAAAATGTGTATATTCCCAGTGCAGGGCATGATGCAGGTATAGCAGCCGGTTCAGCCATGTATCACTATCATCACACGTTGAAAAACGCACGGGTAAAACCCGTTTATAGTGCCTATACCGGGAGTCATTTCACTAACGAAGAAATTGAAATTTTTCTTCAAGAAAAAAAAATTACCTATGCCCGTTTAGCCGATGATGAGTTATTTAGCAAAGTAGCTGATTCTATTATAAACGGAGGAGTTGTTGGTTGGTTTCAGGGAAGAGCTGAATTTGGTCCAAGGGCTTTGGGTGGTCGCTCCATTTTAGCCGACCCCCGAAGGGCAGATGCCAAATATTTACTCAATTCAAAAATAAAACGAAGGGAAAGTTTTCGTCCGTTTGCCCCATCTATTTTAAAAGAGTATGTTGGAGAGTTTTTTGAGGTAACTGATGAAGTTCCGTTTATGGAGAAGGTTTTTCCGATTAAAAAAGAAAAACAAATACTTATTCCTGCCGTTACGCATGTTGATGGTACTGGTCGTTTACAATCTGTTGATGCCGCGGTAAGCCCAAGGTATTACCGTTTAATTGAAATTTTTAGGCAAAAAACTGGAATTCCCCTCTTGCTCAATACCTCATTTAACGAAAATGAACCTATTGTGAATACTCCGGCCGAAGCCCTTGATTGTTACCTCCGCACCAAGATGGATATATTGGTATTGCAAAATTGTGTTATAAGCCGTTAAATTTTGAAAATAAGTATTATTACAGTTTGCCTTAATGCTGCAGATACAATTGAAGAAACCATTCAGTCTGTATTTGCACAAACTTATCCCTCGGTGGAGTATATTCTTATTGACGGAAAATCTACGGATGGCACACTGGAAATACTGACTAAATATAAACACCGGTTTGCCGCTTTGGTGACGGAAAAAGATAGTGGCCTTTATGCAGCCCTTAATAAGGGAGTTAAACTTGCTACAGGTGATTTGATAGGTATTTTACATGCCGATGATTTATTTGCATCTGCCGATGTACTTACCAAAATTGCAGCACTTGTAACCACTACCAAATGCGATGCCGTGTATGCCGATTTGGAATATGTGAAGCGGGAAAATCCGTCAAACATTGTACGTTATTGGAAGTCGGGGAAATATAAAATGGGCTCTTTCAGGTTAGGTTGGATGCCACCTCATCCTACTTTTTTTGTCAAGCGAACGCTTTATGAGCAATTCGGGTATTTTAATGAATCATTTACTTCGGCAGGCGATTATGAACTTATGCTGCGATTTATTCATATTCATAAGGTAAAATTGTGTTACTGGCCAAATGTGGCTGTACGAATGAGATTAGGGGGGAAAAGTAATGTGAACATTAGCAATAGGCTTACAGCGAATAAAGAAGACGTTAAAGCCTGGGAAGTTAATGGATTGAGTAGGCCAGCTTTCATCACATTTCTCAAACCATTTCGAAAATTACATCAGTTTTTCCCCAAACTTTTGAGATGATCTTGCGTAGGCGTTTTTGCCAAAAAATACTTAATTTTGATTGCCAAAATTTAGGGGTAGTAAATGAATAATTTCAAAGCGTGGGTATGCATAATCAATCTGGCCATGCTGCCTTTTCTATCAATTGCTCAAAAGAAGTTCGGATTTGAGTGGATTTATTCAGGGCAGACTTATTATCGTTTTGCGGCTACAGGTAATGGAGTTTTTCGTATTGACTATGCTGCGTTGGTCAATTCAGGTATTTCACCTGCTGCCATTGACCCCAGGAAAATTCAACTCTTTCAGCGTGGAGACGAAATACCTGTTTTTATAAGCGGAGAGAGCGACAGCAGCTTTGATCAAGGAGATTATATTGAATTCTTCGTGTATAAGAACGATGGGTTTTACGATAAGAAATTATACCTCGATTCAACAAATCATTATAACCCGTATGTGAGTTTAATTTCGGATACAGCCTATGTTTTTTTCACAGTGAATACCCAGCTTGTGACTGCACCTTTGAGGTTAGTTAATTATTCGAATACTAATTACGGAGGTTTTACTGCCGAACCTTATTTTATGAAAAAACAGGTGCTTGCTTTTGCAAGTTCTTATTATTACGGGATACCTATTATTCCGGCCGATGATTATCATTCATCCGACTACTTAATGGGAGAGGGGTGGGCAAGTAATCGGTATGGCAAAGGACTTGGCAAATTTACAGGGTTGTTTAATACGGCTTCCTATTTTAGCAGCGGTCCGGCTCCCTTGTTCAAAATTCGATTGTCAGGAGTTTCAGATTACGATGCGATTAATCCCGACCATCATCATGTATTAAAAATGAGTCCTGACCTTAGTACTTATACTACAGTTTTTGATTCCATTTTTGAAGGATATACTACATTAACATTAACTACAAATTTGTCTTCGTCTGTTATTGGTGTCACGAATACTTTTTTTGAAATATCAAATATTGACGATTTGGGAAGCACCGTGGATGCAGCTGCTGTTGCATTTGCAGAGCTTACCTTTCCATCAGTTTTAAATATGCAAAACTCAACATATTTAGAGTTTAGTCACACCTCCGCCTCATCAGCCAGCGATGTACTGTTGAATTTTACTAATTATTCGGGTAATGCCCCCGTGCTTTACGACCTGACAGGAAGAAATCGAATCAGCGGCTTTTTAAATATGTCCACTGCAAAATTTCTTTACAAGAGAAATTCATCCGGAAATTCATTGGTAATATTTGATACCGTTGATATAAAAAAGGTAATTCGAATGGAGGCCGTTGATTTTCCGGTAATGGATACTACAGTACAATATGACTACCTGATTGTAACCAACAAGCTGTTATTGCCTAAAGCTACCGAGTATGCCCAATATAGGTCATCTGCCTATAAGGTATTGCTGGTAACAAATGAGCAATTGTCAAACTTTTATACCTATGGAATAAATCACCCGTTGGCAATACGGAATTTTGCCGACCATCTATTAACCTCCGGATTAAATCCTAAGTTTTTGGTTTTAATTGGACGCGGATTGCAGCAGGATTATGTGCGCTTACCACAGTATGCATGGCTTAATTTGGTTCCTCAATTGGGTGTTCCTTCTTCTGATAATATGTTTACTTCTGGGTTAAATGGAACCTTGTATGAGACCGCTATTCCCACCGGACGAATTCCGGCCATTACTAATCAGGACATTGATAATTATCTGGCTAAAGTAAAAAGCATAGAAGTTAATCCTGATACTATTACTTTGTGGCGAAAAAATATTCTTCATCTTGGTGGAGGTGAAGGTGCAGGTCAACAAAGCTCTATAGCACTTACCTTAAACAGGAATAAGAAAGTGGCTGAGTCACCGTTTGCCGGAGCCAGAGTGACAAGTTTTTTTAAAAGTACTACGAACCCCGTTGATGTCAGTCTTAAACAAGCCATTTTAACCCAAATTAATCAAGGGCTTAATGTACTAACGTTTTACGGCCATGGGTCGCTGAATGTACTGGATATTGATATTGGAAAAATAACAGACTTGACCAATAAGGATAAATATCCGCTGATGTACTTTAATGGATGTAATGTTGGAAATATAAGTGCCGATATAACCGGAGGAAGTGCCGGAGTAGGAATTAACGGAGCAGCTTTTATTACTACGGCAAATGCCGGTGCAATTTCATGGATTGCCCATTCTAATACATCCTTTATAAATTACCTTGATCCTCAGATTAACGGATTTTACCGTAGTGCTTTTGCGGCAGATTATGGGTCTTCGGTGGGAGAAATTATGCGACAGGCTATTCGTGCTTCACAAATAAACGGCAACGAAGTGAGTAAATCGCACAGTGTTCAGTTGATGTTACTCGGGGATCCCGCTATTCATCTTTACACCCCTTATTTATCTGATTATGAAATATCAAATCAGGATGTATTTTTTTCTCCTGCTGATTTTTCTGCAGCTTCTGACTCGTTTGCATTGGCAGCCATAGTAAAGAATAAAGCGAAGGCCACAGGCGATGATATACAATTTAGGATTACGCGTACCCTTCCTGGCGGGGCAAAGCAATTCTATACATTTACAAAAGCAGGAGGGATTAACTACCTTGATACTGTTTCGTTCTATATAAAGTCAAAAGATATGGCTACTTCCGGATTTAACCAATTCGATTTTCAGATAGATCCGTTTGATTCGATTAACGAGTACAGCAAATCAAATAATTCAGCTTCCGTAACTATTTTTGTTCCTGGAAATTCGCTTAATTTACTTGCTCCGCTTCCATACTCTATTGTAAATTCCATTAATATTACCCTCATTGCTCAAGGGCAAAATTTATTTAGTGATGCAGAAGATTTTGAAATGGAAATTGATACTTCTCCAGATTTTAGTCCATTATCGCCCTTTTATCAAACTTCGGGGGTACTAAAAACCACAGGTGCTCTTGCCCAGTGGAATCTTACAATTGCTGCAAATGACAGCATGGTGTATTTTTGGAGAGCACGACTTAAAAAACCTATAACTGAGGGAGGGAATTGGAACAATTCTTCCTTTGTATTCATTAAGAATGGAATTACCGGCTGGTCGCAAAGTAATTTCAATCAGTTTAAGTCCGGCAGCTTTGCTACACTTTTTCCGGATACAATTCAAAAGGAATTTAGTTATACTTTAAGTGGTGAAGAGATAAGCTTAAGTACAGCACGATGGCGGCATGGCGGGCTTGGCATAAAACTATCCACCACACAGCCGCTAACTCCGTTTGTAGGTGGTTGTATGAACGATGGGGTGGTAGGAATGGTATTTGATAAAAAAACACTGAATTATGATCTTGAAAGTAAATATCCTTACAACTGCCAATACGTAATTGACTATAATAATTCAGGTGCCATTTATCCGGCACGAATTAATTACTATACATTCCAAACTCAACTCGCTTCTGGAAGGCAGGCATTGATAAACTTTATTGACACGCTTGATGATAAAGTTTACGCTGTTTTTTTTACAAGATACAATTCAATGCCCTCAGCATGGGATGAGAATTTATACAGGGCATTCGAAAAAATAGGTGCCGGGCAAATTCGCAATGTTACAAATGATAGCATGTCGTATGTGATTATTGGAGAAAAAGGTCTTTCTCCCGGACAGGCAACAGAAAAGTATATTTACAATCCGTATTTTGGAAATGGGAGTTCACAAAATTTAAGTGATACCATTATAGCGGAGGTGAGAAAACTGCTAATATATAGCTGGTTTGAGGGCTCACTTAGTTCACCAATTATTGGGCCTGCCGTTTCGTGGAGCAAAGCACTTATCAAAACCAGTAAGAACGAAACGCTGGAAAGCGATTCGTTTGTGGTTGATGTGCTGGTGGTATCAGCCAATGGGGAAGATTCGGTGTATTATTCTAAGATTAAACCGGATTCAATTGACCTTACCACTATACCTGCCAATAAATTCCCGTATTTAAAGATGAGGTTTTATACCTTTGACAAATCATTTCGTACCCCTTTACACTTAGATTATTGGCAGGTTTTATTTCAGTCACCGCCTGAAGGATTTATTAATACAAAAGCACTTTATAGTTTTTACAAATCCGGAATTGAACAAGGAGATAGTATTCGGGTCAATTATGCTTTTCATAATATTACTTCTATACCTTTTGATTCAATTTATGTAAGGTACTCGGTAGTAGATGCCATTCGTTCAGAAAAAGTTACCATAGGTAAAGTATACCAACCCATTGCTCCATTTGATACTTTACGCATTACGGAGAAGTTTGCTACGTTTGGTTTATCGGGAGCTAATTTGCTTACTATACAGGTAAATAAAGATATGCGGCAGCCAGAGCAAAATTTGGCGAATAATTTAATAAGTATCCCCTACGTTGTAAAAACCGATCAGGTAAATCCGCTTATGGAAGTTTATTTCGATGGGATTAGGATTATGAATGGCGATATAGTTTCCCCAAGTCCGCATATCACTGTTGTTATCAAGGATGAGAATAAGTTTTTAAAGCTAACTGATACGAGCGGGGCTGAATTATTTTTAAAGAGGCAGGGTAGTTCGGATTATGAATATATCCCGTTTTCATCAGCGCAAATACAATTTATCCGTGCCTCCGGTTCGGGCAATGAAAGTAGAATTATTTACAGTCCGGTTTCACTCATTGACGGTCTTTATACCTTAAAAGTAGTAGCAAAGGACAGGAGTGGTAACCGTGCGGGTAGCAAGCCATATATAATTTCGTTTAATGTAATTAATGAATCTACCATTACAAATTTTCTTCCTTACCCAAATCCATTTACCACCAGCATGCGTTTTGTATTTACTGTAACCGGAGCTCAGGTTCCAGACCAGATTCTGGTAAAGATAATGACGGTAACCGGAAAGGTAGTACGCGAAATTTCAGCCGCTGAATTTGGGCCTATTCATATTGGAAACAATGTTTCCCAATTTTTATGGGATGGTACTGATCAATTCGGAGATCGTTTGGCAAATGGAGTGTATCTTTATCAGGTACAGGTGCGTGCCAATGGGGTTTCTATCAAGCATCGGTCATCAGAAATGGATAAATATTTTACAAATAATTCGGGTAAGATCTACCTAATGAGGTAATGCCCACAATTCACATTTCACATATCTCAAGCGGGGTAACTGAAACAGGCGGATACCGTCAGGAACAATGCCTTCTTAAAGCCCTTGCCGAATATTATACTTTAAATGGGTGGTCGGTAACTTCACTAACTTTACGGGAGCATCGTTTTTATAAAGGAATTGCTCAATTTCAACTATTGAGATATGGCTTTATTCGCTCAAAGTATACTATAAATATAGTTGTTTGGCGAATGGCTTTAGCGGCTATTTTACGAAATTTGCTTGCTCCAAACCGAAAAATTCTTATTCCTATTCATCACTACGATGAACGAGAAATAACCAGCACCATGGGTCGTTTTTATTTCAAAACGCTTATGTGGCTTCTGTGTCATATCAATTTTGCAAATGTTGCGGTAGTTTCACTTTCTCCAAGCTGGCACAGGCATTTGAATACTTTGTTTAAAGGTAAGAACGCGGTGTTTTTGTTCCCGACATTATTCCCATTTCAGAACTATGAGCGCTTCAAAACATCAAAAAAAATTAATCGAATTTATTTAGGGCAGTTTTCATCTAAAAACCATCCAAGTATTTTTACTGTAGCGAAAAAATTAGCCAGTTCGGGATTTCAGTGTTATTTCTCTACACTGGATAAAAAGCAAGCAGGAATATTCGACACTTATGAAGTTAGGTTTATGAGTCATACGGAATATCTTGAGTGGATGGCACAATCAAAGTATACGATTTGTTTTTCCGGAATAAATGAGGGATGGAATAGGGTTGCTCACGAGAGTATTTTGGTAGGTACTTATGTTATTGCAAATAACTCAGGGGGGTTGGGCGATTTGGTGCGGGAGTCGGGGAGTTTAATGGCTAATTCTGACGATGAAATATTACGTTTTGTACTTGCGAATGAGGTGCCAAAACTGGATCATAATTTTAGTCAGCGGTACGATGAAAAAAACACCTTTGTGTGGTTAAAACCTATTACTGATTTTTTATTGCATGGCACTAAACTAAACCGTTAAATTAAGCCAAATAATTTTCGAGGTCACCAGGGGGCTTCTGAAAAATATACGCAAAAGATCACCGCATGTAAGCAGGGTACGACAAATTACCTGATAGATGAAGGGTGTTGTTTTTTTAAGGTAAAGTAACAAACTTTTGCGATGAATGCAGGTTATTCGGCTTAGGGGAAGTTTATTGATCGAACTTCCGCGATGATGCCGGAGGAAGGCTTTAGGATGTATTACACATTTTAAACCCGATGCTTTCATTCGGTAGCATAGCTCCGTTTCCTCCATATACAAAAAAAAATCTTCGTCAAATAGTCCAATCTTTTTTATACCATCCATACTTAAACACATAAAAGCGCCATCAATATAATCTACTTCGGTCAATGTATTTTTTTTCACCAAATCGAACTGTGCGAAGAAGAAAAGTTGGTAATAATTTTTAGGAAATAGTTTATGTAGAAAAAACTGCTCAAAAAAAATACGTCCCATTCCGGGTGAACGCGGCAAGTACATATCATTTTGGATCACTGCTCCGCAACACCCTATTTGTTTGTTGTGAAGTAAAGCATCAATGCAAATGGAACAAGTATCTGGCTCTATCACTGCATCTGGATTTAAAAGAATCGCATAGGTTTCAGAATTATTCTTTAATACGAGATTTACCGCAGCGGCAAATCCGGTGTTGGTGGTATTCTCAATAAGGTTGATATCCGGGAAATGACACCTGATTAATTCAGTTGTTCTGTCGGTTGATGCATTGTCAATTACCCATATTTTAAACGAGTGGGGAGATTTTTGTGCATTAACTGATTCAATGCACTCCCTAATAGTGTCCGATGAGTTATAGGTCACGATGATTACAGGTATCTCCATGCAGCGTATTTAAGTACTAGCGAGTGAAACAGTGATTGCGGCAATTTATACGATGAATGGTGCCAATAGTTGAGTTTTTTTCTTATTTTCATCAATGTATATTCGGGAGAATGTTTCCTGAAATCGGATAACCTCATGCCTATTACTATGTCCAGTCCTTTTTTCATGTTTCGGGTATTGGTCATTGAGGCAGGGTGCAACCTGTAGCAAGCCAATATTTCTGTACATATGGTAACAGATGGTTTTTGCTGGAGCAATCTTATCATTAGCTCCCAATCTTCGTGTGTATGCAGATCTGTGTTGTATTTTAATTCCTTAAAACAGTTACGGCTGAACAAAAAACAAACAGGAGGAATGTTCACCCGAAGAATAAATTCGCGCAGGTAATTGCATGTATGGAATTGATTGAACTTTTGTTTTTCATTATTACTATAGGTAAAATCACATATTGAAATAACTTTACCTTGTTTTTTTTTAACTGACTCAAGTTGTATTCTTAGTTTATCTTCATATAAAAAGTCATCAGAGTCAAGTAGCTGCACATAGTCACCATTTGCGTACTCAAGGGCTTTGTTTCTTGCTGCCGAAAGTCCTGAATTTGTCTGGTAGATATAAATGAAACGGGTATCCTTCAGGTAAGGCTTAATCAGTTGGGGGGTCTCATCAGTAGAGCCGTCATCAATGATAATGCACTCCCAATTGGTATAAGTTTGTTTTACCACCGAGTTTAGGCAAACTGAAATATACGCAGAACTGTTGAAGCAGGGCACAATAATGCTGACCAGAGAACTCATAAAACAAAAATAAGCGATTAAATGTGAAAACGTTGAAGGTACATTGTACATATTTGATTGTTTTTAGAGTGTCATTCCAGTATTTTTAACATCATGCGACAGGAAGGATTGCTTTCAAGCACTTTTTTTTATTTTTTAAACAGGGTCTTTCTGATTCTATTTTCGTTTTTACTGGGGCTTTATGCCTCCCGGTTTTTAACCACTTCCGAATACGGAACGGCACAGTTTATTAACTGGAACACAACATTCATCTGGATGATTGCGAACATGGGTATTCCATCCGTTTTGAATCGTTTTGTACCCGGCTCATATGGGATCAAACGATTTAACCAATTGTTGACCCACTCTTTTCAACTTATATGCCTGGCTTTATTGCTTGCTATTGTACTTACCGTTGTGGTTACAGGTACTTCGGATAATTACCTGCCGGTTACAATGGCATTGATGGGGGTTCACCTACTTAATTATTTTGTCGTGTCCTGGATGCAAAGTATGCAGTTATATCGGAATGTTTTTCTTGTTCAAACCGTAGCTTCTGCAAGTGCGCTGTTAATCGGTTACTTTATCATTCCTGTTTATGGATTGAACGGCTTTATTTTTTGCTTTTTCTGGCTTCATACCATAGGCCTATTGTGGTTGTCTTTTTATTTTATAAAACAGGTAAAACAGCTAAAGGCTAATTCTGATATGCCAGTAGCTGCTGAGGTGGATGGTAAACTTCTTATCCGATCTACCGGCTACTTTGCTATTTCAGCTGTACTTTCATCTATATTATGGCAGCGCAGTGAATATTATTTTATTAAACGGGAGTTGAGCGAAGCATCTGTTGCACTCTACGCAGTAGCCTTTTCCGTTATTTCTTTGGCTACCGAGCCTTTCAGGTTGCTTACCGGTACTTTTACCACGTATTTTGCCCGACATTTTAATCAGGAATCAGATCCGTCAAAAATGTTTACTGCAATGTTCAAGTTTATCTGGATGCTTACCAGCTTTACGTCAATATTTTTGTGGTTTTTCGCTGATCAGATTGTTTTGTTTTTCTATCCAGAAGAATATATTGCCAGTGTTTCACTTATTAAAATTTTATTACCTGGCGTTTTTTTGGGTGCCTGTAGTTATGTCGTTATGGGTTATCATGTGGCAGCCGGAAAAGCAAAATTTCTTTTAACGCAGGATAGTATAGTTGCCATTATTTTAATTGGGTTGGTGTTATTTTCCGTTCATTTTTATTTGGGAATTGAAGGAATAGCGTGGGCACGTTCCATGGCGTTGGGTACAACGGTGGCGTTAGGAATAGCATATTCCATATGGGGAATGCATTTGAAATTTCCATTTTGCTCTATGCTTTTTTCCCTTTTATTATCTGCAGGTTTAATGTGGCTGGCCGTTTTATTGGAACCTGTTGGTCCGGTTCAATTATTATTTTACGGACTGGTAAGCTTTTCTTGTTACGTAGGTGTGCTTATAAGGTTAAAAGTTATTACACCTTCCGAATTAGCACAATTAAAAGAGAAGGTTTCCATTTTTTTTAAGCAAAGTTTGCTGAAATAGTTAGGGTAATTAAGGAGGTTTAATTAAGTATATATCCGCTAACTTCTAACCAGATTTTAGTGGTTGCTGAAGGTTCGTGCCCGCAGAAAGGTGTCTGCCATCTTTTGTCCACCTGATGTATAAAAGGAACACTGCAAGAAAGTAGCCATTTAGCTAAAGGGCTAAGCGGATTTTCCGGAACTATTTTTTGCCGCGACATTTGTTTAATAATGGGAGGAATGAAATTAATTATAGTCTGCGCTTCCTTGTTAAAAAAACGCGAGCGGGAGGCTAACCGAAGAGTGTGAATAGGATTTAATTTTATAAGATGTTTTAACTCGTCAAATTTTGTAGCAGGGTAATAGGGCAAAGTTGTGAAAGATTGCATTTGCACATTCATCAGTTTTGCCAAGGGGCGCAATAATTCCTCCCACGAAATGGTATAATTCTCAGCAAGATGATGAAAGGATTGATCGCTTTCTGTATTACACAAAAAACAGATATAGTCGCACAAATTGGTGATAGCAGTGGTATTTGAAAAGGTTTTTTCGCAGTATATAACCGGAAACTGATAAAATAATGCCTGCGCCATGGTATTTGTCCAGCCTGACCCCTGACCCCAAACGTGGCCAACCCTTACCATGTCAATTTTATTTTCAGAGAAATTTGATAAAAGTAAATTTTCCATTTCCAGTTTGGATGCCACGTATCTAAAATCGTTTCGGGGCTTTACTGCTTCGAGTGGTTGTTCGGCAGTCGGAATATATCCAAAAACAGCTAACGAACTCAGGTGAATGATTCTGCTTTTTGGGTGTGTAACCTTGCGAATCACCTTAACAATTTCATGGTTTTGTGATTGGCTAAGTTTTGCATCCGCACTTTGAGCATAGGCCAGATTTATTACAATATCTGCTTTGTCTTCAATGCTCAATTCTTCTTTTTCTTTTACTTGAACACCCGTATGATGGAGCAGTATTGACCCATTTTTTCGAGTAACTGCCAGTAGCTGGTATTCGTTTTTTTTGAGAACAGGTAGCAGGTTTAGTCCTACATATCCACCTCCGCCAATTACAACAATTTTTTTCATTTCAGGTTCTGATAAAGTTGATCCATAAGGTTGGTAAGAGGAAGAAAGTTTTCAGCTCCAAGTAATGAAGTATTTTTTTGTTCGAAAACAGTTCGTACCTGTAATCTGAAAGCTTCAAAAATATCTCCCACTTCTATCACATCTGGTTGCAAAATCCTTATTTCTTCTTCGTGGTGTTTTCTAAGCCGTAAATAGGAGGTAATGCCCGATGGAATATCGATTGTAGCATATTCTCCTGTTAGGGTAATTTTATTTGATAATGTTTTTATCCTGCTTAAGGAAATATGAACAGGAATATTATTCAATAGTTCAAAATCGGCAGAAAATTCATGCGAAGGTTCTTGTTTATCTGTTTTTGTTTGCACAAGTTTAATTTTTTTTGGAACCTGTACTCCTGAAATATAAAGCATAGTATCCAATGCATGTGAACCCGTATCGGGCAAAACTCCTCCCATAGCATCTTTTACTAAATAATCAGACATACTTTTATAACTGAATCTGGTGCCTTCATGTATATCTATTCGTTTAATTTTCCCAAGAATATTGTGCGCCACAATTTTTTTTGCGTAGGCTACTTGCGGAAAAAATCTTCGCAGGTGTCCGACAAAAATTTCACAGTCATTTTCGTTGGCAAGTTTTATGATTTTAACCGCTTCATCATAATCCAGCAAAAAGGGTTTTTCACACAGAATTATTTTGCCTGTTGAAATTGTTCTTCTCAGGATATCATCATGCGTGTGTGGCGGGGTGCAGATAATAATATGTTGGCAGTGTTGATTAATGTCTTCTAAACTCCCAACGGTAGCATGATATTGTTGAGCTGCGGCCTTACTTCGGGTAATTTCTTTGTCATGTACAATAACAAGTTTGTAGTTAAAGTGCTTTGTTACTACGCGCAGGTAGTAATTGGTGGCTACGGTTCCGCAGCCAATTATACCCAGAGTTTTCAAGGGGTTAAAATTTTTTCGTAAAGAGATAACAAGCTTTTTGATTCTTTTTCCCAGTTATAATGTTCTAAGGCAGTTTTAATTCCATTTGCGCTCATTGTATTTCTGAGCGTTTGGTCTTTAATCAGTACTTCAATGGCATCGGCAATTGCAATGGCTGAATTACCCTTAATACATAACCCGCAATTATATTTTTCAATTACCTTTTTATATAATGGAAAATCGGAGGTAATGAGTGGAAGACCAACACCCATATATTCGAACATTTTGCGTGGATAGGATTCGTAGGAATTGGCGTTTTTACTCACAAGGCATAAGCCAATGCTGCAATCTACCGAATATTGAAAGCCTTCTTCTGCACTTAGGTAACCATAGAACGTAATATTGTTTTTAATGAGATTGTAAAATGGCAGGTTCTCAATTTGTTTTTCGATTCGGGGAGAAACAAAGCCAACCATAGAAACCTTGGGATTGTAACCTCTTAATTTTAGTAAATAAATTGATTCGAGCGATTCAAAAATGCAGTACAATTCATCTATACTACCAATATAAAAAAGATTCAGATCAGACGTATTACGTAAGTTGCGCCTGTAACTATCCAGTTTTTCAATAAAAGCAAAATTATGGATAATGTGGGTCGTATGTGCATTATATAACTGCTTATAGGCATCTTCTGATACAACCAGATGAAAGAAGGGTAGACATATTGCTTCGAGCAATTTATAAACTGATGCAACAATTCCCGGAAACACCACCCATGTTTTTAGCGCAATTAATTTGGCAACGTCTTCATGAATATCATAGATTACTTTTTTCCCAAGAAATCTAAAAATTAAGCCTACCAGAATTAATTCCGGATCGTGAAAATGATACACACTCGCATTTACTCTAATACCTCTGATAAGTACATGCGGGATACCGAATAGAAAACGCATGAGTCTGCTGGTGTGCTGCGGGATGGCTTTTACTTTTACACCATACCATTCGCCATCTGAATCACCTACTGCTACCAGATATGTTTCGTAATATTTGGCTAATGTTACACACTCGCGGTAAAAAAGCCGTGTATCATTGGCTTTATGTACGCTTGAAAGATGGCATATCCGTATGGGTTTAGGTCTTTTCAATTTGCTGCCTTAATTCATTTACACTATTGGCAAACTTTTCCCAGGTAAACCTTTTTTTCTCTGTGGTTATAGCCTGCCTGAAAGCCGATTCCTGTTTTTTTTCAAAATACTGTTCAATTGCATTGGCAATTTCCTCAATTTCCGGGTTTACACAATATCCTGTTTTTCCATTTGGAACTATTTCTGCTAAACCACCTACATTGGTCACTATCATTGGAAGATTATAAAAATAAGCTATTTGTGCCACCCCGCTTTGTGTAGCACTGCGATACGGTTGCACCAGCAGATTTGCTGCACAAAAAAACAACGGCACTTCTTTATCTTCAATAAATTTACCATAGTGTATTACCCTCTCGGTGAGATGGTAATTTAGTATAAGTTGTTCATAATAGGATGCATCTTCGTAGTATTCTCCGGCTATAATTAGTTTGAGTGTTGGGTTGGTTACATTTGCAAACGCTTTGAGTAATAAGTCGAGACCTTTATATTTTCTTACAAAGCCGAAAAATAATATATAGGTATATTGAGCAGAGAGCCCAAGCTTTTTCAATGCTTCTTTACGTGGCACGGCTTCTCCGTAAATATCGTACATAGGATGAGGAGTAAGTGCCATTGGTTGCTTCATCCCCAACTTTCTTAAATCATCGCATACAGCTTTAGACATACTTAAAAATCCCTGACATGTTTGGAGAAAATATTTTCCCATGGCTTTATCTGCAAATCGTTTCTCATGCGGAATTCCGTTATCGGTAATGGCAATAATACTTGTAGCTTTCTTTTTTGCAATTCGGGAAATGGTGCCAAATGCTGGTCCGAAAAAGGGAAGCCAGTAGCGAAAAATAATCAAATCGTAATTTCTTCTCCTGATTTTAATGCCTGTAAAAATCCAGTTAAACGGATTGATGGAATTTATTTCAGAATAAATTTTAATGCCTGGTGGAGGGTTTCCTTGTGAGGTTTGTGATTTACCCGGGAAAAGAAAAGAAGGATACTGTAACGAAAAACTTAAAATTTCTACCTCATTTTGTTGTTTCTGCAATTCAATGGCAAGTCGTTCATTGAAGTCGGCAATGCCGCCTCTATAGGGGTGGGCAGGTCCTACAAGAAGGATTCTACTCACTCGCCAAATCCCTTTCTTTTAATTATTGCAAATTGATTTCGGTCATGAGCTGTGCGAGCAATCATTTCGCCTAAAAACCCGGCTAAAAATAATTGAACTCCAATAATAAGTAATGCCAATGCAATGTAGAAAGAAGGTTTATCTACAATATCTCGTCCCGGAAGATTATGGGCTAAGTTATTAATTTTTTCTGCAACGAGGTATAGGGTAAATCCAAAACCGGTAAGGAAACATACCGATCCTAACACTCCAAAAAAGTGCATTGGTTTTTTTCCAAACCTAGATACAAAAAAGATAGTCATCAGGTCAAGAAAGCCATTAATAAAGCGGTTTAATCCAAATTTGGTATGCCCATATTTTCTGGCGCGGTGTTCCACTGCTTTTTCACCTATTTTTCTGAAACCTGCCCATTTGGCAATAACCGGAATATAGCGATGCATTTCGCCATACACTTCAATTCCCTTAACTACATCTTTTTTATATGCTTTTAATCCGCAGTTAAAGTCGTGAAGTTGTATCCCCGACATGCTGCGGGTGGCCCAGTTAAACAGTTTGGTAGGAATGGTTTTGGTTATGGGGTCGTAGCGTTTCTTTTTCCATCCCGATACTAAATCATAACCTTCCTCTGTTATCATTCGGTATAATCCCGGAATTTCGTCAGGGCTGTCTTGTAAATCGGCATCCATTGTAATTACCACATCCCCCTCAGCTACAGCAAAAGCAACATTTAAAGCTGGGGATTTTCCATAATTGCGTCTGAACTTTATTCCCTTGATGCAAGAATTTTTATTTCCCAACTCCTCAATTATATCCCATGATTTGTCAGTACTTCCGTCATCTACAAAAATTACCTCATAGCTAAAGCGGTTTTCATGCATTACCTTCTCAATCCATGCACAAAGTTCAGGTAGCGATTGGTCTTCATTTAATAATGGAATAATAACGGATATATTCATACTTAAAATCCCGATTCAGGTTGTTCTTTTTTAACAATCGCTGCAATAATTAATGAAGGAATTAAACTTAATAGTGTAGTACCAAACAGACCCCAGAAAGCCATGCTTCCGGGCGTCATAAATTTGCGAGTCATTGCAATGGACATATCAATTTCTTCTTCGCTTTTCCCCTGATCCAGCATTTTTTCTTTAGCTTGTTCAATTGTCTGTTCAATTAGGTTGCTATCCCCAAATTTAAAAAACAGGTAAATGAAAAAGGCTCCAATAATTCCATAAAAAACGGAAATTAACATACCTGTACCAAATGACTTACCAAGGCTGATAAATCCATTTTGAAGTTCGTCTCTTTGCTCCTTACAACCAAAATAAAATCCTACAAAAATCAAAAGCAGGTTTAATACCATTTGAGGCCAGTTATTTTCCATCTTGCCTGTGATAAAATAAAATAGCATGGAAATAATAATGGATGTGAGCCCCATAATTGCGCCCCATTTCATGGCCGTTCTAAGTGCCGAAACATTGCTCGATGAAGTATTATTGTTTACCATAATAGTTTTAATTGGAGTGTATGCTTATACTATCGTGAAATCCGTTTTTAAAAGAAAAAATTGCTTGTAGCAAGGCGGGTTGTTCAGGGGAAATTTCTTTGTCGTGTTGTAAAAGCCTTACCGATTCCTGCTCGGCCATTAGCACCTCGGGATCGGCAAAAAAGAGCAGGATGGGAATAAACAAATCTTCAATCTCGGATTTATTGCGAACCTCCTGCTTCCATACTTTAATCACTTCACTTGTTTCAGCATCCAATAGTTCCTGATTGCTAATCAGGCCTTCATACAGGGTATGCTCATCCTGAAATTCATCTTCTTCAGTGAGCAAAAATTCTCTCAAAAAATCATCCAGACTAATTTCAACATCGTCATCTATTGCTTCGTTAATGTATAGAAGCAAATTAAACAATTCCGTTCCGCGATGTAATGTTTCATCTTCTATTTTTTGCCACTCGGCAGATTCAAGGTATTCATCGCCCAACAAGTGCACCTCGGCAGCCAGAAAATTGGTGAGTAATAGATCAAATAAGTATTCTTTAAGCGGGGAAAAAATGTTAAATTCAGCCGCAAGGGTATCTAGTGTAGTAACTTTAGCCAAAAAAGGTTCATGGCTTAGCAGTAGTTCATCCAACCTGGCGGTGTAGGCATCGGCCAGTGTTTGTGTGGCATTCGAGCCGTGCAATTTTGCGGCTTCTACATACTCGTTTATTAACGTTTTAATGGCATTTTTTACCGGAGTATACAGGTTAATGGATGGTGCGTTCATATGATGATATTAGTTGGTTACAATCCATTGATTGTTGTTGTAGATGGCCACTGCTTTTCCGGTAAATTCTTTTTGCAATAAACAACTGTTGGCTGATTTGGATAGGTTGTTTTTTTTCGTGTAAGTCCATTTTTGTCTGGCATCAAAAAGGGTAAAGCTGGCCAGCGCATTTTCTTTTAATTCTACCTGCGGAAGGCCTAAAATGATTCTTGGATTTATAGCTAATTTTTCAACCAGCAGTTCAGCCGAAAGTTCATTTCCCAAAAAAGTATTGAGTGCGGCATAAACTGTTTGCAACCCAATGGATCCGTAGGCTGAATAGTCAAATTCTACTGATTTATTTTCGGTATCCTGTGGATTGTGGTCGCTCACTATTACATCAATAACTCCATCTTTTAAGCCTTTAAGCAATGCTTTTCTGTCGTTCTCAGAACGTAATGGTGGTGTTACTTTCAGGTTGGTATCGTAGTCGGATAAACTGGCATCGGTAAATAAAAGGTTATTAACCGATACATCGCAGGTAATATTTAATTTTTCTTTTTTGGCTCTTCGAATCAACTCTACTGATGAAGCAGAAGAGATTTTACTGAAATGCAGTTTCCCTCCCGTATAGCGAAGCAATTCAATGTCTCTGGCTACCATCACATCTTCGGCAATATTTGGAATACCTTTTAGTCCTAGAAGGGTTGTATTTTTACTTTCATGCACCATTGCGCTTCCGGTTATTTCTTTTTGTTCCGGCCTTGACAGAATGAGGGCATCAATTCCTCTTGCATACAGCAAAGCCCTTAACATTACACCAGCATGTGCTATGGGTTTGTCTCCATCGGTAAATGCAACTGCTCCGGCTTGTTGCATGTCAAACATTTCTGCCAATTCTTTCCCGGCCAATTGATGACTCACAGCTCCCATAGGTAAAATAGTTACCGCATGTCCGTGGGCTTGTTTTAACAAGTATTTTACTTCACTTTTACTGTGTATGGGCGGTTGGGTTTCAGGTGTTACTGCAATGGCGGTAAATCCTCCGGCTGCTGCAACCGCGCAGGCACTATGAACCGATTCTTTGAATTCAAACCCCGGATCAGGCAAATGGGTTAGCATATCAACCCATCCGGGCGACAGAAACTTGCCTTTTGCATGATAAGTTTTAAAACCTCGCGGGGCCGTTAGCCTTTTGCCGGTAATAATGGTGGTAATAGTTCCGTTGTCAACGAGGAGATCGCATGTTTTGGCATGGTATGGCGAGCCAGGTGCTATGATATTCGCCTCTGTAACTAGGAGCTTCATTTCTTGTAGAATTTTAACAAAAGTATTTCTATTAGCAGAAAAACCAAAACCAGCACGATACAAAGTTTCCAAAAGGGCGTACCTTGCTGTTGCTTGCTCAGGGTTAATGCCATATTTTCCCCTTCCTCATTTAATACTGTAACGTTGCTATTACCATAGGTATTCAGATTATTGCCTTCAATAAATTGCATAACTGACTCGTTTCGGTTAAAGTTTAATGAGAGTAATCCTCCCGTTGCTCCCGATTCACCAATTAGTGTATAATTCCCTGCCTCTTTAATCAATTCATTAAAATAGATGCGTATTCGGTTGTTCGCTACCATTGCTTCAGGTATTACTTCCATTTGGCCGTTCTTCAATTTGTATAGGTTTTCCTTTTCTTGTTCTCTTAGCGGATATTCAGCCACTCGATCCACACCAATTTGTGCATACATATTTTGTTGGGTACGGCTGCTTAGGGCTGTTCGTAGACAAATGGCAGGCATTACCCAACTTTCCGGCAAACTGCTCCAGGCTTTGTCAAGCGCTATTCCACTAACGTACAAATGTCCTTTTCCCCGTTTTAAATCGCATAATACAATATCACCATTACGCATAGTGAGCAACGGAGTGCTGTTTTTGATTCGGGTGGCACCTAATGAAATATACATGGTTACTGATGGTAAATCCGTATTTTCAGGCACTTTTTCAAATACAGATTTAAATAGTTCAGATCTCGTGTTTATTTGATGTATTTTTTCGTTGGTTTTAGTAATTTGTGATGTAGCCGGAATTGAAAAGTATTGCACAAAAGAAGCAAAAGAATGTGCTTGCATATTGGCTGTTGCTGAAGGAAAAATTAACACACTTCCTCCGTTTTGTATAAACTTATCCAGTTCTAATTGCATACCGCTGGAGAAGGATGTGAGCCCGTCTAAAATTACCAATTGGGCTTTACCAATCTCTCCATAATTAATTTGGGTGACAATGCTGCTGGTTACCTTAAAAAAGGGATCGGATGCGTACACGGCAGGCAGGTATACGCCTGCGGTTGTTTCGTACACATGTAAAATGGAAGCATGGTCGAATACTTCGAAATGGAAATACAAATGGTCGTCAAATACTACCGGATTATCCTGGATAGCTAATTCAGCCTTATTATCTCCTGCTGTTTCAGGGGTGAATGTAAGAGGTACGTCCGTATAGCTGTTGGCGTTTACCTCAAATCCTGAAAGGGCTTTTTGAATATCATTAATTTTTAGAGTTACTGAATTTCCGGTGATGTCTTCTTGCCCGCTATTACGTATCCGCACCATCAGCTCAGTAGCTACTTTTGGTTGAACAAAAGGTATTTTAAACCAACAGGAATCTATGTAGAGGTTAGAGGTAACGGCAGGAGCTAATGGAATAAGGCTTATATGGTAGGCTGTATCTTTCGGAAGATTCGCGAGATCAGTTTGCGATTGCTGAAAATCGCTCAGCAGAAACAATGTGGGGTTGTTCTCGGGTGCTTTATTCAGGGCTTGCTTTTGCCTGGCTACTACCTCGCTTAGTTTTTTTGAAACCGGACTAACTGTTACCTCATCAATCAATTTAAGTAAATCAGTGCGATTTACCAACCGCTGATGTCGGCCTTCAAAATCATTAGTAAGTAATTGAAACAAGTCGCTTTCTTTGTATGCATAGGCTATTTCCCGGGCTTTATTTTTAGCGAGTTCAATCAACTCTCCTTGATTACTTTGGTTGGTCATGGAGAAGGAGTTATCAATAAAAATGCTTACTCCGTTTTGTCTGGTCAGTTTGTTTTGATTGACAGAGGGCAGATAGGGTTGAGCAAAGGCCATAACAAGGAAAATAATAGACAGTATTCGCGCGGCAAGTATAAGCAGGTGTTTAAGTTTTTGTTGTGACTGGGTTTGCTCCTGAAGATTTTTAAGAAACCGGAGGTTGCTGAAATAAATAAGCTTGTAACGTCTGAAATTGAATAGATGAATGATTACTGGAATACTTACGGCACTCATTGCCCACAAAAACTCAGGATACAAAAATTTCATTCCTTGCGAAAATACACAATTTCAACTCTTATCCCTGCTTTGTTTCTTCTTTTCCATCGGCATGTAGGGCAAAACGGCCTTTGCTACGCGGGTGCACCTGATCGTAGCGAGGCCATGGCCACCCTCCAAATTGAGTTTTATGGTAATCATCAAATGCCTGATGGATTTCTTCTTTGGTATTCATTACAAAAGGGCCATATTGTATGACATGTTCATTGATAGGTTTTCCCTGCAACAGTAATATTTTTGCTTCAGAAGAGCCGTTTTGTAAAACCATCTCTGCTTCGGGGTGTATGTTGGCACATTGATAGGAGGATAAAATTTGATTTCCGGCTTTGAGGGTTTCTCCCTGATAAAAATAAATGGTTCGATTCACTCCCGCTGCTGTTTTGGGTAAGAGCCATTGTGCACCCGGCTCCATTTTAATATTCCACACGGCTACTTCATTGGCAGGGTCGGCTGCCCACGAATCGGGTGGAGGTGCTGGTGCTTTTTTGTCGCCTAATTTACCTGCGATTACTTCAACTGTTGTTTTTGCTCCCTGATTGTCGCTATGCTGGTAGTGAGGAATGGTTTCGCTCCACAGCATTTTAAAGTGGGGCTCTACCATTTTGTTTTTCTTTGGCAAATTCAGCCAAATTTGAAACAATTCCATAGGGTTTTCTTTATCTTCATAAATAAGCGGAAACATTTCGGAATGCTGTACGCCTTTACCGGCTGTCATCCATTGTACATCTCCGTTGCCATATCTACCTGCTGCTCCCATTGAGTCCGCATGGTCAACTAATCCTTTGCGCACAACGGTAATAGTTTCAAAACCCCGGTGCGGATGTCCGGGAAAACCGGGAACTCTTTTACCATGGTACATCCTGAATCCGTCTTTTATTATAAAATCATCGCCCAGATGCCTTCCGCTTAGTGAAGTTGTTGGTTCCATTTCGGCATTTCCCTTAGGAAAAAAATCTTCGTGATGCACACAAAATAAAAAAGGGTCGGCAGTTTCCCACTGAAAACCCATGGGGCTAATTTTTTTTATTGGATCCATTAATTGATTGGTTGGGGTATTCATACCGGCTTTTACCTTTTCGGCAAGTGCTGCAAGGGGCAATGTAAACAGAGAAGTTGCCCCTAATGAAAGGCGGGCTATAAAACTTCGTCTTGGTAAACACGTTTTAGAAGTTTTGTGCTCTGACATACTTTCAAAAATACATTTTAAAAATTACAAAGAGTGTATTTTAAAACCGTTTCAGCACCATTTCGGCCACGCTTTGTCCGATAGAAAGGGAAGAGGTAGCAGCCGGAGAAGGGGCATTGCACACATTCACCACATGGTCGTCCTCCAGTATCATAAAGTCATCAATCAGCCCACCTATGCGGTCGCATGCCTGCGCACGCACCCCCGAGCCAGCGGGTAGAAGGTCGTCTTCCTGTACCTCGGGCACCAGGCGTTGCAATGCTTTTGTAAAAGCGGTTTTGGAAAACGAACGATAGAATTCGCCCATTCCTGTTCTCCAGTATTTCATCATCACCTTTTGAAAACCTGGCCACGATAATGATTCTATGGTTTCACTTATGCTTATGTCTGTTTTTTTGTATCCTTCACGTTTAAAAGCAAACACGGCATTTGGGCCTGCTTCTACCTCACCATGAATCATTCGGGTAAAATGCACTCCAAGAAAAGGGAAGTTGGGATCGGGAACTGGATAAATGAGATTTTTTACCAAACCTTGTTTCTCTTTTTTTAATAGATAATATTCTCCTCTGAAAGGAATAATGCGGACATCTAATTTATCACGGGTTAATTTGGCCACTTTGTCTGAATATAATCCGGCACAGTTAATTACCAATTTAGTGGTGTAAGTTTTATTCTGCGTGATTACCTCACTTAGTTTTCCGTTATGCTTTATCTGTTCTACTTTTTGTGAGGTATAAATTTCGCCACCCGAGTGTACAAACAAGTCAGCCATCTTAGCTGAAACGTCTTTGTAATTGATAATGCCAGTTTGGGGAACAAAAATTCCGGCAATACCCTTTACGTGTGGTTCGTATTCTTTCAACTCTTCGGCACGTAGTTTTTTCATTCCGTTAAGACCGTTTTCTACCCCACGCTTGTACACGTTTTCCATTGGCTGCAGTTCATGCTCCTCTGTGGCAACGATAATTTTGCCGCAAAGGTCGTACGCAATATCATTTTTATTGCAAAAATCAATCAGGTAGCGGTATCCTCTTATGCAGTTTTGGGCTTTCAGGCTTCCAGGCTTATAGTAAATCCCTGAATGAATTACTCCGCTATTGTGCCCGGTTTGGTGTTTGGCTACTCCGTTTTCTTTTTCAATAAGTGCAATTTTTAATGTAGGTTTTTGTTCTTGCAGTTTAAGTGCTGTGCCCAGGCCAACAATTCCACCACCAATAATAATAATATCGTTTTGCATGCGGAAAATATTATGGTGCGAAAATACGTTTTTCATTTTGCTTGTTAAGGTTTTTGGGTAAATAATAGCTTTTAAACAGGATTCTTAGTAGGTTGCTGCTATGAAATATTTAGTGCTTTTTAGTTGGATGGTGCTTTTTTATCAGGGATTCTCTCAAACAGATTTGCCTGTACTTAATAAAAAAGTAATTGTATATGTACAAAGTGTAATTGGCAAGCAAGTTGGTACTGGCGAATGTTGGGATTTGGCTCACGAGGCACTAAACTTTGCAGGTGCCAGGTGGGATGGTGCATATAGCTTTGGTAAAAAGCTAACTTATGGCAAAGTAAAACTGTTTCCCGGAGATATTGTTCAGTTTACCGGAGTAATGATGGAAAACAAAGTAGGTAATTCAGTATTGCGTTGGAAAATGCCTAAACACACTGCTGTGGTTTATGAGGTGAGAAGTGAAATGGAAATTATCCTTGCCGAACAAAATTTTAATAATATCAGGCGGGTGATGCTCAATTCCTATAACCTGAATGATGTGAAAAAGGGGGAATTAAGCTTTTATAGACCTCAGTAATGCTGACTTATTTACAGCGAAAGAATCTTTATTTCAACCCTTCGGTTTTTGGTACGTTTGGTCTCATCACTATCGAGGGCAACTGGTTTCGTGTTACTGTATCCTTTATAGGTTAATCTGGAGGCAGCAATACCGTTGCCTACTACTATATCATAAATGCGTTTGGCACGTAGCACTGAAAGTGGCTTATCATTAAAGCAGCATACATGCCCGCCAATTTCAATTTTCATCGAAGTGTTTTTTTGCAACAGGGAAATCAGTTCATCTAAGGCCGGTACTGATTGCGGCAAAAGGTTGGCCGTACCTCCTTCAAAATTAATATTTTTTAAAACAATGGTTTTGCCTACTTCCAGCAAAGTATCAGTTATAGGTGGGAGTGATTTTTCGGGGTAAATTGATTTTTCGGTTGGTTGTGGGGAGGAAGCAACGTAATGTACCCTCCACACCGCTTTACGGCTCAAACTGTCGGTTTGGCTACCCTTCAATTCACCATGTGGCTTAAGTATCAGTTCTGATGTATCGGCTCCATGTGCAGCCACATATTGTTGCACGCGCAAAGCTCGCTTTTCAGATAGTTGCAGGTTAAAGTGTTGGGTGCCACTTTCATTGCACCAAGCATCTATGGTTGATTCGGTTATATTCCTTGTTGCTACTATTTGGATAAACGAATCCAGTTTATGTTGTTCCTTAGGGGTAAGTTGCGATGAGTTGTGTTCAAAATAGATCGTGCAGGAAACCAAAAGAGTTTGTCCAAGTGAACCCAATGTAAAACTAAAGGTAAAAAATACAATCAGGAGCAGTTTTTTCATTTAGATGCTAAGTTACACAGGTATGCGTGAAGGCTGCTCACCTGTTCAATAATACTATGCTGTTCATCATTCAGTAGAAAGAGTTGTGCTGTTTTTTTGCGCCTGGTTTCGGGCCATTGTTTTTTTAAGCGTGCCATTACTTCACTGCGGGTGGTGTGGTCACGTTGCATGGTTCGCTGAATGCGTAATTCAAGCGGAGCACTTACCAGTATAATCAGGTCGAGTTTTTTGTACGAGCCGCTTTCAAAAAGCAAAGCTGCTTCTTTGATCGTATATGAACAATTTTCTTGTTTTAGGTGCCAGCGTTCATGATCTTTTTGTACTTCGGGATGTATAATACTATTTAGCAGATTCAGTTTTTTTAAATCATTAAAAACAATGGATCCCAATAATTTTCGATTCAGGTTGTCTTCTTTATCGTAGGTTTCTTTTCCAAAATGTTTTTTTACAGATTTGATAATTTCAGGGTCTGAGTTCATTAATATTTTTGCTCTTGAGTCAGCATCATAAACAGGAATGCCAAGCAATGAAAACAGGTGGCATACGGTGCTTTTTCCGCTCCCGATGCCGCCTGTTATACCTATTTTAAGCATGTGCTTATTTTTTGGCTTCTTTGTCTTTGTTGAGTGGTTGCGAAGCTTCCATTGATACGGCTGTTTTATCAATACGCAAACGGGTGCCTTCACTGTCAATTATAAAATGTGTTTCGCCCACATCGGTAATGCGCGCATGAATACCGCCAATTGTAATAATCTTATCACCTTTACCAAGTGCTTCTCTGAATTTTTTCTGTTGTTTACTTTTACGTACCTGAGGCAAAATCATGAATACATAAAATACAACTAATACCAGAACCAACATAATGTTGAATCCCATTCCTCCACCGGAAGAACCGGCCGGGGCTGCTAATAAAATATGGAGCATAAAGTTCATTTAATTAATTTGTTTTTTTAGGGTTTACAATGCCACGCAGACTTAGGACGATACTAGATTTTTCGCAGTTTGTGGAAAGGGTAATCATTTTATCCTGTTGTCCGCTTTTACCGGCACTGTTAAATTCAATTTTTATGGCTTCACTTTCGCCAGGTTTAACCGGATGACGAGGCCAGTCGGAAGCAGTGCATCCGCAACTGGTGGTAGCGTTTGATATCACCAAATCACTTTTACCTGTATTGGTAAAGGTAAAACTGTAAGCCACTTTTACGCCTTCATCAATAGTACCGAAATCATACACCATTTTGTCGAATTTCATTTCAGGAAACTCGGTAGCGCCTGTTTCCGGATTCTTTACAATATCGGTCGATACGCCACTCTCTTTAGAATCGCATCCCGCCAGCAAGGTTGCTATGATTACTGAAGCTAAAAATGTTTTTTTCATATACATCTCTAAATTTTTGAATTCAAATGTAAGAAATTCATTATTCAATTAAACCCCTGCCTTCTTTTACCACTTTGTTTGTGGCTTTCAATTCTTTTTGGATAGCATCTAGAATGCCATTGATAAAATTTTTGCTATTTGGGGTGCTGTATAATTTGGCTATCTCAAGGTATTCGTTGATAGTAACTTTTATTGGAATAGACGGGAAATACAAAATTTCGCAAATAGCCATTTTTAACAAAATAGTATCGGTAACGGCAATGCGTTCTACATCCCAGTTTTTTGTTTTTTCCTCAATAAGGCTGCTAAGTTCTTTTTCGTGACGCAGCACTTTATTATAAAGATCTCGTGCCATTTCCTCCAGTTCGCTGGTTTCGGAGTCTGGAATACATAGAAAATTGCTTGTTTCGTCTTTTACAAGCCTCAAACTTTTATTTACCGCATTCATCACCACTCCTTTATCGTCTTGCCAGTTGAGGTGTGTTTCTTCTAACTGAAAATTGAACAATTCATTTTTATCAGCCAGTTCGTTCAGCAGGTATTGAATAATTTTACGTTCCTCAGCAGGTTTTTTTTCAGAATTTTTGGCATATGTTTTAAAGTGGTCATCCTTTTTTACTTCAATAAGCAGATTACGGATGATGTCTATATAGTTTTCCCATTTGTACGGACATTTTTTGTTTCGTTCCTGCCATGTTTTGTTTTTTTCGAGCAGGCTAATAAATGGATTGTTAAGAATGGATTGGTGTAGTTTTATTTCTTCCTGAGACGGGAAATGCTTAGCTAGTTCGGTTTCCAGTTCCAGCCCGGTTACGTGTTTGAGACACGAAGGAAATGCCAATACAAAATAGTAAGCATCAAAAATCCCTGAGAGGGATTTAAGTAATTGTTTTTCGTAAAAGGTACGATTAGCCTGCTCATCCTGAGTAAAGGAATAAAGCGTTTGAAATACTTTGATACGAACGAGCCTGCGATTGAGCATATATGATTTTAAAGAACAAAAAAATCAGACATCCGGTTCTGTTAATTCCGGATTGACTGATGTATTTTAGAATGTAGAGTGAACTTTTAAGATATCGTTAATACGTTTCTCGGCAAGTTTAATTGCAGCTTCCTGAGTTGGTATTTTGTCTTCGTATGCCTTTTTGAAAATACTTAAGGTAAGGTCGTAAATTTTTTCTGCCTGCCCATAGGCGCGGTCGCGGTTATATCCGATATGCTCGCTGTACACGTTAATCAATCCACCGGCATTGATTAGGAAATCGGGGGCATAAACAATACCTTTGTCTAACAGGAGTTGGCCGTGCACTTTTTCGTCAGCTAACTGGTTGTTAGCCGCACCAGCAATTATTACACATTTCAATCGGTTAATGGTATCGGTATTGACGCTTGCGCCAAGTGCACATGGAGCATAAATATCTACAACCTGATCATAGATTTCATCCATTTCCACCACAGTTGCACTTAATTTATCGGAGTAATGCTTTAATGCGCCCTGATTCATATCGGTAATCACCAGTTTGGCTCCTTCCTTATGAAGGTACTCAAGCAGATGCCCGCCTACTTTACCCACGCCCTGAACGGCTATTTTTTTACCGCTTAAGTTATCGGAACCCCAAACCTGTTTGGCCGAAGCTTTGATCCCCATGTACACACCGTAAGCAGTTACGGGCGAAGGATCTCCACCTCCTCCCATGCTTTCAGGTAATCCCACAACATGGCTGGTTTCCATGTTTATATATTCCATATCAAGGGTGGTTGTTCCCACATCTTCGGCAGTAATATATTTTCCGTTCATGTTTTCTACAAAGCGACCGAATTTGCGCATGAGGGCTTCGCTTTTTTGCGTAGCTGCGTCCCCAATAATTACTGCTTTGGCTCCACCCAGGTTAAGTCCTGAAATGGCTGCTTTGTAGGTCATTCCTCTTGATAGGCGTAACACATCGGTAATAGCTTCCACATCATTTTTATAGGCCCACATTCTGGTTCCACCCAATCCTGGACCTAAAACTGTATTGTGAATAGCTATGATGGCACGAAGGCCGGTATGCTTATCCTGACAGAAAACAAGATTTTCGTGATCATAGGTATTTAGTTGGTCGAAGAACTTCACATCTTTCAACTCCATGGCTTCTTTTAATTCAGACATTCTATTAATTGGGCTAAATTTGCGGCAAAAGTAAGGCTTATTTTTATTTCTACATAGCTTAAAATCATTTGAAACCACTAAGGCATTTAACTAAATATTTCCGTAAGTATCAGGCTTATCTGTGGTGGGGATTTTTATTTGTTACCCTTTCCAACCTATTTGGTATTTTTCCGGCTCAGGCCGTGAGGGTAGCTTTTGATATGGTGCAGGATAACATGGTGCTGTATAAATGCCTCAACGGATTCACGATTCAGGAGGATATGTATGATATTTTTATCGGAGTATTGTTCTTTTTTGCCATCATAATTCTTGGGTTCAATTTAATTAAAGGGGTGTTTATGTATTTCATGCGGCAAACTCTGGTGGTTATGTCGCGGCATATTGAATTCGATTTGAAGAATGAAATTTTTACCAAATATCAGGAACTTCCTCTTGCATTTTACCGTAGAAACAATACCGGAGACTTGATGGCTCGGATAAGTGAAGATGTGAGCCGGGTGCGCATGTACTCGGGTCCTGCCATCATGTATTCCATGAATCTGATTACTACGGCCATTTTAATCATCTGGATGATGCTTTCTGTGAATGCTGTTTTTACCTTTTATGTACTTATTCCGTTACCTTTTTTATCGGTTTCAATCTATTATGTAAACAGCATTATCAATAAAAGGAGCGATTCCATTCAATCGCAGTTATCCTCTCTTACTACGTTTGTACAGGAGAGTTTTTCGGGTATACGGGTAATAAAGGCATACGGAGCAGAGCACGTTATGCTCAGGGATTTTGACGGTGAAAGCGAAAAATATAAGCAACGAAACATGTTGCTGGCAAAGGTTGATTCACTTTTTTTTCCGTTAATGATGCTGCTCATCGGATTGAGTACACTTATTACCGTTTATGCAGGAGGAATGGCAGTGATTAAGGGAAGTATTTCAATGGGAAATATTGCCGAGTTTATTATTTATGTAAATATGCTCACCTGGCCATTTACTGCGTTGGGATGGGTTACGTCAATTGTGCAGCGGGCATCGGCTTCGCAACGAAGAATTAATGAGTTTCTTCAGGAAAAGGAAAGTGCAGATGCTGGAGGAGCCAAAACATTTGAATTTCGTAGAGAGATTGCCTTTAAAGATGTAAAATTTTCGTACTCAAAAAACGGCCGATTGGTGGCAAATGGCCTTGATTTTACATTGAAAAAAGGACAAACGCTGGCAATTATAGGGCCTACCGGAAGCGGAAAAAGTACTGTTGCATCATTACTCACCCGCCTGTATGGGGTGAGTAGCGGAGCCATTCTGATTGATGGAGAAAATATTGATGCTTTCAGTCTGTACTCGTATCGCCAGCATATTGCCTTTGTACCGCAGGATGTATTTCTGTTTTCGGATACTATTTTTAATAATATTGCCTTTGGGTTAAGCCATGAAAAAATACCCGATATTGATTTGAAAGTAAAAGAGGCAGCCCGCATGGCAGCGGTGCATACCACCATTGAAGATTTTACGAAGGGGTATCAAACCGAAATTGGTGAGCGGGGTATTTCCCTTTCGGGTGGTCAAAAGCAACGTATTTCGTTAGCCCGAGCCTTGGTGCGCGACCCCGAAATTCTAATACTTGATGATTGCCTATCGGCCATAGATACTGTTACCGAATCACAAATTTTGTCGAACTTTAAGACCGTTTTTAATGGACGTACAGTATTGATTATCAGCCATAGAGTATCGGCCGTACAAGGAGCTGACCAAATACTTATGATGGAAGATGGGGCTATTGTGGAAAGAGGTACACATGCTGAACTTATGGCAGGAAAAGGAGCATATGCAGCCCTTTATCAAAAGCAATTGAAGGAAGAAGGGCGTAAGTCTTAAAGGTATGAATAACACAAATGTTTGGAAATAACCTCAATCTTATTCTATCTTTACAAATGTAAAAACAAACCAACAGTGAAGTTGTAAAAAATTTTAGAAACGATGGAGGATTTTAACAAGAACCAGAGGCAAGAGATCTACTCTAAAAAAATCAGGGCAGGGAAACGCACGTATTTTTTTGATGTGAAGTCGACCAAAGGCAATGATTATTTTATTACCATCACCGAAAGCACCAAGAAGCTGGAAGATGGATCCTATGTAAAGCACAAGATTTTCCTGTATAAGGAAGATTTCAACAAGTTTATTGAGGCATTGAATGAAACTGTAAATCATGTGAAGAGCGATTTGCTACCTGAATATGATTTTGAGGAGTTCAGCAGACGTAATGCCAACGGTGCTTCACAGTCTTCGGCTGGCGATGACGAAATTTGATTTATAATTAAAATAAATTATTGGAAGCCGGTTGACCGATACAGCCGGCTTTTTTATTATTGAACCAAGTTATATGAATAAAAATCAGTCGGCACTTTATACCTTAATCACCATTTTTTTCTTTTGGGGGTTTATTGCAGCATCAAACGGAATATTTATTCCATTTTGTAAAGTGCATTTTCACCTTTCGCAATTTCAATCTCAACTGGTGGATCTTACTTTTTACGGAGGTTATTTTATTGGTTCGCTTGTGTTGTTTTTATTCTACCGTTTTGCAGGAGTTGATTTGTTAAATAAAATCGGGTATAAAAAAGGTATTGTATACGGGCTGTTAATTTCAGCTTCAGGAGCATTTTCCATTATTCCCGCTATTAATTCGGGTTCATTTTATTTTATTCTGTGCTCGTTTTTTTTAGTTGCACTTGGTTTTTCACTGCAACAAACAGCATCGCAACCTTATGTAATTGCCTTGGGAACGCCTGAAACCGGTGCTCAACGGTTAAATTTGGCCGGTGGAGTGAATTCACTTGGAACTACTTTAGGACCTATTTTGGTTAGTTATTTTTTATTCGGGTCTATTACCAATCCAAATCCGGGAGATACTTCTATTGGTGCAATTAAAGAATTATACCTTATTGTAGCATCCGTTTTTATAATAATGGCTGTTTTTTTCACACTTTCCAAATTACCTTTTGTACAAAACACTGAACCGATTGAACCCGGGGCAGGAGCCTTAAAATTCCCTCAGCTTACCTTGGGTATGATTGCCATTTTTATTTATGTAGGCGTAGAAGTAACCATTCAAAGTAATATGGGGGCTTTGCTCCGCTTACCCCAATTTGGCGGATATGATGAAAAAAGTATTTCACCATTTATCTCTCTTTATTGGGGAAGCTTAATGATTGGAAGATGGACAGGTGCTATGAGTGTGTTCAACCTGAGAGGGATTTCAAAAATAGTGGCTTTGGTGGTTGTTCCGTTTATTGCTTTTGCTGTGGTATTGTATGTAAATTACCTGCATGGTTCTGATGCCGAGAAATTACTGCCCTATTCAATTTGTATTGTGCTCATGATAGCAACTATGTTTTTAGCAGAAGATAATCAGGAAAAGGCACTTGTGGCATTTTCAGTATTAGGTTTGGCAGCAATGGGGGTAGGTTTATTAACCACAGGAGAAACAGCTCTTTTTGCATTTATAAGCGGAGGGTTGGCCTGCTCGGTATTATGGCCCTGTATTTTTAGTGTAGCCTTAATGGGTCTGGGTAAATATGCCTCGCAAGGTTCGGCATTTTTAATAATGATGATTTTGGGAGGAGCCATCATCCCGCCATTGCAGGGGTTACTGGCCGATGCCACCGATATTCATTCTTCGTATATTATTACCATACTTTGTTTTGCTTACCTGGCGTTTTACGGATACCGTGTAAAAGGCATTTTAAGAAAACAGGGAATTATGAGCATAGAATCAAAAGGAGGAGCACATTAATGAGGTACTTGTCTGGGATTATTTTTCTGCTGAGTATGGTTGGGTGTACTAAACAGGTTGAACTAACTCCGCATGAACCTTTGGTTACTTTCAACGGAGCGGCTGCTGCTTCCACCTTCAGGGGTGGGAATGTATATATAAATGTAAAAACCGAAGCGAATGCAGGTCTTTTCAGTATCCGGGTTTTGCGTTCGTTAAATGGTTCGGCTGAGGTTTCGGATACTGTTTTGATGCTTACGGGAAACACTTTTACGTGGCCATTTGTGTACACCGTTCCTGAAGTGACAGTTTTACCAGCTACCATTCGTCTCTTTTTTGTGGTAACCGATGTAAACGGAAGACAGGCATCAGCGTCATTTGTTATTTCGGTTATTGAAAATCCGCTTGATTTGGGAATCCAACATAATGGTGTTGTATACAACGTAAATGCCACTTCTAAAAATGCACAATGGGATTTGGTAAACAACGCATCCAGACAATTAGCCGATTCATTAAATTACGATTTGATAAATACCACCACTTCAACTGCCGTTAGTTTTGAAAAAGGATGGCGGTCGCCAGTTACCTCTTCGTATACTGAATTTATCAGAACCTCATTAGTTGATTTTGATAATGCCACATCAAAAGAGTTGATTAATACCTGGAACAATCCGTTTTACACACCCACTACACAAATTCGGGATATGGCAGTTGGCGATATATTGGTGGTTTGGTTGCGAAACGGGGCATTTGGGATTATAAAAATTACACAGATTGATGATACAACACCAGGAGCCGATAATCAGTTTATCCGATTTGTTTACAAAAAACAGGAATAATAAATGAAAAGAATAGCAGTGCTAACCTCGGGTGGAGATGCTCCAGGAATGAATGCATGCATACGGGCTGTGGTGCGGGCTGGACTGCATTACAATTTGGAAGTTTATGGGATTTTGAACGGCTATAATGGCATGATAAACGGAGAATTTGTGAAGATGGAATTTTCCAGTGTGGCCAACATTATTCAACGGGGAGGCACTATTTTAAAAACCTCGCGCAGCGAAGAGTTTAAAACTGTTGAAGGACGGACAAAAGCCTATGAACATCTGAAAAAAAATGCGATTGATGGAATAGTAGCCATTGGCGGAAACGGAACTTTTACCGGAGCCGAAATTTTTACCAAAGAGCATAATATACCTGTAATAGGGGTGCCCGGCACTATTGATAATGATTTGTACGGTACCGATTACACCATAGGATTTGATACCGCTGTAAATACAGCTCTTGATGCCATTGATAAAATACGGGATACCGCGGTTTCGCACGGACGTACTTTTTTTATAGAAGTAATGGGTAGGGATACCGGATTTATTGCATTAAGCTCGGCAGTAGCAGGTGGGGCAGAAGCCGTGCTCATTCCCGAAACAGAAACTAAACTACACGATTTGGGAGAAATGTTTAAGGCATTTGAACAAAGCAAAAGGTCATTTTCCATTATTGTGGTAGCAGAAGGGGATGAAGAGGGTGGGGCTTTTGAAATTCAAAAAAAGATGCTCAAGCTGCATCCAGGCCTGCAGTCGCGGGTTACTATTCTTGGCCATATACAAAGAGGAGGATCGCCTACTGCTTTTGACAGAATTAATGCATCCATGATGGGTACCGGAGCCGTAGATGCCCTGCTTGACGGAGAACGAGATAAAATGGTTGGGGTTGAAAATAATAAGGTGGTACTTACTCCATTTCACGAGGCAATTTTCAGAAGGAAACCGGTGAATGAGTATTTCCTTCATCTGGCCGAGGTGCTGAGTTAATCAGGTAATCTTTTACAAAAGTCATAATTTCTTTCGTGCGGTCGCCTGCAACGGATACTTCATGTTGGTTACTCATAATTAATGAATGGCTGTTGCTACTTCATTACGTATTCTGCATATCAGGTATACGTGCAAATGCCATTCGTTAGCTGGGCATATCTTCCATGCATTTAAAGGTACTACCGGTGTTGATTTTCATTAACTCACTGCGATAAATAAGGCTTTACTGAAGTAGATTTGAATTGCGGCTTTCCCCAAACTATTTTCTTACAAAAGGACAGGAAGCGAATCGTATTCATTTTATCAATAATGGGGAAGCATGGAAGCCAGTGAAGGGCACTTTATTATTATTTTAACTTAGTAATCATTAGGTAACCATTTTTCCCCATCCTTTCAACACCCCGTTTTTCACCACACATAGTATGTACTTTTGATAGCTGTTCATCCAAGTTAAAAATCAGATGCAATTTTCGCACTTACACGTTCACACGCAATACTCGTTGCTCGATGGAGCTTCCGATATATCAAAAATGCTGAAGAAAGCCAAGGCCGATAATATGCCTGCCTGCGCCATTACCGATCACGGGAATATGTTTGGTGTTTTTAGTTTTGTAGCCGAGGCTAATAAGCAGGGCATTAAACCTATTGTTGGTTGCGAATTTTATATAGTAGACGATCGGCTCAAACGACAATTCACCAAGGAGGACAAAGACAAACGTTACCATCAGTTGCTATTGGCAAAAAATGCTGAAGGCTACAAGAACCTGGTAAAGCTTTGCTCGCTGGGATACATGGATGGGTTGTATGGCAAATACCCCCGCATTGATAAAGGGTTGGTATTACAATACCATTCCGGGTTAATTGCCACCACCTGTTGTTTAGGGGCCATGGTACCTCAAACCATATTGCGTAGGGGAGAAGCTGAAGCCGAGAAAGAATTTAACTGGTGGCTCGATTTATTTGGCGAAGATTATTACATCGAACTGCAACGGCACGAACTGAGAGAGCAGGATCAGGTGAATGAGGTATTAATGAGGTTTGCTGCCAAATACCATGTAAAGGTTATTGCATCCAACGATTCGCATTACATCAATGAAGAAGATGCCAATGCACACGATATTCTGTTATGCATCAACACCGGTGAAAAGCAAAGCACCCCAACGATGATAGAGTTTGCCGATGATGATGTATCGGCCAAGGGCAAACGTTTTGCTTTTCCCAATAACCAATTCTATTTTAAAACCACGGAACAAATGAGTGCTTTGTTTCATGATATTCCGCAAGCCATTGATAACACCAATGAAATTGTAGACAAAATAGAAGCGCTTACCTTGAAGAAGGATATTTTGCTGCCCCACTTTACAGTGCCACCTGAGTTTACTTCGCAGGATGATTTTTTGGAAAATCTTACCTGGAAAGGAGCACGTGACCGATACAGGGAGTTGGCAGCGGAAACGGAAGACAGGATTAAGTTTGAATTGCACACCATCAAAACCATGGGGTTTGCTGGATATTTTCTTATCGTTTCTGATTTTATCAAAGCGGGTCGTGATTTGGGGGTGTTTGTAGGGCCGGGTCGTGGTTCGGCTGCCGGAAGTGTGGTGGCCTATTGCATTGGGATTACGAATATAGATCCTATCAAATACAATTTGCTTTTCGAACGTTTCCTGAATCCTGATCGTAAAAGTATGCCTGATATTGATACAGACTTTGATGATGAAGGCCGGCAAAAGGTGATTGATTATGTGGTGAAGAAATATGGTAAAAATCAGGTAGCGCAAATTGTTACTTATGGTACTATGGCTGCCAAGTCAAGTATCAAAGATGTGGCGCGGGTGATGGATTTGCCCCTGTCCGAATCAACCATGCTGGCTAAATTAGTTCCTGATAAGCCGGGCACCGTACTGGAGCGGGTGATGAACGCTCCTTTTGAAGGAGAAAAAAGTTTAAAAACTACCGAAGGATATCAGTCGGAAGACATTGAAAATATCAAAAAACTTCGGGAGATAGCCCGAGGGAACGATTTACAGGCCCGCGTGCTTAAGGAGGCGTTGATATTGGAAGGGTCGGTACGAAGCACCGGATTGCATGCGGCAGGAATTATCATTGCCCCCAAAGATTTAAGTGAGATTATACCGGTGGCAACTTCAAAAGAAACCGAGTTGCTGATTACCCAATACGAAGGAAGTATTATTGAGGATGCCGGGGTAATCAAGATGGACTTTCTTGGTTTAAAAACGCTCACCATTATTCGTGATGCATTAAACCTGATTAAACAAAATTATAACCTGGAAATAGCTATTGATGACATTCCGCTCGATGATCAAAAAACATTGGAGTTGTACCAGCGCGGGGAAACCAATGGAACGTTTCAGTTTGAAAGTCCGGGTATGCAAAAATACCTAAAGGAGCTTAAGCCTGACCGATTTGAAGACCTTATTGCAATGAATGCATTGTATCGCCCCGGACCTATTGGCTACATCCCGAATTTTATTGCCCGTAAACACGGACGGGAGGCCATTACTTACGATTTACCTGCTATGAAGGAGTATCTGGAGGATACTTATGGCATTACAGTGTATCAGGAGCAAGTGATGTTACTCTCGCAAAAGTTGGCCGATTTTACTAAAGGTGATGCCGACACCTTGCGCAAAGCTATGGGAAAAAAAGATAAGGCTACGCTTGATAAAATGCGCAGTAAGTTTATGCAGGGGGCAAATGCCAAAGGTCATCCAATAGAAAAACTTGAAAAAATATGGACCGACTGGGAGGCTTTTGCCCAATACGCATTCAATAAATCTCACTCTACCTGTTATGCTTTTGTGGCTTATCAAACAGCCTACCTAAAAGCTCATTATCCGGGAGAATATATGTCGGCAGTACTCACCAACAATCTCGGCAATATTGATAAAATCACCTTTTTTATGGAGGAGTGTAAACGGTCAGGTATCCCTGTTCTAGGTCCCGACATTAACGAAAGCCGTGTGAAATTTGCCGTGAATAAAAATGGAGAAATTCGTTTTGGTTTGGGAGCAGTAAAAGGAGTGGGTGAGGCAGCGGTACAAGCCATTATTGAAGAGCGTGAGGCCAATGGGCCTTTCAAAAGCATTTTTGACTTAACCAAACGCGTAAACCTTAGGGCAGTAAATAAAAAAACTATTGAGGCTTTAGCATTTGCCGGAGGACTTGATTGTTTTACGGGCGTACACAGAGCTCAATACCTGAAAGTACAAGACAACGAGGAAACAAATATTATTGAAAAGGCCATTCGCTATGGCAACGCAGTGCAAAATCATGAGGCCGACAGTCAGCAATCGTTGTTTGGCGGTGGGGGGGGCAGCGGTGCTTCGGATATTCCGGAACCCGGTATACCTGCGGCCGAGCCCTGGAATAAAATGGATCAACTGAGGTATGAAAAGGAAGTAGTGGGTATGTTTATTACGGGCCATCCACTAGATGATTACCGAATGGAGATTAATCAGTTTTGCCGCAATTCACTAAGTGAACTGAAAGATTTGAAACTTTTGCGCAACAAAGACATTACCCTGGCTGGTATTGTAACAAATGTTATTGAGGGAATTTCTAAAAATGGCAAGCCATATGGGCGATTTATGCTGGAGGATTATACCGATACGTTTGAGTTTGCCCTTTTTGGGGAAGATTTTGCCAAATACAAATCCTTTATGACACAAAGCTGGTTTTTGTTTATTAAAGGAAAAGTGCAAACACGGTGGAACAAGGAGGACGATCTTGAGTTTAAAATTACTAACATACAACTTTTGACAGAGTTGAAGGATAAAATGGTAAAATCTGTCATTTTGAATATTGACTCGAAAAAAGTTGACAGTACTTTGGTGGCACAACTTCAAAAACTTTTCGAAAGCTATAAAGGAAATTGTATGGTACGTATGAATCTGTTGGATAGCGATAAAAAGTGGATGGTCAACGGATTCTCTCAAAAATACCGCATCCAACTGGATAACGAGGTAATTAAAACATTTGACCAACTTGAAATTAGGTATCAATTTAGTCAGGCACAATAATTGACCAACGCAACCGACATATTTAACTTTTAAAATTTATAGATTAAAATTATACTTAGAATGTCAATAGAAATAACCGACAGCAACTTCGAGGAAGTGGTGCTGAAATCAGACAAACCTGTACTGATTGATTTTTGGGCAGAATGGTGTGGGCCATGCCGAATGATTGGACCAATTGTAGAAGAATTGGCCACCGAATACGCAGGAAAAGCGGTCATCGGAAAACTCAACGTAGATCATAATCCAAAAGTCGCTACCGAATACGGTATCATGAGTATTCCGGCTTTATTGTTCTTTAAAGGCGGACAGGTGGTAGATAAACAGGTAGGTGCTGTACCTAAACATATTCTGGCCAACAAACTTCAGGCTCAGGTAGGGTAATTAAAGAAGATTAGCATTTATAAAAAGGCTGTTCTGAAAAGGATGGCCTTTTTTAGTTTCTTCCAAACCACTTTCTCACCGTACCTAAGGGCAGACGAGCCCAGGCGCGTTCGTGCAGGTAATAAAGAATAATTTTAGTTAGCAGTTCGGTACCGCCTATTTTTAACCCGGTAAATGGATTTCCGGTAATGATGGTAGCCAGTACCATGGTATCAATGGTGCCCACAGCCCTCCAGCTTATGGCTTTAATGGCTGATATGCGGGGTGTTTGGTTCCATTGTTTTTTAAGCAGCAGATACACCCAGGCGCGTTCGTGCAGGTAGTATAGCCCAACTTTGGTAAGCAGTTCACTCGCACCAATGGAAAGCGCTTTTAAATGGCCTCCCGGGCCTATGATAAACCAGGAAACAATGATGGTATCCATGGTACCAACCAATCGCCAGGAAATGCTTTTAAGGATGCTGCGGTAATGTGATTCGTGCAAGGAAGAATATTTTGGGCAAATCTAACCAAAATCGGAGTCTGCAATTGTGAGATTTATCACGCAGAGGCGCAGAGTCGGCAAATAAAAAGTTTTAAATTACAGGCAGCAACATACATCTTTTCGTGTTAGATAGCTTTGCGTGAGCCTATTTTCACACCGAAACATAAATAATGCAAAGCCAGAATATTGAAGTAAGATTCGACCCGAAGGTATCTTTCCTTCAAATCCATTAGTTTTGTACAAATGACAGAACTAAAACTCGATACTGAACATTTATTACAGGCAGGCAATCTGGAGTTGCTGGCTAAGCAGGTCATTGAGGGTTTTATTACCGGTCTGCATAAAAGTCCGTATCATGGATTTTCGGTTGAGTTTGCCGAGCACAGGTTATATAATACCGGAGAGTCAACCCGGCATATTGACTGGAAACTGTATGCGCGTACGGAGAAATTATTTACCAAAAGGTATGAGGAGGAAACCAACCTGCGCTGTTACATGGCCATTGATTGCAGCTCGTCTATGTTTTTTCCAAAAGATGGGTTGAGTAAAATCGGATTCAGTGTGTATGCAGCCGCTTCACTCATTCAGTTATTGAGTAAACAACGTGATGCCTCGGGTATTTGTTTGTTTGATGAACAAATCAATTACCTTTCAGAGGCTCGAGCCACCGGTGCTCACCGGAGGCTGTTATTCGGGCGATTGGACGAACTTTTGAAAAAAGCTCCTGAGAATAAACAAAGCAACATAGCAAAAGTATTGCATGAATTATCAGAGAGTATTCATAAGCGCAGCATGGTGATGGTATTTACCGATATGCTGGATAGTACGGTAGATTTAGATGAGTTATTCTCGGCTTTGCAACATTTACGTTTCAATAAACACGAAGTGATTTTGTTTCATGTGTCGGATAAAAAATTCGAGAGCGAGTTTAATTTTCCGAACCGGCCTCATATTTTTGTGGATATGGAAACGGGGGAGCGTTTGAAACTGCAGCCTCAGGCACTGAGGGAGGAATACCTGAAAGCCCGCGCAAAATTTAAACATAACCTGATAACACGCTGTATGCAATACAAAATTGATTTTGTAGAGGCTGAAGTGGGCGATGATTTTTCACAGGTGTTATTACCCTTTATTGTGAAACGTACCAAGTTGTATTAACAGTAATATTTAATCATATGAAACATTTATTTATTCTATTATCCACTTTTATTAGTTTAGAATTGAATGCCCAGGTTAATTTTATAAAGGCCGATTGGAGCAGTTTAAAAGTTAAAGCAAAAGCAGAAAAAAAACGAATATTTATTGATGCTTATACCGACTGGTGCGGCTGGTGCAAGGTGATGGATAAGGAAACCTTCACCGACAAGCAGGTGGCTGATTTAATGAACCGAAGTTTTGTGGCCACTAAGTTGGAGATGGAAAAAGATGCGTTGGGTTCAAAATTATCCCGTAAGTACATCATTACTTCTTTTCCTTCATTTTTAATTTTTGATGAAGAAGGAAGGTTGCTACACATCATTAAAGGATACCAGAAACCAAAAGATTTTATTCAAACACTTGAGGAGAAACTTGCTCAAAAAGAAGGAATAAACAGACCGGGATATAACCATGCTAACCTTGATTTGGGTTACCCTGATTTTTATGTGAGTGCATTTGCTGAAAACGGTAAGCGTAAGTTTCCAACTGATAGTATGCTGCACCTTTACCTTGACAAACAAACAGATTTTTTTACAGAGATAAATGCCAATGTTATGTTTCGTTTCAGCCACCAGCTGAATGATAAATACTTTAATTTGCTTGTTTCGAATGAAGGTAAGTATGCACAATTATATGGTGCCGAAGAGACCTCAGATGCGATATGGTCATCTATAGTAAGCAAAATGCGAAAACTGGCAAAGGATAAAAATGAAAAGGGCTTCGCTGAACTGGAGGCAAAGTATGGAAATGTTATTGCTCAGAACAAAGAAAGCAGATTTTATTTTTATTCCGAGTATTATAAGTCTGCCGAAAAATGGCCGTTGTATGTTTCGAGTATTCAGGATGCACAATCTTCCGGAATTCAGCTTAGTAATAACTTTATCAATTCAGCAGCATGGGAGCTATATGAGAAGTGTGATAACAATGAATTGCTTGTGCTGGCGAAAGAATGGATGAGCAAGGTAGTAAACAGCGATAAGGAATACAACTATTTAGATACCTATGCTGCTTTACTTCTTAAAACAAACTACCCCAAGGAAGCCAGAGAATATGCCCGGTTAGCTATTGAGGCAGGCAAGCGCGCAGGTAAAGATGTAAAAGCAACGGAGGAATTACTTTTTAAAATTGAAAAAAAACTGAAATCGGGTCAACCGGAAGGTGTTATTAAAGTGGACTAATGATAAATTTCCCCGGCTGTAAAATAAATTTAGGTCTCCACGTAATCAACAAACGTAAGGATGGATTTCATAATATTGAAACGGTATTTTATCCTGTTAAATGGCAGGATGCGTTGGAGATACTGGACAATAAGCGGGCTAAAAAAAATAAAATTTCTTTTCACGGGTATGGATTAAGCATTGAAGGGAAACCCGAATCCAATCTTTGTGTGAAGGCTTACCGACTGCTTGCTGAAGATGTTGATTTGCCTCCGGTATCTATTCATTTGTTTAAGCATATTCCAATGGGAGCTGGACTGGGTGGAGGTTCGGCAGATGCAGCCTTTACAATTAAATTGCTGAACGAAAAATTCGGGTTAAAACTAAGTATAAAACAAATGCAGCATTATGCAGCTGAGTTGGGTAGCGACTGCGCGGTTTTTATTACGAATAAACCTGCATTTGCGTATGGTAGGGGCGATAAATTTAAACCGCTGCAGTTAGATTTAGGGGGATGGCATATTGCTTTGGTGCATCCGGGTATTCATGTGAGCACAGCCGATGCATATGCCGCAGTAAAAAAGAGGGGCAAAACAGTAGAAAATAAGAGTTTGCAACAAATCATTCAACAGCCGGTGACTAAATGGAAAAAGATGTTGGAAAATGATTTTGAATTGTCGGTTTTTAAAAAATATCCTACAATAGAAAAACTGAAAGAACAAATGTATGATGCAGGAGCTACCTATGCAGCCATGAGCGGAAGTGGCTCTGCCGTGTTCGGATTGTTTAAGGAAGAACCAAAACTCACGGCCGCTATGAAGAAGATGAAATTTTATACGGGTAAATTATAGATAGATGAATGAATCTTTGCGAGAGACTATTTCACGCAGAGGTGCAGAGCCCGCAAAGAAAAAGAGTAAATGACAGGAATAATTAACCTTTGCGAGAGACTAAATGATTGTAAAAAATGTTGGCATTAAACTAAAGAGATCATGAACATACTCATTAAACATATCAAACAACTTATTGCCATAGATAATTATCCGGTTGATCGCAGGGCTGGGCGTCAGATGTCGGAAATGAATGTGCTGGTAGATGCCTTTCTTTATATTGAGCACGGAAAAATTGCTGCATTCGGAACTATGCGTGATTTTAAATCTGAAATGATAAAAGAGCATGGTGCCATTAAAGAAATAGACGCTACCGGAAGGGTAGTGATGCCCACTTTTGTAGATGCACACACACATATTGTATTTGCATCCACACGTGAGGAAGAGTTTGTAATGCGTATTAAAGGGATGGGTTATGAAGAAATCGCACAAAAGGGTGGAGGTATTCTTAATTCTTCGCGCAGGCTGGAGTCGATGGGGGAGGATGAGTTGTTTCACGGTGCTTTAGAACGTTTGTGGGAGGTAATTAAACAGGGAACAGGAGCCATAGAAATAAAAAGCGGTTACGGACTCACGGTTAAAGATGAATTAAAAATGCTGCGGGTGATTCAGCGACTGAAGGAAGTTTCACCGATTCCTATTCGGGCTAATTTTTTGGGTGCTCATGCTATTCCGTTAGCGTATAAAGAAAACCGAAAGGGATATATTGATTTGATTATTGAGGAGATGTTGCCTCGCATTGCCGAACACCAATTGGCCGACTATTGCGATGTGTTTTGTGACAAAGGTTTTTTTACTCCGGAAGAAACAGATACGATTCTGAATGCCGCTATCAAACACGGCCTGAAACCAAAGATACATGGCAACGAACTGGGCTATACCGGAGGTGTACAGGTGGCAGTAAAAAATCATGCACTTAGTGTTGATCATTTAGAATATTGCGGAGCAGAGGAAATTGAATGCCTCCGAAATTCAACCACCATTCCAATGGCACTGCCGGGTTGTTCGTTTTTTCTGGGAATTCCTTTTGCCCCGGTGCGTAAACTAATTGATGCCGGATTGCCCGTTTGCCTGGCTTCCGATTATAATCCCGGCAGTTCGCCTAGTGGCCGCATGGGCTTTGTTTTATCACTGGCTTGTGCACGTATGAAACTTACTCCCGAAGAAGCCATTCATGCCACCACCATTAATGGGGCAGCTGCCTTACAAATGAGTGCTACACATGGCAGCATTGCCATAGGAAAAACCGGAAGTGTGATCATCACAAAGCCAATTCCTTCTTTTCATTTTATTCCGTACAATTTCGGGAGCGACTGCATTGAAGAGGTGATTATAAACGGGGCTATTGCCAAGCGCAGGATTTAAAGTCTAAGAGGCAAGCCCTTCCTTATAAGTTTTAAGGCAACGCTCTCTGGCCAGATTATGTTCCACAATTGGTTTTACATAGGCAGGTGTGTTATACTCCGGCACCCATTTTTTTATGTAGCGATGATCCCTATCAAATTTTTCTGTTTGCAGGGCCGGATTAAATACCCTGAAATAAGGTGCGGCATCTGTACCGCAACCGGCTGCCCATTGCCAGCCCCCGTTGTTGGCGGCCAGATCAAAGTCCAGCAGTTTTTTTGCAAAATAGGCTTCGCCCCATCGCCAGTCAATCAATAAATGTTTGGTAAGAAAGCTGGCTACAATCATGCGCACGCGGTTATGCATAAAACCTGTTGCGTTCAATTCACGCATACCTGCATCTACAATAGGGTAACCCGTTTCTCCATTGCACCAGCGTTCAAATTCTTCGGGGTTGTTTCTCCATTCAATGCGGTTATAGGCGGGTTTGAAAGCGCTTGTTGCCACGTGTGGAAAGTGCCAGAGTACTTGCTGGTAAAAATCCCGCCATATCAGTTCATTCAACCAGGTTTCGCTGAGGGATAGTGCTTTTTTAGCTTTCTCCCTGATGCTGATGGTTCCAAACCTGAAATGTATACTTAGTTTGCTGGTGCCGGCTACCGATGGAAAATCCCTTTGCTCTTTATAGTGTTTAATGAGTAGGGTGTGGGTATGTACCGGAGGAATCTCCAGCGAATTTTGACTGAAATTCATTTCTTTCAGACTTATTATTGGCAAGGGGGCTGTTTGATAAAAATTACTAAAATACTTTTCGGTAGGATAAGATTTCAGGTAAAAATCATTCAGTTTAGCCTTCCATTTTTTGCTGTAAGGAGTAAAAACGGTATACGGTTTTCCGTCATCTTTACTGATTTCACCTTTTTCAAAAATGCACTGGTCTTTATACGTATAAAAATGAATCCCCTTTTCGTTTAGAAATGTTTTGACGATAGCATCCCTTTCCCGGGCATAAGGTTCGTAATCGTGGTTGGTGTACACAGCCTGCACATTGAATTCACTTAATAACCCTTTCCACGATTCAATTGGAGTTTGGTGTTTTACTATTAACGAAGAACCTTTTTCCTCCAGTTGTTTTTTTAGGTTTCGTAATGTTTGATGAATAAAACTCACGCGGGCATCATCGCGGTCTTGCAGCTTGTTAAGAATATTTGTGTCAAAAATAAAAAGCGGAAGCACCGGGAAACCGGCCTTCAGGGCATGGTATAAAGCCGCCTGATCGTGCAAGCGCAAATCGCGCCTTAACCAAACAATATTAATCTTTTCTTTTATCATGAATAAAACGAAGAAATAAACTTTGGTAAATTCAGGTCAGTAAATCCCCCCTCACAAATTCACCCCTTCACACAGATCACTTTTCATAAATTCACTCTTTACAGTTTCTCCAATATGTATAACTATTCAAGGGTTAAATTGTTTAGCGAACTATTTAAATCCGGGTATTTGAATTTAAATCCGGCTTCTCGAATTTTTTCATTATTTACATATTGACTGGCTGTAAGAATGTCGGCCATTTGGCCAAACAGGAGTTTTAATATCCATAATGGAACAGGAGGAAGGAAATAGGGTTTTTGAAGTCGCTGAGCAATATTTGCAACAATATCTTCGGCTGTAGCAGGTTCACTGGCTACTGCATTAAAAGTGCCTTCTATCTGTTCGTTTTCTATCAGGTAAATGATCATGTTGCAAAGGTCTTCCATGTGTATCCAGCTTTGGTGCTGGTTTCCGGGTGTGGCTGGTGCTCCCATCCACCATTTAATAAATTGTTTGATGCGTTTAAAGTAGCCACCACGCTGACTTAGTACCAACCCTATTCGAAGGATGGCAAGATATATATTGCCAGTTGTTGCTGATTTTACTTTTTCAGCTTCCTTTTCCCAATCGCAGCAAATACGAGCCAGAAAATCATCACCCGGCATGGAGTCCTCAAACAAAATTTCGTCATTGCGGTTACCATAAATTCCGATAGCCGAAGCAGAGATGAACTTTTTTACTTTATACCCGTGTTTTTTTATATGCTCTACAAGAAGCTTGGTTCCATTAATGCGGCTATTGTACATCTCCTGTTTTCTCTTTTCATTCCATCTTTGATCTGTGATGCCTGCCCCGGAAAGGTTAATCACTACCTGAGCATTTTCAAAAGCCCTTCCTTCAATATACGAACGTTGAATATCCCATTCATAAATATCAACTCCCGATTGTTTCCGTCCTCCTTTGCGACTTAAAAAGGTTACTTTATGCCCCCTAGCTTTTAACCTTTTGGCCAATGAAGAACCGATTAACCCGGAACCACCTGCAATTAAAATTTGTTTCAAACTATATTTTGATTACGCGCTGACTTAAAACAAAAAACAACTTTAAACTGTTTAAGTTTGTAAAATAAATTGTTTTGTCGAAGTTTTCAATAAAAGATATCGAATCCGTTACCGGAATAAAAAGTCACACGCTACGGGTGTGGGAGCAGCGCTATGCTATTATTAGGCCTAAGCGCACCAAAACCAACATACGTTATTATGACGATGAAGACCTCCGTCTTATTCTGAATATCAGTACACTTAATAGTAGCGGGGTGAAAATTTCGGGTATAGCAAAAATGACTCCCGCACAAATTGAAACGGCTGTACTTGAGGTGAGTGAAAAAAATAGAGAGTACCCTAACCAAGTAAAATTACTTGTATCCAGCATGCTTCTGCTTAATGAGGTCGGCTTTAATCATATACTTACCACAACCATTTTGCAGCAGGGTTTGGAAAATACCATGATACATGTAATTTTCCCCTTTATGCATGAGGTTGGTGTATTATGGCAAATTGGGTCTATTCAGCCGGCTCATGAACACTTTATCACTAACCTGATTAAACAAAAATTATATGTGGCTATTGATGGTCAGGTGTTGAATCAAGATTCGGGTAAGGAGAAATTTTTACTGTTTTTGCGCGAAGGCGAACCCCATGAACTTGGGTTGTTGTTTGCCAATTATATGCTCAGATCAAGGGGGCATCAGGTAATTTATTTGGGGCAAAGTTTGCCGCATAGCGAACTGAAAGAAGTATTTGCTTTTCATACCCCGCGGTACGTAGTAACTTCACTTACAAGTGCCATTACTTTAAAAGAGTTGAATTTATTTGTTACAGAACTTTCCATTTCATGGCCCAAAGCAAGTATTCTATTATTTGGGAAACAAATAGAAAATGTGGAATTAAAAACGCCCAAAAATGTGCAATTAATGCAGGATATGTCACATTTCACGACATTCATTAACCAACTGCCCGAATAACAATAGCCGTTTTCTTATTTTATCAATGATAATCCTTCCAAAGCCGATTTATCACCCGGAGACATTAACAAAACTTTATTAAAAATGATTTTAGCTTCTCTGAATTTACCCAGTTGAAAGTTAGTCCAGGCAAACATTAATTCACTGTCATAGTCAAAAGGATAGAGGTTCACCACTTTCTCAAAATAACCATAAGCCGATTTATAGTCTTTCTTGTTGTAACAGTACAATCCCATTCTATAATTCACTGTAGTATTTTGTGGGTCAATAACCAGAATTTTATGGTATTGGTCAATTACTTTTTCCCATAATCCTGCCGCGGCAGCCGGATTTACGTACCCAAGTTTAGCTTCAATTGAGTAAGGCATCAGATTAATGGATTTTGCATAATATCCCATTGACTCGGTGTACATTCCTGCCTTATATGTTAACCAACCCATTCTTAAGTTTGCATCGTAGTTTGTTTCCTCGTAGACTTCCTTTACGGCATTAATTGCACTTTTGTAATCTGCACTATTCTCATGCTGATAGCTTTTGCTGAAAGCAGCTTGTAATTTGGCTTCGTTTTGTGCAAATACATTTGAAATGTAAGCGGCACAGGTAATGGCTAAAATGATGATGCGTTTCATACTCACGGGATATATTTAATTCCTAAAATAAAATTATTGAACTGATAATTGTTTCCATTAAAATATTCTGTTTTTTGCTCGTTCTGAATCAACGTATAAATATCAAGATGGCGGTGTAAACTATAGGTAGCCATCAGTGAACTTCGGTTACGTAATAAATCATACGAACTATTAACTAAGTATCCATTGTTCTCATTAAACAAATAAGCGTTGCCATGATAGAACCATCCGCTAAATGTCCATTTTATATTTGGTGCGTAACTTACGTTATGTTGAAAATGAAAGGCTGCATTTCCGGTTGAAGGCACAAGCACATTGGCAGAAACGGCTATACATAAATTATTATTTCCAAAGGGATAATATTTTAAGCCTGTCCCAGTTTGAATTTGGGAGGTTCCAAAAAGATTGGACCAGGAGGCATTAAGGTGAGGTTGAAATAACTTCAGTTGCTTTGTTGCATTTAACGAACCTAAGAAATACGTGCTGTTTGAGTATGGAGAGGCATTAAGGTTTGTAATATGAAAGGCAGGGGCTAAACACCAACTCTTTGCAATGGGCATATTCACTTTTGCATAATATTCCAGTTGCTTATAGCTGCCCCAGTACGTATTTTGGCTTAAAAAAGTGGCACTTTGAAAAAAGTAAATCTGTTTTTTAAGCATGTGTCCGGTTCCTCCCTGCATGTACCATAAGGGATCAAATAGACTTGATTTGTCGGCTATTTTTGTTCCGCTTTCCAGCAGGAAGAATGCAATCGATTTTTGCTTTTCTGTTCCTGCACTTTTCGCGGTTTCTGCCGAAAATGTTTTACTCAACTTTCCCGCATCTTCAAACCTATCAGAGTAAATATAACACCAATATAAATATTCCTTTGCGCCCTCTTCTAACTGATTCATTTCATTGGCTTTTTCAAAATGAGGAATAGCCATTCTGAATCTTCCTAATTTATAATAGGCAATACCCAACCGCATACGAAGGTAATAGTAATCAATGTTTTCTTTTAATGCGGCCTCACCATATGAGATTACACTCCACCAGTCGCCATCTAAATAAAACCTGTAAGTAGAATCTTCTACCATTTTTGAATCGAAAATCGGTTCATCCTGTGCCTTTAAAAAATGCGGAACCATAAAGAATACAGAGAAAAAATAAAAAATTAATTTATCCATTTGGCTGTTCTGGTTTCCCCCTTTTCGGTAATAGTAAACTCGGCAATATGATTTTCTTGAAGGATTATTTTAAACTTCATATTTCGGCTGCGGGTTTTTCCGATATAAGCCGTGGCACTGCTTTCAATTGTAATGATTTCAGGTTGTATTTGTTCGTCAGCAAAAGTAAATTTCATAGAGTAATCGCCATGTAAAAAAAGATAAAACGGAGCAAAAATGTCTTGAAGGTATTTTACAGGTCCTTGAAAAAAACCTTCAATGGGAAGGTGATCTGTTAATTCTATTTGCGGATAATATCCCATTAGTATTTTATGTGCCCCAAGGTAAAATGCGTAGAGCATCGATTTTTTGTCTCCTTCAAAATCGGTGAAGTAGTGGAGGGTTTCGTTGTTTACAAACCAGGCGGTTGATTTGCTGTTGTGGCAGTACAGGTAAGAGTTATTCCAGGCATCGGTAAATACTTCCCACTTAAGGGTTTCTTTTGTTCCATTTTCGTTAACATACTCAAACATTAATTCTTCTCCAGGTATAAATTGAAAGGCATTTTTTATCAGCGGGGTGGCTGCTACACGTGCTATGTATTCTCCCTGCTTTGGATAATCAAAAGCATGAAAAGTGACTGCGTTATTTTTGTAACTCACATAGTAACTGATAGGGTAGCGCAATGTTTTAGAACCGATGTATGGTGTTGCCTGTAGCTGAAAATGGATATGTGGTTCAGGTGAGCGTCCCGAATTTCCACAAGTGGCAATAACTTCCCCCTTTTTTACGTAGTCTCCTGTTTTTACTTTTAAACTGCCACCTTTTAGGTGAGTAATTTTACTAAACATGAACTCGCCATGTTTTATCACAATTGCGTTACCCCAGTTTTGCTCTCTGTTCACATTCCCAATAGTATTGTCGGCTACTTCATCGAGTATTTCTGTCACATATCCGGCAGCAGGTGCAAGCACGGGCAGGTTGTAACAATAAAAATCAGTAACATCAGTTCCGGGAAGTTTAAAGGTTTTTTGATTATCATCTGTTACTACAAAATCCCATGCATATTTCCAGTCTTCTAAATGGGTGATGTGGCCATCATGACCTTGTGAGATATGCCATATCCCGAAAAAGGGAAGGTGAATATGGAAGTAGGTCTCATTTTGAAAACGCTCTTTTCGATACAAGTGTTTGTATAGATTTTTTTCGGGGGAATATTGTTGTAAAAGTACCAGTTGTGGCTTACTCTCTTGGTATCGTAATCGTAATACAAATAACAAAAGCATAACCATTAAGGTGAATGGGAGTGAATACAAGGGTAACTGATAAACCGATACCAATGACCCAAGAGCACTGATAAGGATCGCGATAAGGGGAGTACAAATAATTACCAATAAAAATGATCTTCCCGATGGAATAAGGAAAAAGCCACCTATGGCAATAGCAGAAAGAATAAAATTAAAACCGATATAGCTATACATCATTTCGGAGTACCCTCCCTGTAAAAAATGATAAAACAGGTAGCCTGTGGTAAAACCAACCAGCGATAATAAAAAAGAAATGCGCGAATGGAGCAATAAACCCAGAGCAATCGCTATTCCAGCTATAATATTGTATTGAAAATAGATTGCACCTAGCGATTTTAGGTACACATCAACAAATGCCGGAATTGGAAGGTGATTTAACTTCTGGTAGAAATTTACCAATGTTTCACCGCCATAGCTCCATAATTCATTTATGGTGTAAATACCTCGTTCGCTTAAGCCAATTGCTGCATAATTTCGGGTGCTAAGGATAACTACCCACACTCCGGCAATAAACGGTAGGCTTAAAAAAGGAGTATTTGATTTGAGTGTAATATTAGCCATCCACACGGTAATAAGTAACGTAAATACCGACATGAGCAACAGAATAACCAATAACTGAATGTTGAAGGTATAATAAACGCCCACGGCAAGGCCTACCATTAAACTATTGTAGGTGTAGGCACCGCTGCGGCTTAAAGCCGGGTCAAATTTAAACCAATGTGTAGCGGCTACCGACATGAGCAGGGCAATTAATCCGCTTAAACCGGTGAAGGGGTCAACAAACGAAGCAAGTAACAACAATAATGCAAACCAGCGATTGTTTGAAAAAAACATCTGAGCATAGCTGTTCACGGTAGCATCGCGGTAGTATTGCAACCAAAATTTCAATTGCTCACCCATACTTTTTTGTTACAGCTTAAAGCTTTTAAGGTAATCGGGCATCATTTCTTCTTTCACTATACTTTCAACAGTTTCTCTTTTGCGAATTTGATGCACTTTGTCATCACAATCAATCAGTACAATTGCAGGGCGCAGTGCAATAAACTGCATCCACTGGGTCATATTGTAAGCACCCACGGTATGTACCACTACCTGGTCATCTCGTTTAAGCGGGGGTAAAGTTACATGTTCTCTTACCACATCTATATTCATACACAAGGGGCCGTACAAAACGGCATCTTCAGTATACTGACTAAACTCTTGTGCAGGGCTTATCTTGTGATCGTACCAAAAGGAGGTAAATAAAATATTTACTCCAAAATCCATGATGGTAGCCCTTCTGCCGTCAGACAGGCGCTTGTTTGAAATTACCGTTCCCAGCAGGTAGCCCGCTTCATCTATCATAGCTCTTCCTGTTTCTAAAAGTAGCAAGGGCAATTCATCTTCCACAAAACCTGCATTCAGGATGGCTGTACTGATTGCTTCGGCAAATTGGTCAAAACCCGGTGATGCATCTACACCCTGAAGGTAAGACCCTTTCAGCGTATTTTTTGAGGCAAATCCTCCGCCTAAATCCAGGTAGTGAATGTTTTTATTAAATTTCTTTTTAATTCCCATAGCTAAATCACATAATTTGGAGGCTGCCACTGCGTAGGCACTGGGGGCTAACATAAAGGTTCCGATATGGCAATGCAACCCAATTAAGTCTATAGTATTTGAAAGCATTATTTTGTTAATGGCATCCCATGCCTGTCCGTTTTCGTAGTTAAAACCAAAACGATCCCACATTGGGTAAATGCCGGTATCCATATTTACCCGTATAGCTACTTTGGGACGCTTTTTCATTTCACCCGATAGTTCCTTGATGAGGTAAAGTTCATCTAAATGATCGATATGAATGGGCGATCCATTCTCAATGGCTGTGCGCAATTCAGCTTCGGTTTTATCTGGGCCGTTAAAAATAATTTTATTCCCGGGAACCCCATGCCGAATGGCTTTTTCATATTCAAAACCGGATACTACTTCGGCCCATGATCCTTCCTGATGAAATACATTACATACGGCACTCAGGTAATTGGTTTTGTAGCTCCAGGCAAATTGTACTTTAGGGTAACGTGTGTTGAATGAACGGTTGGCTTCGCGATAAGTGTTTCGAATGGTTTTTTCTGAAATTACAAAAAGAGGAGAGCCGTATTTTTCAATCAGTTCTTTCACGGCATTTCCTTCAATATGGGTTACGGGCGCATATTCGGTACGGGTGCCGAATTTATTCATTATGCCGGTATTCAAGCGCTGAATCACCGGGCGTTCGTATTGCATCTTTTTCATGTTCTAAGTTTCGGTTTATGTTTTATAATTCACCAAGGGTTGAGATTTTTTCAAATTCTTCTAATCCTACAATTAAGTCATACGAATACCGGATAAACATTTTTCCGATATCATACTTTTTCCATGGTTTTACTTTTTCGCCCAAAGCCATTTTTATAAGTGCTTCTGGATGATTTTGTCCGCAGCCTACGGCCAGATATACCCATGCCGGAAATCGCGGATTGATTTCGATAAGGAAATATTCGTCATCACGTGTTTTAATCATTTCCATTTCCATGCCCCCTCGCCATTTGGAACCTTTGATTACTTTTTCGGTTACCTCTATCAACTTTTCATCTTCCAGCGAAATGCCCGCCCATGCTTTTCCTTTATCGGTAATGTATTGCTTTCGCATAGGTATGGCGCCTAATGTATTGCCTTTGCCATCACCTATGGCTGTAACATTTACTTCCTGCCCATAAACAAACTCCTGAATGATGATGGGCAAGCCCCACTTGGTACTTATTTTATTAAAACAGGTAACAGCCTGCTCGGGGGTGTAGGCAACCGATGCATCGTAATATTTTCCTTTTACCACTAATGGGTATGTAAATTCATTGCGCAACGATGGTATGTCGGAGATATTAAAAATCATTTTACTGTGCGGAACTTTGATGCCGTATTTTTTTCCAAACTCTGCAAGATTTGATTTATGCCGCTCTTCAAACTGCTCAATGGTAGGTAAAAACATTTTTATACCCATTTCTTCTTCTAAGCGTTCGGTGAGTTTCATGAAGTTGAATAGCTCCGCATCAAAGTTTGGAATCAATACATCAATCTTCTCAACGGCATTGATATAGCCAAGGCGGGTAAGTAAACTTTCAATACCTGCCGAAGGAAATGGTATTTGATAGGTTTTATCCACCAAATCGTGCATGTAAATGCCTGGCTCAAGTGTTTCGTACGAGAGACCGATGATATGCACATCAAACTCACTACTTTCTTTAAGCGCACGTATTACAGGTATTCCAGGCCCCGGACTGTCAATGGCGTTTAGTCCCGTAACGGCTACATTAATTTTTCGCTTCGTCTTTATCTTCATCACCTTCGGCCAATTGAAGTTTAAGTAGCATATTCACAAAGTCGTAGTAATCTTTTTCAAGTGTTACTTCATCGGTCATGTAGGATTTTATCAAGTGTTTTTTTACTTCATCTTCATTTTTTCCTTCTTTCAGCAATTTGATAATTTCTATCCCAATTGGGTTGGTTGAGAAGGAGTCGCCCGTAGTGGGGTTAAATACAAACCCAGAGTCACTTAGGGCAATGTTTCGTTTAATTTTCATGGCGTGTTACGTTTAATTGAGGGTACACTAATTGAAATTTGCTGGTACAAAGGTGGCCATTAGATGCTGTTCGATTGTTATGGTTTAATGGCAAAGTGTTATAAAATTTCAAGCAGAAATTGTCATGAGCCTGGCTATTAACTTTGAAAATCAGTTGTTAATGATTTGGTGGAGTGCTGTGCGCGGTTTGTTTGTCAAATTTTTATAATCAGTTACCGAATAACCGGTGAATTGTTTGAATTGATTGCTCAGGTATTGCACGCTGCTATATCCCATCTGAAAGGAAATTTCACTCAGGGTCATTTCTTCGTAGCTGATTAACTCCTTGATTTTTTCAATCTTTAAAAGAATGATGTATTTCTCCAGTGTAGTTCCTGTTTTCTCAGAGAATAATTTGCTCAGGTAGGCATATGGGTGTCCTAATCGCTCACTCAGGTAATCAGAGTTTCTTATAAGCGAATTGGTGTTTCCTCCATAATAAATAAGTTGAATAACCGAAGTTTTAATTAACTCAATAAGTTTCGTTTCTTTATCGGTGATTAATTCAAAGCCATTGTTTCGTAGCAGAGCATCCAGAAAACCTTCGCTTATAATTTGTGGATCGTAACTAATTTCTGCTTCTCCCAGTGCCACGTAATGTACCCGTATAAAACCGATACGTTCCAGATTTTCACGTACTATACGTACGCAACTTTTGCTGGTCATATTTTTTATATGAATTAGGGAACGTTTGGTATTCAGGTCGCCCGGTTGCATGAGCCGTAAATGTACTTAAAGAGTGGAATGAATGGAAAGAATTTTCGGTGATATTTTTTTGCTTTACTTTTTCTTTTTGGTCTTTTCCTTTTGGGCTATTGAATTTAGTGAGATACTTTCCTTTATCCACTTTTTTAGTTGTGTAACAGGAATGTCTTTTTCCGTTGTTATTTTAATATGGCGCATTTTTTCTCCTTTGCCCTCAAACCTGTTTTTCGGGTCGGTAAGTTGAACTGCTCTAAAAAAGCCAACATTTACGTAAGCTACCTGCTTGTAGGTGTAAATAAAAGCTATATCCCCATTACACGAAAAGGTGAGGTTATTCCATTTAATACTCTCTGTAATATGAGGGCTACAGGACAGAAAAATTTCCCTGAGCAACAAGGCATTTTGTTGTTTTGGCTCGGGGAGTGCCAATAAGAATTTTTCAACTTTCGCATTCATTGGGTAAATTTATTTAAAAGATTTAATTTTTCACGGTAAAAAGAAGGAATCAAATTTTAACTTGCCCCACATGAAAAGGATATTGTTAGTGGTAAGCGAATTTCCTCCCGTTACCGGAGGGGTTGCTGCTCATGCCTTTCAATTGGCCGAAGGGCTAAGTAATATTGGGCATACACTGCGGGTAGTAACTTTTCAACAGGAGGCAAGGCACGGAAGTTTATATCAAGTTGTTGCCACAGGTCACAAGGGATTATTCCGTTATTTTTTTCGGTTAGTTACCTGTGTTCGGGTGACTATGTCATTTAAACCCGATGTGATTATTGTTTCGAATAAATTTCCTGTTTGGGTGGGCTATTTCTTAAAATTAGTTTTCTGCCGAAAACAATTTATTGCCGTGCTCCACGGAAATGAATTGCTGCAAAAAAAATATTTCATAAAACATTTTACAGAAGTTTCGTTGCGCAATTTTGATGAATTAGCGGTTGTTTCTTCGTACACGTGTTCTCTTCTTACACCTGACCTTCGGGAGCATTGCCGGATTATATACAATGCATTAGATGCACAATGGCTGCAGGAGGTAAGTAGCATAAAAACTTTTTCAGGTAACCTTAACCTGCTCACTGTAGGTACTGTTAGACCCCGCAAAGGACATATAAATATTATCCGTGCCCTTCCGGTATTGGCTAAGCGATATCCCGGAGTAAATTACACTATTTGCGGGGCTTTGGAGTTTCCTGATTATGCCAGTGAATTGAAAACACTAGTTGATTCTCTTGATGTGGCACATAGGATTCGTTTTGTACAAATTCCTTATGGCGATTTTGCTTCGTTGCGTGCTTTATACTACGAATGTGATATTTATTTGTTACTTTCCGAACCGCAGCCTGATGGTGATACGGAAGGATTCGGGATTAGTATTTTGGAAGCCAACGCCTGCGGAACACCAGCTATCGGAGCCACTCAGTGCGGAACGGCTGAAGCGGTGAATGAGGGGAAAAGCGGCAAACTTATTAACCCTACAAACACCTCTGAACTTTTGCACGCGGTGGATGATATTATTCAGCATTATAAATCCTATTCGTTGGGTGCACGAACCCGGGCAGCCCAATTTACCAACGAAAAAATGACCCGGGGTTTTGAAGCCATGTTTCATTAAGAAACGAATTTTATCAGGTTATTCGGGTATTTGGTCGAATGAGCTTGTAAAGCGTAATACAATAATTAGTTTTGAACTAAAATTTGTCAGATGCAATCACTTCAAATTATAAATGTAACCAAACAGTATGCCCACCACAAAGCACTGGATCGGGTTAATCTTTCGGTTCCTCACGGTTCCATTTACGGTTTGCTTGGGCCAAACGGTGCTGGTAAAACATCGCTTATTCGAATCATCACTCAAATAACCGGAGCTGATGAAGGAGAGGTGTTGTTTAAAGGAGAAAAACTAAACCCTTCACATATTTATCGAATGGGTTATTTGCCCGAGGAGCGAGGTCTTTATAAAAAAATGGAAGTAGGAGAGCAACTTTTGTTTTTTGCCCGCTTAAAGGGGTTGAGTCGCTCTGATGCCATGCATAAACTAAAAGACTGGGTAGAGCGTTTTGAAATAAAAAACTGGTGGACGAAAAAGGTAGAAGAGTTAAGTAAGGGCATGCAGCAAAAGGTACAATTTATTGCCACTGTACTGCATCAACCCGAATTGATAATACTTGATGAACCTTTTACGGGATTTGATCCGATTAATGCCAACCTTATCCGGGATGAAATAATTCGCCTGAATAAAGAAGGTTCTACTTTTATTTTTTCTACCCATCGCATGGAAACGGTGGAGCAACTGTGTGATCATATTGCACTTATCAATAAATCAAAAGTAGTGCTTGAGGGCGAAGTAAAACAAATAAAAAACCAGTTTCGTACCCAAACCTACGAAGTAGAACACTCTATATGTAATTTACAATTGAGTCCTTCTTTTGTTTTGAAAAATTCAACTCCGGTTGATGAGGGGCTCATCAGGTCTGAAATTAAAATAATTCAGGGTATCCCAAACGATTTACTGAAAGAGCTTATTCCTGTAAGCCACATTCACAGTTTAAGGGAAATTGTTCCAAGTATGAATGATATCTTTATCATTTCAGTAAATCAAAATTTAGCCACTCAATCTGTTGTAGCGTAATGAATAAAATATTTTTAATTGCCGGAAGGGAATTTTTTTCGAGGGTGCGAAAAAAATCGTTTATCGTGATGACACTGCTGGGTCCATTGCTTATTGCAGGGTTTTATGCGCTTATTATTTACCTTTCAATAAATGAGGAAATATCAAATGATTTAAAACGCATAATTGTTATTGACGAGAGCGGTGTGTTTAGAAACAAGCTTCGGGAAAACAATTTTTACAAATTCAGTTATCAAGATGAGCCACTGGATGCCGCCCGCCTTCAGCTTCGAAATGAAGATTATTTTGCTGTTTTATACATTCCTAAAACGGCAGCCGATAGCCTGAGAGGTTTTAAATTAATTGCGGCCACTCAAACCAGTTGGAAGGACGAATCATACATAGAAGATAAACTTAACAAGGTTATCAGTGATATTAAATTTGCCCAACACGGGATTGAACAAAAACTCATAGAGGAAATAAATAATACTTCGGTAGTTCTGGAGTCGGTACGCGATACGAAAGAAGGTTTGGAAAAGGGGAGCACCGCTGTCTCCACCGGACTTGGTTTTATCGGAGCTATTTTCATTTACATGTTCATTTTTATTTATGGAGTGCAAATAATGCGCGGGGTGATGGAAGAAAAAACCAATCGCATTGTGGAGGTAATTATTTCCTCGGTAAAACCTTTTGAGTTGATGATGGGGAAAATTGCCGGTATTGCTATGGTGGCCTTGTTGCAGTTTTTAATTTGGGTGGTGTTAAGTACGGTGCTGGGAGGTGGTGTTACCGGAGCACTTTCAGCCAAAATGAGCATGGTGCAGGATGCAGGAGCAGCCGTGAGCCAGACGGGTAAAGCAGCATTATTAAGTGATATTATCAGCCAGGCTTCTCAAATTAATGTTTGGCTGGTGGGAGGGATGTTTTTGTTTTTCTTTATTACCGGCTATTTGTTCTACGGAGCTTTGTTTGCTGCGGTAGGGGCGGCTGTAGATAGCGAAACCGATACGCAGCAGTTTATGTTACCCATTACAATTCCATTGATACTGGCTTTTTTTCTTGCCCAAACGGTGGTTGTATCTAATCCTAATGGTTCATTGGCTACGTGGCTTTCTATGGTTCCGTTTACATCACCTATTATTATGATGGTGCGTGTTCCGTTTTTTACCGGAGCATGGGACTGGTCGTGGGGTTGGCAAATTATTGCTTCCATGTGTTGTATGTTGTTGGGCATATTAGTTACCACCTGGATGGCCGGTAGAATTTATCGTATCGGTATTTTGCTTTACGGCAAAAAAATTACTTACAAAGAGCTGGGTAAATGGCTTTTTTATAAAGCGTGACCGGGCGCACATTAATTTGTGTTTCACTTTTCTATATTTGGAAAAAATGGGGTATATGAAAAAACAATTGATTGCTTTGGCTTTCCTTATCATGGGTTGTCAGGTTTTTGCACAAACCGTTATCACCAAACCTAAATTTATTTATCCGGGACATAGTGATTTAGTAGAGGGAGTAGCCTTTTCGCCCGATGGGAAATACCTTTTTTCTACCTCATGGGATAAAAACGTTCACATGTACAGTGCCGACTCGGTATGGCTTATTAAAAAAATAGGCGGACATAATGCCGCTATAACCCAAATTGCCTTTTCGCGTCCACGCAATAAACCCATGCTCATAGCTACGGCTTCTAAAGATTTTAGTGTGAAAGGATGGGATTCTACCGGTATGTTGAAATACGATTTTGTGGGGTACAACACCGCAGTTACAGCTATTGCATTTGATTTTGCCGCCAAAAACCTCTATACCGGCTCAGCCGAGCAGGGATTAAATATGTATGACCTTGCCACCGGAGAGAAAAAGCGGAATATGATGCTTCCGAATATTAATGCCATTGCTTGCGCAAAAGACGGGCAGGTATTTATTGGAACCAACGATCCCGCTATTACCATTATTAAATTTCCGGCTGCTGCACCCACCGGCACCTTAGTCGGGCACAGTGGCCCAATCAATGCACTTGAAATTAGCTATTCCGGAAAATACCTGGTGAGTGGATCAAGCGATAAAACCGCTATTGTATGGGAAGCGGCAACAAAAAAACAAATTGCCGTACTAAAAGGCCATACCTGGAAGGTAACCTGCATAGCCATTAGCCGCGATGAGAAATATGTGGTAACCGGCTCTAATGACGGTACGGCCAAAGTATGGGAACTTACCACCGGCAAACTTCTTTACAGCTATGAAGGATATGGGTACAATGTACGCTCGGTAGCCATTAGCCCGGATAACTCAAAAATTGCGGTAGCTTCTTATGAACGAAACACTACTAATCATGGAGTGCGGGTATATGATAGCGGATTGGTGGCCCCCACTTCGGTTCCTTTGCCTGAACCTGAAAAAGGAGGTACTTTAACTTCTGATTCGTTACTTGCGTTACCTGAACGAAAAGTTCCTGCTATAAAACCTAAAGGGCATTAATAAAGAAATTATCTTTTTTAGGTGTGTATTAAAACAGGGGAGCTTACAACAAGTGCACATTAATCTCCATGCCAAGTTGTATGTTGGCTTTTAAATATTCAATCATGTTTATTGGTAAAATTTTATAACCATTTTCAAATTGCTGTGTTCAGGTAATAAGTGCAATTTTTAGTTTTTGTAAAAATACAGCATTTGGGGTTTGATCATTGAATTTTCTAACTGGTTGTTTCTGTCTCTCGGTTGAAATACGAACGAATTAAAAGCGAAAGGCCAATCTTTTAAATTTTCTTAGTACCCAACCTCAATGAGTTTCCAATCACTACCACATCTGAAAAAGCCATACTCAATGCTCCCAGCATGGGGCTTAAAAAACCCAGCGCAGCTAATGGAATAGCCACCACATTATAGGCCAGTGCCCAAAATAAATTTTGTTTAATGGTAGTGTACGTAAGTTTTGCTATCCGGTGTGCCTTTGTCACCTCATCCAGATTTTTGCCCAATAGAATCACTTGTGCCGATTGACGGGCTATATCAGTGGCTCCTGAAAGGGAAATACCTGTATTGGCCTTAGAAAGGGCAGGCGCGTCATTGATGCCATCTCCAATCATGCTTACTACGTATTTTTTACGCAGCGATTCAATCAGGTCAAGCTTTTGTTTCGGAGACTGGCGGGCATATACTTCATCCACGCCCAACTGAGCGGCCACCTGCCGACATTTGCTTTCTTTGTCGCCACTAAGCAAAAGGGTTTTAATGCCTTGTTGTTTTAAGTAAGTGATGGCCTTATCCGCTCCCGGTTTTACTTCATCATTTATGCGTATGGCAGCAACCAGAACCTCGTCTTTGGTCAGGTACAAATCAAATGTTTCATCGGGTGGGGCGGCTGTCAAAATTTGTTCCGAACCTAAAGCAAAAGAATTGCCGTGTGCATCATTGGCAAAAAGTCCCAGCCCTTTTTCTTCTTTCATATCATACAAAACAACTGTGTTGTTTCTCCATTCCGTATGTTTTAGTACCGATTGTGCAATGGGATGAGCCGAAAATTCTTCCATGCAGTAAATGATATTTTTGATTTCAGGCTCGATGCCATTGTAAATTTTTAGTTCACCTATTTCAAATGCTCCGGTAGTAAGTGTGCCCGTTTTATCAAAAATGGCTACCTGCGTTTTGGCTAGTTCCTCTACCGTTGCTCCGCCTTTAATCAATAATCCGTTTTTTGCTGCTTTACCCAAGCCCACCATCACGGCAGTGGGAGTTGCCAGTCCCATAGCGCACGGGCACGATATTACCAATACGGCAACTGCCCGCATCAGGGAATCGGCTCCTGAAATATCGAGCACAAAAAAAGAAAGTAAAAATGTTATCAGTGAAATGGCAATCACTACCTGCACAAATACTGCACTTACCCGATCGCCAATTTTCTGAATGGATGGCTTGCTTGCCTGAGCATTTTTTACCATCTTAATAATATGTGAAAGGGTAGAAGCTTTGCCCACAGCAGTTGCTTTAAAGCGAAAGGCTCCATCGGTTAATATAGTTCCGCTGTACACCTCCTGATTTTTAATTTTGAATACCGGTAAACTTTCTCCGGTGAGCATGCTTTCATCTATAGAACCTTTACCAACGGTGATGATACCATCTACCGGAATTTTTTCTCCGCTGCGCACAAAAATAATATCCCCTTCCTGCAGCAGTTTCACCTCTACTTCATCGCTGGTTTCAAAACCGGTGGCTGCATCCTTACCAATGCGGGTAGCCTTAGACGGGAGCAGGGCCGTTAGTTCGTGAATGGAGCTGGTGGTTTTTTTCACCGACTTCATTTCAATAAGGTTTCCCAATAACACCAGCGTAATGATGGTGGCTCCGGTTTCAAAAAATAAAAACTGGTGTACTTCGGGTGTTCCCCAAAATTGAATGGTGCCGATAAGGCTATATACCAAAGAGGAAAATGCTCCCGTAAAAATCAACACGTCCATATTAGGCAGACCGTTGCGAACCGACTGAAAGGCACTTTTGCCAAAGAAAGGGAGTCCGAGAAAATACACAGGTGCCGAGAGCAGGATTTGCACCAACGGTAGATGTAACCAGGGAAACGGTAACACCATATGCAGCAGCAGCGGAAGAGTGAACAGCGCACAAAACCAGAATTTGCCTTCTAATGTATCTAACGCAAAACGGCTTTTCTTTTCCTGAGGGGCGGCTCCATCTTTGACTACTTTATATCCAAGCATCTCAATGCCTTTACCCAGTTGAGTCAGGTCGGCCTTGGGTATATTCATAAACCGAACCTCACCGGTAGCAAAGTTTACACTCACGTCTTCCATTTTTTGATTCTCAAGGTACTTGCGTACCGTGAGGGCACAGTTAGTGCAGGTCATTCCTTCTACCTGCAATTCAATGGGACTCGTTTTCTGGGTCATCGCGCTTCTGCTGAAATCAATTTCAAAAATGGCTTTTTTTTAAGTATTATCATCGGTTTAATTAGGTTAATTTTGTTGAAAAGAAAAATAACATGCGTACATCCAGAAGAGATTTTTTAAAAACCGGTGGGCTACTTGCTGCCGGAGTGGCTACCGGACTTTCCCTGAATCCGGGAGAAGTGTTGGCCAAAACTGATTCAGAAACCATAGTTCCACTCACTGACGGAACCTTTACACTCCCTGCCTTGGCTTATGCCTACAATGCTCTGGAGCCTCATATTGATGCGCGTACTATGGAAATTCACCACACTAAACACCACCAAACCTATATCTCTAAACTTAATACAGCGTTAGAAAGAGAACCTTCGCTCAAGGGAAAAACGCTTGAGCAGTTACTCAGCAATATCAAAGGTACTCCCGATGCGGTGCGTTCCGATATTCGTAACCACGGTGGAGGGCATTGGAACCACAGCTTTTTTTGGACCATTATTGGGCCAGGTAAAACAGTAATGTCAGAGAAACTTAGTGCTGCCATTACCCGCGATTTCGGCTCAATGGATGCGTTTAAAGAACAATTCGAGAAAAAATCGGTTGGGGTATTTGGTTCGGGGTGGGGTTGGTTGGTAAAAGATGCCAAAGGGAAACTCAGTATCCTAGCTACGCCCAATCAGGATAACCCATTGATGGATATTGCCGAAGCGGCAGGTAAACCTATTTTAGGTGTGGATGTGTGGGAACATGCCTATTACCTCAATTACCAAAATAAGCGAGCTGATTACCTCAAGGCATTTTGGAATGTAGTGAACTGGCAAAAAGTTGGAGAGTTGTACGAAAGCTAAAAAAAATTGTCCTGTAACGGGATTTTAAATATCTTTGCACGTCACAAAACACGGTGGTTGTAGTTCAGTTGGTTAGAACACCAGATTGTGGTTCTGGGGGTCGTGGGTTCGAGTCCCATCATCCACCCCAAGTTTTAAATCCCGCGAAAGCGGGATTTTTTTATACCTCTTAAAACAGCATAAAACCATATAGGGGTAGGTTAAACCATTCAGGTTAATCCTTATCTTAGTACAAATTATTTTCATGAAAAAATTACTACTTACGCTAGTAGCACTGGTTACCTTATGCGGTAAAAGTAATGCTCAATTATACTTTCCACCTCTTGTTGGGAGCATCTGGGACACCATTAGACCACAGCAACTGGGCTGGTGCACCAATCGCATTGATTCTTTATATGACTTGCTTCAACGCAATAATACCAAGGCGTTTATTATTCTAAAGGATGGAAAAATTGCCATAGAAAAATATTTCGACAACTTTACTCCCGACTCGGTTTGGTATTGGGCTTCGGCAGGCAAAACCATTACCTCATTTTTGGTGGGCATAGCGCAACAGGAAGGAAAACTTTCTATCTCCGATTCTACTTCAAAATATTTGGGCAGTGGCTGGACAACCAGCCCTCCGGCCAAAGAAGGATTAATTACCATTCGTCATCAGCTTACCATGACAACAGGGCTGGATTATACTGTTCCTGATGATAATTGCAAATTACCGACTTGTCTTAAATACAAAGCCGATGCAGGAAATCAATGGTATTATCATAATGCCGCTTACCTGCTTTTGCAAGATGTGATTGAATCGGCCACAGGAAGTACTTACCAGCAATACACCAACTCAAAGTTATCACTAAAAACAGGAATCACGGGTTTGTGGTATGACGGGGTATTTTATTCCAAACCCCGAAGCATGGCCCGTTTTGGATTACTCATGTTAAATCACGGGATATGGAAAACCGATACCCTGTTAAAAGATACAGCCTACTACCGGCAAATGATGAATACCTCGCAAAATCTGAATCCTTCGTATGGGTACCTGTGGTGGCTCAACGGAAAAGGAAGTTATAAGTTGCCCGGTTCTACCATTACTTTTCCCGGAGATTTATTCCCGCCTGCACCCGATGAAATGGTAGCAGGTCTGGGTAAAAACGACCAAAAACTTTACGTGTGGCCTTCACAAAATATCGTCATCATACGTATGGGAAATTCTGCGGCCGATAGTAGTTTGGTGCCGGTAGTATTTGACCGCGATTTGTGGGCTGAATTGAATAAATTTATTTGCAATACCACTACAGGCATGGCTTCTGTTCCGGAAACAAATGCGGTTCGTTTGTATCCCAATCCGACAAGCCATCAGCTCACCATTGAGTCAACCGTTCACCGGGGGGTTTGGCAATTGTTTTCATGCAGGGGGGAAGTGGCTGCATGGGGAGAGACGCATGCTGATACCTTGACTATACCAACCGCACACTTAGTAAACGGATTATATCTATTCACCATTACGGATGAATCAGGAAAACGGACAGCAGTGCGAGTGCTTATTTCTCACTGACAAATTATAAATCCCAAGTCCCTTCAAGCGTCTTCGCTTGAAGTTTGAAATAACGAAAAGCATAAGTCGGGATGCTTAACGGACTCGCAGAAATTACAAATACGCCAACTTAACCATTTCCCTCTTACGAATTCCTTTCTCGGTTTGGGTTACAGTGCAGGCTTGGTTATAGAGACACTTATATGTTTCATACAAAATAATTTGGCGTTTATCCTTTTTTCCTTATTTTTGATTAACCAATTAAATTTAAATGTTATGAAACCGATTTTAAACTGTTCTGCATTTTTTTTGTTTTTACTATTTGGTAACTACACCTTTTCACAAATAAATGGATACGGAACACAAGCGCATGGCTCAGTTAGTTGGTCTAGTGGTATCCATTACCTTGATGATGTTCGGGCTAAGGTAACAAGTTTCTCAACACCGCCAAGCACCGTTTGCACCGTTGCGGTTGCCAATGCAACAGGAGCCTTCTCTACCTGAGATATGGTTTTATTAATTCAAATGAAGGGAGTGAATATAGGAATGCATGAAAATTATACCATTACCGGCACCTCAGGCGGGAATTACTATTTAACAACAGTATCAGGGAATAATGCATTTGCGTTTAGTGCAGCGAATGCATTACAAATGATTAAATTATATGAGTATACTAATTTTGCTATATCAGGTAGTGCAGTAGTTACGTGTAACGAATGGGACGAATCGCAAGGGCATGGTGGGATATTATGTGTTTTAGCATACAATCAAATTTCGATAGGAGGTAATGCCTTCTTAACGGTTGCAGGCAAAGGTTATGGCCCGGATGAAAACAGCGCAGTTACCTGGGGAACAGGCGGAGCGGGAGGAGCTGGTTCAACTACTGCCGCAAATACAAATGGTAACACGGGTCCTGATTACGCCTGTATTAATGGGGTGGGTACCGTTTCAATTAATCCGGGTGCTAATGGCAGCGATGCACGTAACAACGGTTCTTCGGGTAGTGCCAATAGTGGCACCATACCAAGCTTTGGGAGTCCTACTTTTAAAAGCAATTTAGTAATGGGGAGTCCCGGTGGGTATAATTCAACTTATGGGGGCGGCACAGGAGCTCAGGGAGGAGCAAAAGGAGGTTCAGGAGGAACGAGTGGCGCCCCCTGTTCAAATGCTGGATCAAGTGGTGATAATGGAGAGAATGGTGAAACGGGTGGAAATGCAGGTAAAGGTGGAAGAGGTGGAGGAGCAATGGTACTTAAAACTGCAACGATTTCAATAACCGCTTCGGGGGTTACCTTTTATGCAGATGGAAATAATGCGGATAACGGGGGCAATGGGGGTAATGGCGGAGAAGGTGGAGACGGAGGTACGGGAGGGGTTGGTTGTTGCAATGGCTCTACTCCAGTTCCTGATGGCGGACAAGGAGGAAAAGGACTTGGTGGAAATGGTGGAAACGGAGGTGATGGTGGAAACGGTGGGAAACCGGGAACAATTTGGGTTAATTATACCTCAAGCGCAAGCGGTCTTTCTACTCCTAAGTTTAGTTTTAAAGGGGGCAAAGGAGGCAAAGGTGGTCTTGGTGGGTTTGGATGGGGTTCGCAAAACTTGGCAGGAACAACTGTCAATTCAGAAAATTATTGTGATAATACCTTTTGTCCTTCATCGGGTGGCGGTAGTTGCACCACACCCACCGTGGTAGAACGCTGTGACCCGAATAAAGCCATGTGCCTTCTTATTAATAATGGCGATGTGGTGAATGCATTTTCAAACTTAATCATGAAATACCCATCAAGTAGTGATAAATTAGCAAAATTCGATGCGGGTACTTCTCAACTCATCGTTTATGAATATGACCCTCCCTGCTGGGAATACCATTATATTGTGGATGTATATAGTTCCGGTGATTGCGAAAATTTGTTCAAGAAACTTTTTGGTTATGGCTCAAACTATCTTACGAATGGGAATAAAGTTGATTTTTCAAATACAGCGGGGGTACCCGGCACCTGCCCTCCTGGTGGTAATTTCACCATTACATTTTATGATGATGATGGAAACGAGGCTTTCAAGTATTATTCAAGCGGTAAATTTATTGAAGATTTAATAACCCCAGGGCATCCTAAATGTTATTTTGCAACCTGCCCCACGGTATTTGGTTTTTCGCGTAATGGAAGTGATGGGAATGATGGCACAGATGCCGGTGATGGTACCATAACCGAACCATCGGGAACCAACGATAATGGGTATATTGATGGAAATACTGCATGGAAATGGAATCCATATACCTCAATTAATTCGTTAAAATATTACAACACGCTGATTGCTTATCCTAATCCTGCTACTGACAAAATTAACCTGAAGTGGCGAGTGGAAAGCAAGCAGGAGTGTTCTGTAACTATCTATGACATGACCGGAAAAATTGCAATGACATCACAAGTTATAGCAAAAGCTGGAATCACCGAATACTCGATAGACACAAAAGGATTAGGAAAAGGTCTTTTTCTTATAGAAGTGAAGGCGGAAGATTTTTTGGCCCGTGTAACTATAAGTTTACAATAATTATTTTACGAAATAATAAATGAGAAACATCATCCGTACGCTTCTTGAAATACGTATAAGGAGGATAACTATTACCTTTCTTATGTGCATGGGAATAAATGCCAACGCGCAAAATTTTTTAAAAGATAACGGATTTGAAATTAATCCTAGCCATAGTCCTCAAATTGATGAGTTTAACCGATTAACTGACTCAACAAAAATCTTATGCTATGGTGATATAAATATTTACTATTACAACAAAGTCTTATTTGGAGGCGGGGATGAGCATAGTTATGTTGGATATGACCTGTCAGTACACAAAAAATCCTTAAATAGTTATGTACGCCCATTCAGCCCTTTTCCTCAGGGTGAAAAAATAATGGTACTGAATTATTTTAAAGATTTGACAGTAGGCCCCTACACTTCCATTCCCGTGCCTCGAAAAGTAGGGATTTCTTTCAAATGCAAACGTAAAGTGGTGGAAGGTAAAAAATATTACCTAAGATGGTATGCCTTTGCCGTAGATACCTCCAAAAATGTTGCTGATTCGGGGTTTTATACTCCCTACTTTGGATTAATGTTCAATCTTATGGGGTTAAATATGTATGGAACTCCAAGAGAAACTACCCGCGACAGCCTATGCTTTGGCCTCAGCGACACGTTTACGCGCGAGGGTCGTGTGTTTCATAAAATATTGGCTGCGCCTAATCAGTGGAGCAGGTACGAAACATTTTTTACAGCCGATACCACTGCCTGGTGGTTTACGGTAAGCAACCAAGGCTTAATGGCAGGGAGTAACTTGCTTGATGATTTTAAACTTTTTGAAATTGTGCACCAGCAAACAGGACCTGCCCATGTGTGCAGGTACGATAGCACCTTGCTTAAGCCTCGCTACAACGTTCCGCTCACATCCGTAGTGTGGAGCAATGGCGATACTAATGCCATCAGGTATGTAACCGACACAGGCACCTATTGGGTGCGCTATACCGATACACTGGGTATGTACATTGATACATTTAACGTAGTGTATGGCTCCGATGCCCACCTTTCCTCGGCTGTAAAAGATACGTTTGTGTGCAAAGGAAACTCTATTTCGCTTAAGCCATTTACTTATCAAACCAGTTGGAGTCGGGTATGGAACAACTCGGATACTTCATTAACCATACAGGTAGGCGACACAGGCTGGTACCGGGTAAAACAAGTGCTTGATAGTTGTAGCTCGCATATTGATAGTTTTCATGTAACACATCCGTTGCTGTCGGCCTATCCCTATTTTACCGATACGCTTACCTGCATGGATATACCCGTTACCCTTTTTGCTTATCCGCAAGCTGGTGCCACCAGGCTATGGAGCAATGCCACCCAAGCCGATACCTTGCTAGCCACAGATAGTGGCGTGTATTGGGTAAAAACATTTTTGAACGGCTGTAGCCGAACGGATAGCCTAACGGTGAGGCACGAAATTAAAAAAACATTAAACTTACCCGATACTGTTATTTGTCCCGGAGGGCATGTGGTACTCGATGTATCGGCCTCGGGCTACCTGTTTTATAAATGGAGTACTGGCGATACCACTCCGTTTATTGATGTAAACACCATGGGTGTGTATAGTGTAAAAGCAAAATCAATCGTTTGCAAAAGCGAAGACAGCAGCACGGTTACCTTAAAAATACCCCCAAAGCTACCCTTACCCGCTGATACCTCTTTTTGTGTGGGTACATCGGTAGCATTAAATGCCGCTCACCCGTTTTACACTCGGTATCAATGGAACGTAGGCGATACCACCGCCCAACTCATTTTTTCGTCACCCGGCTCCTACTATGTAAATGCCCAAAACAGCTATTGCAGCACACAACAAAATATATTGGTGAAACTATATCCTGTGCCCTCCTTCAGTATTGAACAACTCGATACCTTGTGCCTAGAGTTGCATGACACTGTGCACCTGCAGGTGCAACAAAACTTTGTCGCTTATCATTGGATAAACAGTGGCGACACTTTGCCTATAACAAAAATAAATGCACGAAACTATTATGTAGTAACCGTAACCGATGGATATGGCTGTAGCTACCGCGACTCGATACTACCAGTGAGCGAATGTGAGCCTTACCTTTACATCCCCACAGCCTTTTCTCCCAACGAGGATGGGTTGAATGATGTTTTTATAGCCGTGAGTGATCATGTGCAACTTTTCAATATGAAAATTTTTAACAGATGGGGCGAACTTATTTTTGAGAGCAACAGCATCACAAAAGGATGGAATGGAAAATACAAAAATATGGAATGCCCCGAAGGTGTGTATATCTGGCTACTTGCCAGCGATGTGCAACTTTCCAATGGTGCAATCAAGCACTTTGCTAAAAAAGGAACCCTTACTCTGTTTAGAAAGTATGAGTAAACGTACTATGAGGCATCACAAATCCGCCAACTTAACCATTTCCCTCTTACGAATTCCTTTCTCCGTTTGGGTAACCGTGCAGGCTTCATTAAACGCATCGTGTTCAAAAAAGAGGATGTATTCTTTTTCGGCTGCTTTTTTTAAGAAGGAGGTTTTTTCCTGCATGGTATCCAGAGGCCGCACATCGTAGCCCATTACATACGGAATAGGAATATGGCTCATGGTAGGAATCATATCAGCCATAAACACTACTGTTTTATCCTTCCACTTTATATGCGGGTGCATCATGCTGCGGGTATGCCCATTGCTGGTGATAAGGGAAATATCCGGATGTATCTGTTCGTTGCTTTGAATCAGTTTTAACTGGCCGCTTTCCTGTATGGGCAATATATTCTCTTTTAGAAAGGAAGCTTTTTCCCTTTGGTTTGGGTGGTTAGCTTCGTTCCAGTGTTCTTCATGTATCCAGTAGGTGGCATTCGGAAAGGCGGTACGGAAAGTAGTCCGGTCGTCATTCCATTCAATGCTGCCTCCACAATGGTCAAAATGAAGGTGAGAGAGTACCATATCGGTAATATCAGCCACATCAAATCCAAGTTTATTGAGTGAGGATTTTAACGAAGCCTCTCCATGCAGGTAATAGTGCCCTGAAAATTTATCGTCCTGTTTGTTGCCAATTCCGTTGTCAATTAAGGTCAACCGATTTCCGTCTTCCACCAGCAGGCAACGCATGGCCAGATCAATCATATTGTTTTCATCGGATGGATTGGTTTTATGCCAGATGCTTTTGGGTACTACGCCAAACATGGCGCCACCATCAAGTTTAAAAAGTCCGGTATCAATGCTGTATAAATGCATAGGGTATAAATTGTGAGACGAAGTTATATGATTCAATTTAATGTAGGCGAATGTAGCATGGGCAAAGTTCAAATTTATCATCATTTCGAAACCCGTACTTTGGGCTTGGCAATCTCCTTGCGTGAAGCACTTGGATTTAATTCAGGAGATTACCGAGGTAGTGTCTCCTTCGTAATGACGATACTTGTGCATAAATCTTTTAGCAGGTACGCTGCTTTATACTTTTTTTTGCTTTGGATTCACTAATAGCTAACTGAACATGAAGGTACACTTTATATCTATTGGAGGTGCGGTAATGCACAATATGGCCATAGCACTTAAAAATAAAGGCTATCACGTAACCGGTACGGATGACGAAATTTTTGAACCGGCCAAATCACGGTTGGCCAAACAGGGGTTATTACCCCAAACCATTGGCTGGAATACCAACCTGATTACTGCTGATTTGGATGCCATCATTCTGGGTATGCATGCCCGCAAAGACAATCCGGAACTTGTTAAAGCGCAGGAAATGGGATTGAAAATTTATTCTTTCCCCGAGTATATGTATGAGCAAACCCGTTCTAAAAAAAGGGTGGTAGTAGGAGGCAGCCATGGCAAAACCACTACTACGGCCATGATGTTGCATGTGCTTAAATTTTATAACCGAAAGTTTGATTACCTGGTTGGCTCGCAATTGGAAGGATTTGATACCATGGTGGGACTGAATGATGAAAGTGATATAGCCGTTTTTGAAGGCGATGAGTATTTAACCTCACCTATTGACCTGCGTCCCAAGTTTCATGTGTACCATACCGATATTGGTATTGTAACGGGCATTGCCTGGGACCATATCAATGTGTTCCCCACTTTTGAAGGATACGTGGAGCAGTTTGCCATTTTTATGCGACAGATACCGGCCACAGGCAAACTCATTTGTTTTGATGAGGACGAACATATCCGTTCGATTACATCAAAAGAGAAGCTCGCTGCTGAGGTAAAATGGTACAACGCCCCCGAATGGAAAGTAGCCAACGGACTCACCAGCATCAAAACCAATGAGGGCTGGGTGGAATTAAACATATTTGGTAAACACAACCTGCAAAACATGCAGGCGGCTCGCCTAGCATTGAATGAGCTTGGCATCAGCGATGCGGACTTTTATAAGGCTATTGCTTCCTTTAAAGGCACCGCAAGAAGACTGGAACTGGTGGCAAAAAATGAACACAGCGTGGTGTACCGCGATTTTGCACATTCCCCATCCAAGGTAACAGCCACCGTAGAGGCCGTAAAAGACCAATTCCCCGAACGGAAATTAGTGGCCGTGTTTGAACTGCATACGTTCAGCAGCCTCAATAAAAAATTCCTTTCCGAGTATAAGGGTGCATTGGATAAGGCCGATGTACGCATCGTGTATTTTAATCCGCATACCATTGAGAAGAAAAAGATGGAGATGCTCACGGAGGATGATATTATTGAAAACTTTGGGGCAGGGGTTATTGCGTATAATAGTTCAGCAAAACTAAAAGCCGATCTGCAGCAAATGAACTGGGGCAACAGCAATTTATTGCTCATGAGCTCCGGTAACTTTGATAATACGGATATGAATGTACTATGAGCGGTGCTTTATTTACACGGAAGCAGGACAAACAATGATGGCAAGGAAGTCTGTCACAGATTTCACTGATTAAAAATATGTGCAACCTTTAGCTCAACGAAGTTAATCAGTGACTATTCTCGTTTTGTTTCCCGCTGAACTCGCAGAAAATTTCACGCAAAGAAACTGTCCCCCTTGCAGCGTTGGTTTGCGTGTGAGGGAAGGGGGCTGGGGGATGTCTTCCCATTTACACACTGTATCCCGCAGAAATCGCAGAAAGACGCTGAAACCGTAATTAGCTTCGATGACCTTCGGTTCGTAAAACGTACCCCGTAATTTAATTCATCGAAACGAATTAGCCGTTATATTTGCACCATGCAACTTAACTTAAAACGCCCATTGGTGGTATTTGATTTAGAAACTACCGGCATCAATATCTCCAACGATCGTATTGTAGAAATATGCACCATTAAGGTTTTCCCCGATGGTACCGAAGAGGTAAAAACCCAGCGGTTCAACCCGCAAATACCTATTCCGAAAGAAGTGACCGCCATTCACGGCATTACCAATGAGGATGTAAAAGATGAACCCATTTTTGCCGATAAGGCAAGAGAGTTGAATGAATATTTAAAGGGCTGTGATTTTGCAGGGTTCAACTCCAATAAGTTTGATTTCCCCATGCTGGTGGAAGAGTTTCTGCGCGCCAAAGTGGATTTTGATCCGGAGGACAGAAAGTTCATTGATGTGCAACGCATTTTTCACGTTATGGAACAACGCAACCTGGTGGCAGCTTATAAATTTTATTGCGATAAAGTATTGGAGAAAGCCCACTCAGCCGAAGCAGATACCAGTGCTACTTTAGAAGTGCTGAAGGCACAGTTGCAGCGTTATGATAACCTGAAAAACGATATTGAATTTTTACACAGTTTCTCTGGGCAAACTAATTTTGTGGATCTAGCCGGAAGAATGATTTATGATGCAAAGGGCAGGGAGGTATTTAATTTCGGGAAGCATAAAGGCAAATCGGTTTCGGATGTATTAAAAGCTGAACCCGCCTATTACGAATGGATCATGCAGAATGATTTTCCGCTGGATACCAAACGCAGGTTAACGCAAATACGGTTACGGGGATTTAACTCATAAAAAAAGCTATGCAGGTGCATGGCTTTCAAAATTGTTCAGCAGCGTTTATTTGGTAAACTCTACAATGTCGGCTGTTACCGTTACCGTTTGTTTCATGTAAATGGCAATGAACGTGAATTTATAATCAAGGACCATATTGGCATAAACCTGTCCTTCTTTCAAAGGATGTTTGATCTTCATGTCTTTGATGGCTTCATTGGCCAGTGCTTTTCGGTCGAGACCACCAATGCCGAATCAGTAAGTAGCCGCAGATGTACCTTTCGATTCACCCAGGACTTTAAAATTGTTTCCTGAAATCTGCGCGCTCGAAGTAGGGAAGCCCACCAGATGTGCGCAGGAAGTGCTGAGCAACATCACTACAACAGCAATCTACGTAAAGGGAGATTTGATCATTTTCATATGTGTTTTATTTTAAATGAGCCTACTCATAAGCTTTTCGGCATTCGCTTCCTGTTTCAGGATATCACTACACAAAGCTAAAGGATTACGTATAAAAAAAAGCCCCTCGTTTCCGAAGGGCTTTTTTATACAAGCCAAGCGTGCTTACTTGGCCTCATCGTAATCGGCCTGAGTGATATAATAGTATGCCACGAATTTATTCTCGCTGACTTTGGCTTGTAGGTATTTAGATGAATTAAACAAATTAATTGTGTCTTTCCAGCATTCCGGTTTTATTGCATTCACGTGAGGGGCTCCGCAATTATAATCTGTTTTTTCTTTGCCGTCTTCGAATTTTATTATTACAGAATCAGATTCACCAAAGCTAAAAGTTCCGGCCCCATCTCCTGATTCCAAATAAGTGTAAGTACCGTTAACCGGTATGGTAAAGGTTTCATGCGACCAGTAAAAAGTGCCGATCACCTCCTGACTAAACAAGTTAGTTATAATAATCTTGTTTTCTTGAAGAGCGCCTTCAGGTTCTTTACAAGAAAATGAGAAAAGGCAAAGGGAAAATAAATAGTGTAATAATCGTGTATTCATACTAAATGTTGTTGTAGAATTCAAAGAGATTATATAGGTCTGTACTTGAAGTTTTATTTAGCTGGTCAAGTTTGGCTTTGATAGAATTCAGCGATTCGCAATCTGGCAAAGCGTCTTCTACATCTTTCGCTGTATAACCTGAAATTGGATCAGTAACAAAATATGCACTATTCCAGTTTTCGGCATATTGATTCCAGTTATCAACCAAATCAATAAAAACGGGGGCATAACCATCATGCATAGAGGAAACGGCAGATGAGGAACTTAAATTGTAGCTTTGCCATCCAAAGTAGTGATCAAAGTTTGCGAGGCCATAGTAATTTTTGTATCGTTTATTGGCAAAGGTCCATTGTATCAAACGTCTCCAACTCTCTGCTAATTTACTCGATGCGTTGTTATACGTTGACGCACCTAACAATTCCCCAATGTGCAAAGTGAGTCATTTCATGAATTGCGGTACCATATATTTCATGCCCACGTCTGTTGGGGTTGTAAATCCTGATAGTGTTATACGCTCCAAAGGTTCTTGCCCAAGGCCTACAGTCACCATTTGCATCGGAATTATATTCATAATAAATACCAATATTAAGTCTGGGTGTCCAAAAAGTATTAAGAGATGGTGAGGATAGATTTACATAATAATATTTGTAATAATAATCCATGGCTGCCATGTGTACGGTACTTATCATGTTGGCTAAGCCGGGCCCGATATTCAACACCCATGCCCCAGTTTGTTTTGGGCCTTCAAAGTAAAGCTGCCCCACGGTAGCAAGATTCAATTGAAAATTTTGCCTCTCCCATTTTATAGAGTAATTCACATCTCTCCTAAATTTTTCATTGATAAAATAATACCCGTTTGCATCAGTTAATGCCTCTCTGGTGGTGAACCATCTGCGCACCCGCACTTTTACACCATCCAAGCCTTTCCAACCAACTTTTTCGGTATTGTTAGGAGGGATAAGGGTATTATCGTGATACCGTATTATTCCAGACGGATTCCATTTTGATCTTCTGGAAAACAAAGGCGCAGGAGCATTTGTGTCGGGTTCAACTATATTGAAAGTGTCCAGGTTTCCGGTACTGGATAACGCCTCATAAACTAATTTGTCAATACAAATATCTAATTCAGAATCATCAGTATATTCTAAAAGCGGGTCCTCTTCAGGAATATAGAGGTTTGCCAAAATTTAATATTGAACATTTGGGAAACTGAAACCAAAGGGAACACAGGCATATTTATAATTGGGGGTAGTTTCCGAGAGAGTTGGGTCTTTATAATAATTGCTATTATTAACTATTGGTCTGTCTAAAGGGTAGTCATAAAGTATTAATGTGCTGTCGTCAAGAAGGGCTTCTACATCATCATCATTTTGGGGTTAAAATTTTACATAGTAATGTGTAGTTCTAACATTAATTGAATTGCTGCAAAACTCCGGGTCTTCCGTGGTAAGCGCTGTAAACGCAGATTGCATGTTTGAAACCGTATACGGGTTGGTTAATTGACTACCCAAAACTATGGCGGTTGGGCTGTCATTTTCAATTATTGTTTGGCTTGAAGCGTTGATAAGGTAAGGATTGCTTAAGTTGCTTTTTGATGGTAAGTCAACATCTTTGTGGCAAGAAAAAGTACAGGTGAAAACAGCAAGATGAAGGATGAGTTTAGTAATTGTTGATACGACTTTCATGATTACTTTGTTTAGTAGTCATTATAACAAAGATAACATATTCTTTATAGGGGCAATTGTAAATCAGGAATTTTCTTTGCAATAAAAAAGCCCCTCGTTTCCAAAGGGCTTATATAAAAGTCTTTTTATTTGTTTATACACCTACATCGTGCAGGGCACTTTCCATAATATATGGATGTTTAGTAGGATAGAGGTTGGCTTTGCTTAATGAAGTTAGCAGCACATAGATGAATCCGCCAACAAACATGGCCAAGAAACCAAATTCCATCAATCCCCATCCCGGTGCATGTGAAATACCATGGTGGTCTTTCATGGCACCTGCAAAGGTCATCAGGTAAACATCGTTCCAGTGTCCGAAGAGCAGGATACATCCTACAAAACTCAACCACCAGGTATTGCGTTTACCGGTACGTGTCATCAGTCCAAAGAACGGGATGATAAAGTTGAGTGCAAGATTAAGGTAGAAGTGAAAACCCCATCCGTTTTTAGTGCGGTCAAGGTAATAGGTTACTTCTTCAGGTAAGTTGGCGTACCAAATCAATAACATTTGGGCCACCCACATATAAGTCCAGAAAATACTAAAGGCAAACATCATTTTACCGAGGTCATGAATTACGTCTTCGTTCACAATGCTCAGGTATCCTCTTTTCTTAAGCTGAATAGCTGTTAAAGCCATAATGGTAATGGCGCTTACCCATCCTGTAGCAAAGTTGTAAATAGAGAAGATGGTAGAGAACCAATGGGTATCAATACTCATCATAATATCCCAGCTAAACATGGAGAAAGTGAAAGCAAAGAAGAAGGTGAAGAATGCTGCAGTTTTGTATGTTTTATCAAAGAAGGATAAACCACCTTCAATATCTTCCTGTAATGACCACTTACGGAATTTACGGGTAATAAAAATCCAAACCGCAAAGAATACAATTAGTCGGCCCCAAAAAAATCCCTGATTGAGATACCAACTTTTGCCTGCTATCACTTTATCGTAATTTGGCGAGGTTGGGTCGGTAATGCCATGGTGCATCCAATGGTAAACTTCGCTTCCGCCACCAATAAGTACAATAATCAATACTGCTGCGGCAAAAGGTAGAAAGGTGCCCATTGCTTCAGGAATACGCTTAATGCTGGTGTGCCAGCCTGCATTGGCAATGGCTTTAATTGCAATGAATGCCGTGGCGCAAATGCTGATGATAAAAAAGAAATATCCGTCAGCAAGTAAGTTTGCCCATATCCGTTTCATTAACATTTCATGCTCGCTGTGATTGGTTAAAATGCCAATAAGCGCAAGTAGCAAGCCGCCACCCATAAGGATCATGGAGACCCTTTTGTCTTTGGCGGTCATTACAAATTTTTCGTCTTTTATTACTACTTCGTGTTCGTGTCCGTGTGCCATGTTCGAATCTCTTTATTAGTTTAAGTAGTTTATTGTTTAGGAACTGTTGTTGAGTCAGCTGGTGCAGCAGCATTTCCTGACAGTGTGCGGATATAGTGTATCACTTGCCATCTTTCGGTTGGAGAAAGGGAAGATGCATAAGAACCCATGAGGTTTTTACCGTAGGTAATGGAGAAATACATTTTTCCATCGGCAGTAGTTTTAATCCGATCTGAATCGTAGGAAGGCGGTGGTGGGTATTTGCCATCTTGTACAATGGTTCCATCCCCTTTACCATTTGTCCCGTGGCAGGGAGTACAGTTAATTTCGTATAAGCGCTTTCCTTCAGCCAGATTTTCTTCGGTAGCAGCTAATGGATTTTTCAATTCTGCACCGGCACGTTCATAATCTTCGGGAGTTTTTGCGTAAGGAAAAACATAGTCCAGTTGTCCGCGGGCAATAGTTCCTTTTACCGGTTCGCGCATATTTTTGCCGTCCGAATTTATTACCCATGTTTTTCCGTTCTCATCGGTAATAGATCGGGTAACATCGGCCAGCTGGCTGTATGGTTCATAACCTTTAGATACATACATGTCGGGGGCATATTCAATACCCGGGTCATTGGCATCTCTTCCGCAGGAAGAAACAGCAACTATGGCCAAACCTGACAGGAATAACTTAATGGTATGTTTCATATAGATAAATCCCTTTCTTTAACTTCTAACGCACCGTTGGATTGAAAAATTTTATTAATGGCATCGCTGTCTCCGGTGTTGTGCAGGTTTACTGCAATTACAATTCGGTCATCGGTTTGACGAATATCCATCAGCGTTGGGTTTTTACCGTGAGCCATTTTACTTACAATAAAAAAGGTTGCAACCATTCCGAATGCGGTGAATAAAATGGATAACTCAAAGGTTACCGGAATATAAGTAGGGATATGCAAGTTTGGCTTTCCACCAATATTAATTTCCCAATCATCACCCCACGACATGTAAACCATCATCACCACGGCAGTAAGTAATCCGGTCATGGCAAACAAAAAGGCAGAAATTCCTAAGCGGGAACGCTGAATACCCATTGCCTTGTCAATTCCATGTATAGGGAAGGGGGTATACACATCTTTAATATCAAAGCCTGCTTTACGAACGTTACGTGTAGCCGCAAGCACTTTGTCAGGGTCATCGTAAATGCCGAGAATCAGTTTTTGGTTGTTATTTTTCATTGACATCAGTTCCTTTATTAATGTTGGGTTTGCTTTTTAGGAAGGATAGCCTTTATCTCCGACATGTTGATGGTAGGCAGATACCTTACAAACAAGAAGTATAATGTGAAGAATAATCCGAATGATCCGATGAGGATACTAAATTCAACCCAGGTAGGTGTGTACATAGCCCAACTGGAGGTAATGTAATCACGGTGAAGTGAAGTAACGATAATTACGAAACGTTCAAACCACATCCCAATATTTACAATGATGGAAAGTACAAAGATAAACCATGGGGTAGAGCGAGCCCATTTAGTCCAGAATACCTGAGGGGCAATAAGGTTGCAACTCATCATAATCCAGTAGGCCCAGGCATAAGGTCCGGTAGCTCGGTTAATAAACGCGTATTGCTCATATTCAACACCCGAGTAGGCCGCAATAAAAAACTCAGTTATATAAGCCAAACCTACCATTGAACCTGTGAGCATAACCACTTTGCACATGGCATCTAAGTGACCCATGGTAATGTATTCTTCCTGTTTTAAAACCACACGTCCTATTACCAGCAGCGTTAATACCATTCCGAATCCGGAGAAAATAGCCCCAGCCACAAAATAAGGAGGGAAGATAGTGGTGTGCCATCCCGGAATCACCGATGTAGCAAAGTCCATTGACACAATGGAGTGTACCGATAGTACGAGTGGGGTAGAAATACCTGCAAGAATCAATGAAACTAATTCATAACGATTCCATGTTCGTGCTGATCCATCCCAACCCATTGCAAAAAAATTATACATGAATTTACGCATGCGGGTAGTGGCACGGTCGCGAATGGTAGCAATATCCGGAATCAATCCCAGATACCAGAATACCAACGAAACAGAGAAGTATGTTGAAATCGCAAATACGTCCCAAACTAAGGGCGAGTTAAAGTTTACCCACAATGAACCAAATGCATTTGGTAAAGGAATTGGCCAATAAGCCACCCATGGACGCCCCATGTGCGACACAATGAATGAAGCTGCACAAATTACTGCAAAAATAGTCATTGCTTCTGCCGATCGGTTGATAGACATCCTCCACTTTTGGCGGAACAATAACAAGATAGCGGAGATTAACTTTCCTGCGTGACCAATACCAACCCAAAATACGAAGTTGGTAATATCAAAAGCCCAGCCTACTGTTTTATTCAAACCCCAGGTACCTATACCGGTCATAAGGGTGTAGGTGGTGGCACCAATCCATAATGCCAGCACCAGGGCCGACACAATGAAACCAATCCACCAGCCTTTTGTGGCTTTGTTCTCTAATGGGCGGCAAATATCGTTCGATACATCGGTGTAAGTTTTGCCACCTTCTACGAGCACTTCTCTTATTGGAGATTCGTACATATCCGTAATGTTAATTTTTTACTATTAGTTATGTTCAGTATGAGTTTCTTCAGCTTTATGCTCTTCGTGTTTAGCCGTTGCATGATCATTTTGTTCAAGCAGGGTGCCTTCCACATTTCTTATCTTAGTGAGGTAATTTACTGATGGCTGAACATTCAGTTCTTCCAACATGTGGTAACCTCTTTCGTTCTTTAATAATTTTACTAATTCGCTGTTGGCATCAAACATATCACCGAATACAATGGCATTGGCCGGACATGATTGCTGACAGGCAGTTTTGATATCACCATCTTTTATTTCACGGTTTTCCGTCTTAGCTTTTAGCTTACCTGCCTGAATACGCTGCACACAGAAAGTACATTTCTCCATTACACCTCTGGTTCGAACTGTCACATCAGGGTTGATGACCATTTTACCTAAATCATTGTTGAAGTGGAAATCGAACTTCTCGTTATCGTTATAGCGAAACCAATTGAAACGTCTTACTTTGTAAGGGCAGTTGTTAGCGCAATAACGGGTACCCACGCATCGGTTATATGTCATTTGGTTCAACCCTTCGGAACTATGCACTGTTGCAAGAACCGGACAAACCGACTCACATGGTGCATGACCGCATTGCTGGCACATTACCGGTTGAAAAGCAACTTTAATGTTTTCAAAATCGGTAACATTTTTATGAATATCTTTTTCTTTGGTTGAAGTTTGGCCTTCCTTGTTTTTAAAGCTGTAGTAACGGTCAATACGCATCCAATGCATTTCCCTGCGAACCAAAACCTCCTGACGGCCCACAACAGGTACATTATTTTCAGCAGAGCAGCTTACTATGCACGAGCCACATCCGGTGCATGCGTTTAAGTCTACCACCATTCCCCATTTATGTCCTTTGGCATCGCGCTCTTCCCAAAGTGTAATCAGTTTTCCTTCTTTATCGCGCAGATTTCCGTGATGGTCATGATTGGCAGCTAACGGGTCTTTAATGTAATCACCAAGTGAAGCTTCTTTTATGATTGCACGTCCTTCAATGTAATGGTGAGTTTGTGTGCGGGCTAATTCCCGATTTCCACCTGCTTTTTCAATAGTCACATCTCCCAAAATATATGAAACCTGACCATTTACCAATGCGGTAAGTCCAAAAGCATTTTTACCAACTATTTCTTTTCCGGTATTGCCTTTTACCATACGCCCGTAGCCTAGTGCTATCGAGGCAGTATTGTTGGGTTGTCCGGGTTGTATAAGTGTTGGTAAACCCTCAATGTTTCCTTTTTTTGTTTTGATATTCACCAAGTCATTATCTTCAATGCCTAATTTATCGGCAAGGGTTTTAGATATAGCCAGATAATTATCCCACACTACACTTGAAATAGGATCGGGTAATTCTTGTAACCAGGGGTTATTAGCATCTGCACCATCACGAATTGCCACACTACTGTATAACGTGATTTCAACTTTATCTTTGTTCGAGGTATAATTTTGGTAAGCGGTATTGGTTACATTAGCCAGACTTGCATTGTTTGAATAAACTTGTGCAGCTTTTTCGGGAATAATAAAATAACCGTCATGCAAGCTTTTGTTCCATTCCCCGTTTCCAAGTGGTAGAATAGTGGATTTCCAGTAGTTTTGGATGTACGAATAGGCATCGGTGTTGTTGTCACACCACCTTAAGAAACTCTCAAGAGCCATACGTGTTTTAAACACAGTAGAAATAGTAGGCTGAATCAAGCCAAAGTAACCATTCTTAGGTTCTATATCTCCCCACGACTCCAAGTAATGAGAGTCGGGTGCTGCATATTTAACCATTCTACTTGTTTCGTCCCATGTAGGCGAGGTAGATATACTCAATTGCACTTTTTTCAGTCCGGTTTCAAATGACTTTGAATCTGAATAGCTGTAAGCTGGATTGCTGTTATAGAAAATAACCGCATCAACAGCACCGCTGTTCATTTCAGAAACGAAGGTTGCAAATTCGGTATCATTACCCGTTTTTTGATTTGAGTAATTATCAAAATCAATAGTAGAACCAATATTTCCCAGAAGGGTATTGATGGCATTAACGAGTAGTTGGTTGTCGAGGTTGTTTGTACCGCACACAACTAATGAAGCACCTTTGGCAGCCCACAATTCTTTTGCTGTGGTTTCAACCATATTGCCAGCCTTCTCTATATTTTGAGCACCCGATATAGCAGGAGCTCCCGCCATAGCAGCAATTTTATTATATAAGCTAATCAAAATGGCTCCTTCTTCCGAAGGTTTAACGGGCATACGAATATCAGCACTTGAACCGGTGATGGTTAACAGAGATTCAAATTGAATATGACGGGACATTACCGGATTGTCTTTGGTTAGTCTGCGGTTGCTGCTGTATTGCTTGGTGTACTCCACCGGAGAAATCCATGTACCAAGAAAATCGCAGTTAAAGCCTACTATTACTTTTGCTTTGTCAAATCTATAGCCCGGAACGGATACTTTACCAAAAGCTTGTTTATTGGCTTCAATCAACGCAGAAATAGATATGGGTTCATATACCACATGCTTGGTTGATGGATATTTAGTTGTAAAATCGGCAATAGCTTTTTTAACAGAAGGGCTATTTACTGTTCCGCTTACAATGCGAATATTTTTCGCTGAAGCAAGTCCGGCTTTTACTTCCTTGTCAAGAATATCCCATGATGATTCTTTCCCGGATACGAATGCATTTTTTAAACGCTCAATATCGTATAAGTTCAACAGGCTGGCATGACCTGAAGCACAAACACCACCTTTGAAAACGGGAGATTCTTCGTTACCTTCAATTTTTACCGGACGTCCTTCACGGGTTTTCACCAAAATACTGCAACCTGCAGAGCAGGCTCCGCAACTTGAAGCGTAGTAGTTAGGAATACCGGGTGTAATTTCTTCAGGTTTTACAACGTATGGAATTGCATTTTTAATAGGGGCATTGTTACAGGCAGCCAATGCTACGGCCGACACGCTAAAACCAAAGAATTTTAAGAAATCTCTTCTATTGGAAGATAATTCAAAATCTTTCTCGTTAATTACTTCTTCTAGCGGAAGTCCTTCCGAAAACTCGTTTCTCTTAGTTTGAACGAATTGAGGAGAATTGTTCAGCTGTTCTAAACCTTTCCAGTATTTATTTTTATTATCCATGTAACGGCTCTTAAAGTGGAAGTTTCAATTAATTAATAGTGGCATTTTGAACATTCCATACCACCATTTCTGGCTACGGTAATGTCGGATTTACCTTCTTTTTTCAATTCGGCATGTAGTTTCTCATAGTATTTGTTGCCTTGTAAATCAATATTGGTTTGGCGATGGCAATCAATACACCATCCCATTTGCAGGGTGGCATTTTGAGCAACTACTTTCATGGTTTGAATTTCACCGTGACATTTCTGGCACTCAATTTTACCAACTTTTACGTGTTGGGAGTGGTTGAAATACACGTGATCAGGTAAATTATGAATACGAATCCATTTGATGGGTTTTTTCTCGTAGTTGGGAATGTACTCCCTTTTTTCTGCATCCCAGCCGATGGCGGTATAAATCTTCTGAATTTCGGGAGATACCTGTCCGTTATATTTATCTTTTGCTGTTACATGCATATGGCAATTCATACACGTATTTGCGCCCGGAATTGATGCCTGCTTGCTTTTACTTGCGGTGCTGTGGCAGTATTGGCAGTTGATCTGGTATTTTCCGGCATGTAATTCATGTGAGTAGGCAATTGGTTGTGTAGGAGCATATCCTTTTTGAACACCAACTTCGGTGTTGCCGTAATTAAAACCATATCCTGCCAATACAACCATCACTATAGTGAGGACGGTTAACACACCTACTACCGGATGCTTTTTAAATAGTTTATAGCTGATTGTAGTACGCGGGTCTATTTCATTGGCTGCAGCTTCTTCCGGAAATTTAGTTTTGTGAATTTTTTCAACAATTCCTTTGATTCTGTTTAGTACAATTACTATCACCAATAAAATTACCGCCATTAGTAATAGTGCTATAAACGTAAAATTATTGTAGAATGAATCCTGTGGTGCCGCAGGAGTTTGTGCAGTAGCAGTTAAACCTGAAGGAGTAGTGCTTACCGCGGCAGTTGTTGCGGCAGGAGCTTCACTTTCCTTTTTAATATAGGCTAACAACGACTTAATATCGCCATCAGATAAACTAGCAAAAGGAGGCATTGGGGCTTTGTTGTACTTATTGAACAAGTCAACGGCATATGCATCCCCGCTCGAAATAACCTCCTGCGAGTTTTTTATCCACTTAATAAGCCATGCTTCATCTCTGCGTTTTTCTACATCCTTTAAAGCCGGGCCAACAACTTTATCTTTAATAGCATGACAAGCTATGCAATTGGCTTTAAACACTTTCTCTCCTGCTGCAACATCCTGAGCTTTTATAAGCCCGAATGAGGAGAGGAGCAGCGTGAGGGATAAGGCTAATCTCTTTATTCTCATTTTTACAACTGATTTTATTTTATAAAAAACTGCGTAAAATATCTTGGCGGTTTGGATACTAATTTACCATACATGAACATAAAAGTGCTCATGATTAGTAGATTAACTCACTAAAGCCGTGTCAGATTTTTGTCATTTTTTTGCGCTCAAATATATAGACAAAGCACAAAAATGCTTAGTGGCACTAAATAAATTAATAATTTAGAAATTGTCTAAATAGTGGATAATTGCTCAGTTCTCGGAGAGGTGAGGATTTTTATCTAAAGTTGCAAAAACGGAGTTCTTAGAAATGAACTCGGGTACCAGATTTTTCATTGACTTTACCACTAGTTCACTTTTTTGCGTGGCTTGCAGTTGGATGAGTTGATTAATATTGTTGTTTACCTCATTAAAGTTATATGTACGTACTTTTCCAATCATTATTTTAGGATGGTGGGTAGGAAGTGTATTTTCTTTGTCGTTGAGTAGTTCTTCTTTTATTTTTTCTCCCGGACGTAATCCGGTAAACACTATTTGAATATCCTTGCCTAAGGTGAGGCCTGAAAGTTTTATCATTTTTTTGGCAAGATCTACAATTTTGATAGATTGACCCATATCAAAAATAAAAATTTCACCTCCATTGCCCATAGCTCCGGCTTCTAAAACAAGTTGACAAGCTTCAGGTATTGTCATAAAATACCGGGTAATTTCGGGGTGTGTTACGGTTATTGGACCTCCTTCTTCAATTTGCTTTCTGAATCTCGGAATCACTGAACCATTTGTGCCCAATACGTTTCCGAAGCGGGTAGTAATGAATTTCGTTTTACAGTAATTAAATTCACTACTGTTGTTTAGTGACTGAACATAAATTTCAGCAATCCGTTTGGATGCCCCCATTACGTTGGTTGGGTTTACAGCCTTATCTGTTGATACAAATACAAATTTTTCTGTACCAAACTCCACCGCGAGGTCAGCGATTACTTTAGTGCCTAGTACATTTGTTTTAATTGCCTCAGATGGGTTAGCTTCCATTAAGGGTACATGTTTAAATGCAGCCGCATGATAAATGAAATCAGGCTTATAAATTTCAAACAAATGCTTCATCCTGCTTTTATCACATACATCTGCTACAAAGGTGACTAAGTTATGAGGTAGGTGTTTGCCTTTTTCTATCTCCTCCAGTTCTGTTTCCAAATGATAGAGCGGGGTTTCTGCTTTGTCAATTAAAATAATTTTTTCAGGAAAGAATGGAATAACCTGACGTACTATTTCACTCCCTATTGACCCGGCAGCTCCGGTAATCATTACCCGTTTTCCTTTAAGCTGTTTGGCAATTACATTTTTATCCAGTTCAATGGTGTCACGCTCTATCAAGTCTTCAATTTTTACGTGTTTAAATTGATGGAAACTCAACTCTCCGTTAATCCAGCGGTCAACTGGAGGAACATTAAGCACTTTTACATTTTGGGTTAGCGAGGCTTCAATAATTTCTTGTTTACGAATTATATTAATATTCTGGATTGAAATGATAAGTTCTTCAATTTCGTATTTGGCAAGAACTTCAGCTAAATCTTTTTTGGCATTAAATATTTTGATTCCCTCTACACTTTTACCAATTTTTGAAGGATCGTCATCTAAAAAGGCCACTACTTTTATGCTGGCGGCACGATCCTGATCAATGGCTCGTTTGGCAATTAGTCCGGCATGTCCGGCACCTAAAATTGCCACTTTTCTTTTATTCTCACCAGGATTTGTTAATTGAGCATAGAGGATTTTTGTGGCCAGTCGCAGCGCAGTTAGAAGAAAGATGCAAGTGATGTAATCAATAATGATGATGGAAGTTGGGATGATGATATTTATTTTTGCTTTGTTAACCAGAAACAGAAAATTAACACCGTAAATAATGGCCGAGCCCCAAGTTATTGATTTGAAAATTCGAATAGCGTCCTGCGTTCCGGTAAACCTTATAATGCCTGAATAGGTTCGGAATAAAATAAAGAACACCATGCGAATGGTGATAACTAACGGAACGGTGTGAAGAAAATTATTAAAATCCTCAGCCGAAAGATTAAAATTATATCTGAGGATATTGGCTGCAACAAATGATAGCAAACAAGTGAGTAAATCAAGTAAAAAAATGATCCACTTGGGGGTGTAACCACTTGATAAGTTAAATATTTTTTGTATTCGAGCGGAGTAACGCATGTAAGTTTAGGTTAATCAAAATTAAGTATTTATTCTTTACAAACACAAAATTTTTGTCAATTAGTTGTATTTAAGGTTATTAGTTTACTATTTTTAGAATAGTGCGGAAGATTATCTTAATGTCGAACCATAGGGAACTTTTACGAATGTATTCCATATTAAGGGCTAACTTATGTGGCATAACTTCATTTAAATAAGTTATTTCCGGATCAGAGGCCTGAGCCAGAATTTCATTCTCATTAATATAGGTTAATGACGCCAAATCAGTAATTCCTGGCTTTACGGCCAACACAGAAAGTTCAGACGTAGAATACATGTCAACATATTTTCTTACTTCGGGACGAGGTCCCACAAAACTCATATTGCCGTATAGTACATTTATCAGTTGGGGTAGTTCATCAAGTTTATATCTCCGGAGTATATATCCTATTTTAGTAATTCGGGGGTCTTTCATACCTACAGTGATCAATCCTTTTTTATCAGAATCAGGAAACATGGTTCGGAATTTAAAGAGCTTAAAGTCCCTGCCATATCGGCCAACCCTGATTTGTAAGTAAAAAACCGGACCCTTTGACTCAAGTTTAATTAACAATCCCAATAGCAAAAGGATAGGCGCAAGAGCTAGTAATCCAGTGAGCGAAAAGAAAAGATCAAAAATCCGTTTACCCATTTGCTGCATCAAGTACTTTGTTTACCGCAGATACAACGGCTTTCACAACTTGGGATAGCAAATCATCGGTCAGGTTGTAATACACCGGAAGGGAGATTTCACACGCATACTCGTTATACGCATTTGGATAATTGTTAATAGAGTAGCCAAGTTGTTTGTAAAAGCTCAACATAGGTACCGGTATAAAGTGAACATTAACTGATACCTGTTGTTTAAAAATGGCTGCAATAATTTCATCGCGTTGCTGTTCATTTATTCCTTTTATGCGTAAGGGATATAAGTGGTATGAACTGCACTTCTCATCCGAGGTGTATATAGGAAGTTTTGCCCATTTATAGCCCGATAGTAACCGATCGTAACAGTTAAAAATGTGTTTTCTTTTAGGTAAAGTATCTGTTTCGTAACGACCTATTTCCACTAAACCGATAGAAGCCATAATATCAGTCATGTTCATTTTGTAACCTGCTTCAACAATATCATATCGCCAGTTTCCGGGTTGTAACTTAGCTAATGCATCTTTATTTTGGCCATGGAGTGTTTTTATACATAAGTCTTGGTAAACCTTTTCATTGTTGAACGGATTCGGGAGGTTAAGGCAAATGGCACCACCTTCTGCGGTGGTCAGGTTTTTAACGGCATGAAATGACAACACCGAAACATCTGTAAGCGATCCAACTTTTTTATTTTTATAGGTTCCCCCAACAGAGTGTGCTGCATCAGACAATACCAATATACGGCCAAGTTGGCTTTGCTCTTCAGTTTTAGGGGCGAATAATTTTCTTATTTCAGGCTCATTCACCAATGAATTAATCGCATCAAAATCACAAGGCAATCCGGCAATATCTACCGGCATAATTACCTTAGTGTTGGGTGTAATGGCTTTTTTAATCTCCGAAACCGAAATATTAAAATCGTGACCGATATCAACAAAAACGGGTTTGGCTCCGCAATGAATAACCACATTTGCTGTGGCACAATAGGTATATGCAGGAATAATAACTTCGTCTCCTTCTTTAACACCAAACCAGCGCAGCATAATCTCAAGACCGGCAGTAGCTGAATTGAGGCAAAGGGTAGCCTTATTACCGCAGTATGCCGTAAGTTCTTTTTCGAATCGTTTGGTTTTAGGACCGGTGGTAATCCATCCTGACTTTAAGGTGTCGGTTACCTCATCAATAATTTTTTGATCAATTCGGGGAGGGGAAAACGGTATCATGCAAGCAAAAATAGAACATATTTATCTTAATGTTCTGATGATACCTGCCAAAAATCCGCTGCCATACGCAATATGTATAACAGGGAAGGCAATAAAGGATACTAATTTGGAAACAAAAGGGTTATTTTGGTTTATGGCCCAATAGAGCGACATCCCCATGTAGCATAGGAGGGGTAATAGAAAAAGAGAGCCTATTGGTAAAAAAAATAAAAAGATGATATAGAGTACAAATACCGATGGAATTACATGCCTTATTTTAATAATATGCCCTATTTTTTTAATTACTAAAGGCTTGTAAAATCCATATTCAAAATACTGAATGAACAGAGAACTAAGGTCATTACGTACATACTTATGCAGGAGGATATCGGCTGATTTAAAAATTTTTCCACCCGATTTAATTATGCGGTAGTTGAATTCTTCATCCTGATTTCTTACAAGTTCTTCATCAAACAACCCAAACTTCTCAAATGTTTTTTTATGCCAAAACCCGAAAAATACCGTATCTGTATAATGGTCAAACCTGATTGAGCCAATGGTATTATATCCTATTCCCCAGAAAGAAGAAAGTGAGGCGGCAATACCCTTAGAGAAATTATCAGTGCCTATGTATTCGAGAAATCCTCCCACATTATCGGCATGGGTTTCGGTAAGAATTTTAATACAGCGGGAAAAATAATCGTCAGGATAAAGTACATGCACATCAAGTCGGATAATGAATTCACCGATTGCTTCACCAATTCCTTTGTTCAGGGCATGTGATACGTATTTATTCGGATTAGAGATTAACCTGATTCGGTTGTTCCCGGAAATGAAATTGTTAATATAGGCCAATGTTTTATCGGTACTGCCTCCGTCAATTACCAGAACTTCATAGTCATAATCACATTTTTTCTCAACCCAGCCTAGTAATTCCCTTATAAATGGTTCTTCATTATAGCATGGAACCAAAATAGTAATTTTCATTTTTTAGCTGGAAAAAATCCCCATTTCGGTAAATAAAGTTAGCCACTCTTTTTCTACATAATCCCAACTCATTCCGATAACTTTTTTCATTGCGTTTTCCGTCATCAGTTTACAGGTTGTTTTTTCCCCGAATAATGAGGCTACAGCCGCTGAGAAGGCAGCCTCATTATTCGGATTTACCAGAATAGCTTCCTTATTGTTTTCAAATAAGTATGGAATACCCCCAACATTTGTGCTTACAATGGGTAAATTTAATGCAGCTGCCTCCAGCATGCTTACCGGAGCGTTGTCTAAATTGGTTGTATTAATGAAAACATTGTGCTCAGCTGCTAAGGCAATCCAATCTTTTTTAGAGCGGAGACCAGCAAAGGTGACAGACTTTTCTAAACCATTTTCTTTTACAAAGCGTACGCAATCGGAGTAAGCAGGTTCGGTAACGGGGCCAACTAGTGTAAGTTTAGATTTTTCAAAAGATGAAATTATTTTTTTTAATACTTTTAGTGCAAGTAACGGATTGTATTTGGTATGAACAGTTCGTACCCACAACATACGTGGGTAATCTAAAGTTACATCTATGGGCTTATATAAACTCAACTCAATTGGGTTTGAAATAACTTTTGTTGAAAAATTATTTTTTACCAAAAGCTCTGCAAAAAATCCGGAAGGGGCAATATTTACTTTTGCTCCCTTAAGAAATGAAAAAAGTAACGGAGATTTTAGCGAGAATTTAGGGGCAAGTTCATGTGAGTGTAAAACGCTTACATAGGGTAATTTCAAAACTCTGCACACCAAACCGCATAAACAAGACAAATAAAAACTACGGTAGGCATACAAATCGATAATTACTAAATCAACTTTTTTTCGATGTTTTGCTAACGCGAAGATCTGATCATAAATTCTTGCAAAACTGTTTTTTTTTTCAGACCTAAAGCTAATTTTATACTGCTTTTTAAGGTGCTCAACAATAAACTCACATGGCTGTGGCGTGATGCCATGGGCAGATAGAAAATTACTCAGGTAAAGAATCAACTTTGTTTTTTCTGATAAATGCGTTCAATGATATCTACCACTTTTAATCCTTCTAAGGCGTTGGTAGTAATATTGGCTCTTCCCTTTAATACATCAACTACGTTTTCAATAATGTAGTGGTGATTGGCGGCACTGCCTTTGTAAGGGCCATAATCATTTGGTGGGTTGGTAGCTTTCAGTGGGGGCATTTCATAGTTTTTAATATGGCAATATTCTACTTTATCCATGTATTGACCGCCTACTTTAATGCTTCCGTTTTCTGCTATGATCGTCATACTGCTTTCCAGGTTTTTGTCCCACACCGAAGTGGAATAATTAAGTGAGCCCAGGCCACCGTTAATGAACTTGAAGTTTACAAATCCCGAATCTTCAAAATCGGTGAGTTGGGCATGGTTGTGGTCGGCAAACGAAGCTTTGATGTCTTCAATATCGCCAAATACCCAATACATCAAATCAATAAAATGGCTAAACTGGGTAAACAGGGTTCCACCGTCTAATTCTTTTGTTCCATGCCATCCGCCTTGTTTGTAGTAGCGGTCGTCACGGTTCCAGTAACAGTTAACCTGAACCATGTATATTTTTCCAAGAGTTCCTTCGCTGATTACTTTTTTCAACCATTCAGAAGGAGGGGAGTACCTGTTTTGCATCACACAGAACACATGTTTGCTGTGATGAAGTGCTTTATAAATTACCTCTTCACATGCTTTTTTGGTAAGGCCCATTGGCTTTTCTATTACTACATGGTGGCCGTTTTCGATGGCTTTCATGGCCTGCATTGCGTGCAAACCGTTGGGTGTGGCTATACTCAATACATCAGCTCGGATATCTGATTCAAGATATGCTTCAATGGAACTGAAATAAGGAACCTTATATTGCTTTCCTACTTTTTCGGCCGTTTCAGCATCAATATCAATTACGGCCCTCAGTTCGCTTTCATTGTTTCTATTCACCATTTCAGCGTGGCGTTTACCGATATGACCGCATCCCAACACAGTAAAAGAGGTTTTATTTTGATTCATTTTTTTGAAAATAATTTAGGAAGGCCCAGAATAAATCCGAGTCCATATGATAAATGAAGTGTAAAAAATATGACAGGTAGTAAAAGTTTATTTTTCAATGGTAGCAGGTTTTGAATTGAAAAAAAAATATTAAATGCAAGATAAAGTGTAAATGGTAGAAACCACCACCAGTAGTATGCAATAAGTGGGAGAGTAATTAAGTATAAAGTAAATGCGGCTGGTATCAGATGTCTAAACCGTATCGCTTGTCTTACTTTATTTAGCACTAAAGGTTTGTAGAGACCATAAGAAAAATATTGTTCGAAAAGTGATTGGATAGAGTTGCGCACGTAGTAGGTGCATTCCATCTCAGGGATCATTAAAATCCTGTAATTATTCGCGTTAATACGGTAATGGAGTTCATCATCCTGATTGCGGATTAGTCCCTCATCAAGCAGCCCAATATGATCAAAAATTTCTTTTCGGTAGATAGCAAAAGCTACACTATCTACATACATCCGCTTTTTTTCTGTGCGAAACTCAGTACCACCTACTCCAAACCGGCAACTCATAGCGTACGCAATAGATTCACCAATGCAAGTTTTTCCATGCTGCTTTAGAGGTCCGCCAATAACATCACAGGAGCCGGCTTCCAACTCACTTATACCAGCCTTGAAAAATGCATCTGGATAAACGGAGTGGGCTCCCAATAATGTGATGTATTTTCCTTTTGTTTTCTGATATGTTTTGTTGAATCCGTGGCTTACGAATTTCTTCTTATTGTACTCAAGGAAAATATTGGGATGTTTTTTCTGCTCTTCTTTGATAATTGAAATGGTTTGATCGGTAGATCCTCCATCTACGAGGAATACCTCTTTTTCAATACCATCTTCCTGAATCAGTGAAGCAATCAGATCTAGGATGTGACGTTCTTCATTTAACACAGGTATGATTATACTTAAAATCATGGTTGAATCAATGGTTTAAAAAGGTATATCACATTTTTTGTTGTTTGTAGTTCAAGCCATCCATTCTTTTTATAAAAGTTTAGGGCAATATTATTATGTCTGTAAACTGAAAGTCTCATAAAGTTGAAACCAAGTTTGGTGGCTAGTAGTTCGAATTCGCGTATCAAGGCATCTCCAACGCCTTTCCTGCTATTTTCCGGAGCAACACCAATACCCACAAGCGAAATACCTTTACCTTCAGGATTTCTAATTTCGTTTTTAATGGCATTGAGTCCTACCAGTAATCTCAGTTTAGCCCATATTGCATATCTGAAGGAAGGATGCAGGATGACCCGTGGGTGTGTTAGCAGAGCCAAGAGGTTAGATGACATGAGTGCGCTGTTCATTGAGGGCTCATAACCAATTGGAGCGCCTACCAAATAACCTGCAATACTACCATCCAATTCAGCCTTAATAGAGATACATTGTGGCTGGTCGATAAACCAGGCAATAAAATTTCTTACGTATCGTTTGCCTAACATAGCATTCATATAGCCTTTAAATGATTCCATATGGATTCCTGCTATGAATTTTAGCTCTTCATTTTTTATTGTACTTACTTTAATTTCACTCATGAAAAATTAGCTTGAAACCATTTGTCGAAAATATAGAATCTGGAGAAATCCCATGAATGCAGGTTGCAGTTCGGGTACTTACTGAATTTTTCACTGATTAACTTACTGTTCAGGTATGGGTTATTCATGCTAGTGAAATAATCTTTGAAATATCTGTTTAGTTTTCTCTCCATCCATTCACTTTGGGGCGTTGCAAATCCCAGTTTCGAGATGCGCAATCTGGTCTGATCAGGCAGAACGCCTTTCATGCTATCCCTTAGAAGAGATTTGGTATATCCGTTCTTAATTTTGAATGACGCGGGTAGGGAGAAGGCAAACTCCACTAAACGATAGTCCATAAATGGAACGCGAGCTTCTATAGAATGAGCCATAGAGTTGCGATCTTCATATCGCAGTAGAGGAGGAAAGCTAAGCTGTTCAATATCTTCTTTTGACTTTTCATTCATATTTTTAACAGATGAGAGGCCAATTGACTTAATGTAAGGGAGTTGTTTGGCGTATTCAGAAAGGTAGTTGGCGTTTTGGGTTAGACCAAGGTAACGTTTAATCCCTTCTGTATTGAAGAACTTGAATTCCTTATTTTTAATCAGATGATAAGATTCTTTGACGAAGCTAGTCCATTGCATATTTTCCATCAGTTCTTTTAAGTAGAATGCGTAATATTTACGGTAACCACCTAATAATTCGTCTCCCCCCTGTCCATCGAGCAGAACAGTTATATTTTTGCTACGTGCAAGTTTCATCACCTCCCACTGAGCCATTATGCCAAAACTTCCAAAGGGTTCGTCCTGATGGAAAATAAGTTTATCTATTTCGTTTACCAAGGTGTCTTCATTCAGGCTGCAGTAATTGGATGTTACTATAGGGTATTTGTCGTTTACCAGATTGGCATAAAAAGATTCATCAAAATCTTTTGAATCAAAACGGCATGTGAAAGAATGCATAGGTCTGTGCATAGTTTCTGCAGCAAGGCAAACAATGGAGGAGGAGTCAAGCCCCCCGCTCAGGCACGATCCAACGGGTACATCACTCCGAAAACGTAGCATGATGGATTGTTGCAGCAACTCTCTAAATTGCATACAGGCTTCCTCATATGATAGTAAGCCGTAAGACTCCTTTGCCTGCAATTTCCAATACGGTTTGATTTCCGGCTTCAGAACCGGATTTCCAAGGTCAATATTTAGCCAATGGCCAGGTTTCAGTTGAAAAACGTTTGCGAAGAAGGTTTCTTCAGTATGGTCATTAATTGACTTATCAAGAAAGTCACGTATCACCCGTTCATTGATTTGTTTCGGTACTTCTGCTTTGAAAAGCTGCTTAATCTCTGATGCAAAAGTGAAATGACCACCATTGCTATGGTAGTAGAAAGGCTTAACCCCAAAGCGGTCACGGGCACAAAAAATTTTGTTCTTTCGCAGATCCAGAATGGCAAATGACCACATACCGTTGAATCTGGGTAGACATGCTTCTCCCCATTCTGCATAAGCATTCAGAAGTACCTCACTATCTGATTCTGTACGGAAGATGTAACCGAGAGTTTGTAGTTCCAGACGGAGCTCGAGGTAATTGTAAATCTCTCCGTTAAAGATGAGGTGGAGTTTATCCCCGTTCAGGCTGAAAGGTTGATCCGCCTCGTGTGAAAGATCAATGATTGAAAGGCGCCTGAAGCCAAATTGAACCAAGCGGGATTGTCTACATGAATAAGCATCAGGAAGTCGACTAATCTCAGACGTTAATGTATCATACGATAAAAATCCTTCAGCATCCGGCCCCCTGTGCTGAATAACGTCTGTTGCTGCTTTAACTGATGGGAGTGAGCTCCCGATATGTCCGAATATTCCACACATAGTTTAGGAGCTTGCCAGTCCTGCTTTTCTGGCTTTATTGAGCATTTTTCTCAGAAAACTGATTGCAGGAATGTTAGATGGATAATCAAAGCGGGTCTTAATAGGTAACTCCATCATTTCTTCAAGTTCTTTTGGAGAAAGCTCCATTTTCTTTAGGAAGTAATCTTTCTGGTTTTTGATACTTTCTTCATCGGCAATTGGTGTACTTAGTTCTGCAAGAGCCTGCTCTCGGGTAATTTGTCCCCTGAGAACGGGTCCTGAAAGATAGGGTTTACGTACATCGATATTGAACTTTACAGGAAGCAGGAACTCTTGGACAAATTTCGTATAGAGTGACTCATTGTGTTTGCCACCATAATCACGCCAATCAAGTTCTTTTTTGAGCAGTTCACGAGCCTCTGTTTTGTTGAAATGCATGTAATTGAGGAGAGCGATAGTTTTAATTCGTTTTACAACCACTGAAAAAACCAACTGAGAAGCGGTGATGTACGGATAGGTTTTAAAAGGCACTTTCCCGAAGTGCTTGTGGATATTTTTGATGTATTTAAAATCGAGGTGACCGTAAGCCCACGATTCAGGAAATGCACCCTCATCATTGAAATTGCTACCGCTAATAATATATTTTATACCAAATTTTGATGCACTTTTAAAAAGCAACGCGCTAATGGCATGGTCGGTAGGTATTTCTATGTCAGGAGTGGAGGCGCGTAAGAAAGAAAGCTGAATATCTCTGAATTCATTCCAGTCAATCACATGGGTGTAGAGATCAATATTCAACTTTTCCAGCGTTTTCTGAATATTGCTTACAGATAGTTCAGAGTTCCAGCCATTATCCAGATGAACAGCCAGCGGACGAAGCCCTAATTCTTTTACTTTCCAAGCTACGTAAGTACTGTCTGTTCCACCACTAACCCCGATAATGCAGTCGTACGTTTTACCCTTTCCGGCTTTTCGGATTTCTTCAATCAGGAGGCTCAAGCGCATATCGCGCACCTGTTCGTCAATGATACGTATACTTGCACGTTCTAGGTAGGTTTTGCAGTGATTACAGATGCCCTGCTCATCAAACTCAATTTCTTTATCTGTGGCGTCCATTACACACCGGGCACACATTTGGTTGCTATTATTCATCGTGAGATCACTTGATTATAAATATCAATTATTTTATTAGCTATGGTGGTCAGGCTTACTTCATCTGCTTTTTCCCTGGCATTGCTCCGACCGCCAGATTGCAGTACGCATATTGCTTTTTGAGCAAGTTCTGCTGAAGATCTGCTAGGAACCACAAAACAATTTGAACATCCACTCAGTCGCTCGCCTGTGTCTCCGCAATCAGTAGAAACAATTGGTGTATTGCATGCAATAGCTTCCTTGACGGAGTTATTTGACCCTTCGTGGTAGGAGGTAAGCAGCATCAGATCAGCAGCATTGTAATAATACAGCAGATCGGTATGGGCAATATTTCGGAGTATGTGGAATTCCGTCTCTGGCAGTTGTTGTTTTACCAGTGAAAATACATTTTCAGCCAATGTTTGATCTTTTACAAAGTCACCGCTTCCATTAAAGAAGATTACGTGGCGTCTGGCAGGGTTCCAACCGGTATGTTCCAATGATTTTTCACGAGTCATTGGGTAGAAACCACGCAGGTCTACACCATTCGGTATTACTGTTGTTTTTCCGTGCATGAATGCAGGCAGTCGTTGTTTCATATCTTCCGATTTAGTGATGATATGAGCTGCAAAGAAGGCTGAAATCTTAGACAATGGAACAGAGAGATAAGCAGATTTCGTGAGGCTGCCGTCTGCTTTTACAAGGCCAATCAGGTCGCTGCCACTGAAAGAGATTACCACGGGTTTGTTAGAGAATAAAACGGTGAACAGGGAAGTGGTAGTCCCCCATAGCACATGCACTATGTCAATTTGATGCTCCCTGATGAGTTGACGGATACGCCTGCCAGCAGCCCACATTGCAGTTATGGATTTTCGTTCACCCAGATAGCCATAGATAATATTTACTCCGGCTTCTATCAGTGATTGCATCTGGCTATCGGCATTGATGATATCTTTTCTCAGAAACCATTTTTCTTCGCCTGTATTGAAATGGACTCGTTTTAGACGCTTGTTCTCAGGTATTCCGGAAATATCGGTTAACGGGTCGCCAACCTGAATCATCATTACATTCATTAATCTTGATAAGTTTTTTCCAAGTGAAGACTCAAGGACAACAGCATAATCAACCGCTGATACAAACCTTCTCTGGATATACCTTCAATCGTTTTGTTTTTACAGAATGCTTCCACCCATTGGCCGTATACCTGCTTGTTCAGGTAAGCCTGTACAGGATTATCCTCCCGGTTCAGATACCTATAGGCTTTTTCTTTGAAATCTTCATCTACCCATTTGTCAATGGGAATGCCGAAGCCCCATTTTGGCTTATTTGCCACTTTTTCTGGTAATACGGATTTGGCAATCTTGCGTAGAATGTATTTCAACTCTCCTCTTTTTGTTTTAAGCGCATGAGGTAACTTGAGACCGAAAGTAAAAAGTTCCTCATTGAGCATGGGTACCCTTATCTCAAGACTTTCCCTCATACTGGCAGTATCTACCTTAAATAAGAAGTCATTAGGCAACACCAAACTGATGTTAAGGGAAGTACACAAAGCTGACAACTTCTCCAAGCCATTTAGTTTTAGAGGGGCCAGAAGGGCTTCATCACGCTCAAAATAGCGCCTTACCTTTAGCAAATCATTGCGGTTGTTCCATAACGCATTGTGTTCTGCTTCGCGCATCCAGCAGAAGATATTCTCCATCACTTTTGTGTCACTTGCTTTATAGAAGTGGCCAATAGCCCGGTGTTTTCTTTTCAACTGCGGATGTAGTTCACTGAGCCATCCCAAAATCCTCACACCGATGCACGTTATAAATTTAGGCAGTTGGTTGAACCAATGGATCTGTTCTATTTCGTTATAGAATGTGTAGCCCCCGAAGCCTTCGTCTCCACCGTCTCCAGACAAGGCTACTGTCAGGTGTTTTCTCATCAAAGCTGAAACACCATGCATGGCAAAGTAAGATGTGTCAGCATACGGTTGGCCTGCATGCAGTAGCAAGGAAGTAAGATGCTCCCAGTTGCCAGAGCCTTCAGGCATCTGCAGTGTAGTATGATTGGATCCAATCTGTTCAGCCACCAGTAGCGCAGCCCAGCTTTCATCATATGCCGCATCAGAGAATTTTACATTAAATGTGTTGAGTTTATTACTCATTTTTTTTTGTGCATAACACGAAACCAATGAGGAGTCTATTCCACCACTAAGTAATGCCCCTAACTTTACGTCAGACTCCAACTCAGACTCTACAGCATTTTTTAGCAAGCGGCTTGTCTCTTTGATTACGTAATCTTCGGTGAGTGAAAACTCTGGCTTGATTTCGTGCTGATGCCACAAAACGGATTCAACATTACGAGAGCGGGTATTTATGACTTTCATCTCTCCAGGTACCAGTGCGCTTATGTGTTCGAAGAAAGTAAGGGGTGCTGGGATATAGAATAGTGAAGTATAGTCGTATATTGCCTGAAGGTTTACTGAAAGGTCAATATCAGGAATGGCTTTCAGCGTGTTTAGCTCACTCGCAAAAGCAATACATCCTTTATTCTGATACATAAACAATGGCTTGATTCCGTATCGGTCTCGGGCAAGTAGTACAAGTTTTTTTTTGCTGTCGAAGATGCAAAAAGCGAACATACCATGCAGTTCTTTTACGAAATCATTCCCTTTTTCCTCGTAAAGGTGTATGATTGCTTCCGTATCGGTCTCACTATGGAACATATGTCCTTTTTTCTCTAACTCTTTCCTTAGAGAACGGTGATTGTATATTTCACCGTTGAAAATGATCCATATCGTTCCGTCCTCATTACTCATGGGTTGAGTTCCCCGCTCAGTAAGATCAATTATCTTCAGGCGATTGTGAATAAGGGTGATCTCATCCCAGTGCATATGCTCTTGTGCATCAGGTCCCCGGTGCAGCATTGCTTTTTTTACTTTTTCAGTAATTTTATCTTTCTCGTCTATAGGACCAATCCATCCTGCTATTCCACACATAACTATGTTAGTTTCGTATAAGTATTTAGTGTTTTTTGAATATATGCATCTATGCTAAACCGTACGTTGGCATCGTTTCTATTTTGAACTGCTATGCGCTGTATCAGGCTTCGGTCATGATATAGTTTACTAATGTACTCTGACAGTGCTTCAGATGAGTTGACCGATACCACATATCCGTTAACTCCATTCTCAATAAGGTATTTAGTGTCTCCACAATCAGAAGATACAACAGGTTTTCCGCAGGCCATGGCTTCCATAATAACATTGGGGTATCCTTCATATTCTGAGCTGTGAATGAAAAGGTCTGCAGGTTGCATAAAAGTATTGATATCGGATTTATTGCCTACTAAAATAAATTCATTTTCAATATTGAGGCTTCTGATTTTTTCCTGAAGAGAGTCTTTCAGTACTCCTTCTCCCGCATGTTCATGTCTGATGGGGATCCCGGATTTTTTTAATGTGGCTACCACATCAATTACCACATCAATTCGTTTTTCCCTGAATAATCTGCCTACCGATATAGTCCGGAATAGGTTGTCTTCAACGGGTATCGATGCAGTGAAATTCTTTATATCAAGTGCATTGGTAATCACAAATGTCTTCACCAGCTTATGATGAATACCTTTTAATGTAGAGCCATTGGCGTAATCATAGTTGTTCGAAATTTGTATACGTGGCAGAAAGCAACATGCCAGAAAGTGTATATATGACATATCCTTTTGATACAGATTCAGTCTGTTTCTAATCCCACCTATAGCATGGCATGTGTTACCAAGTGCGGCAAGTGCAGCTACGGGATTAAGATGAAAGGAAAAAGAATGTATCACGCGCGCGCCTGTATGCCTGATGAATCTTCGGAGTTCAAGAATTCTGTTGAGTGTGCTTTTTTGGGAAAGCCTGATAATATCTACCTTCTTTTCGGTAAGTAAATGGAAATATGGGTCTGTGGGTTGATAATTCCAGGGTACAACAGCCGGATAATAACCTTTCTCCCTAAGGGCAGATACCAGATAGAACAGTTGTCTCTCTTGTCCGCCATAGCCCAAATCGCCTACTAAGTAAATGAAATCTGTTTTAGTTTTCAAGGTAATAAGACCTGTACCACTTGATGAAGTTGTCGATTCCTTTCTCGATATCCGTTTCAGGGTAGAAACCGATGTATGCGCTCAAGGCACTAACATCTGCAAAGGTATTCAAAACATCACCGGGCTGCAGGGGCTTGTAATTGATTATCGCTTTTTTGCCCGTACTCTTTTCAATAGCATGAATAAAATCAAGTAGGTTCATCGGCTTTTGGTTGCCAATATTAAATATACGGAAAGGCGCACTACTTTCACCTGGAGGCAGATTTATGTCTTGTATTTCTTTTGGAACAGGGGGTAAGGAAATCAAGCGCTCAATGCTTTCACATACATCATCTACATATGTAAAATCCCTCTTCATTTCTCCATTGTTGAAGACATCGATCGGTATGCCAGACAGAATATTTTTAGTAAACTTGAAGATTGCCATATCCGGTCTGCCGAAAGGCCCGTAAACAGTAAAGAAACGTAATCCTGACACAGGTAAATTAAACAGATGACTGTAAGTATGTGCCATCAATTCATTCGACCTCTTAGTAGCACCATATAGGGAGACAGGGTGGTCAGTTGGGTCATTAACAGAAAAAGGCAGCTTTTCATTCAGGCCATATACCGAAGAACTGGATGCATAGATGAAATGTTTTATTTTATGCTGCCTGCTTAGTTCGAGCACATTAAAGAATCCGTTTATATTGCTTTTGATGTAAACATCAGGGTTGGTTATTGAGTATCTTACTCCTGCCTGTGCGGCTAAGTGAATAACTATATCAAACTTATGTTTACTGAAAATTTCTGCTAGCTTTATCTTATTTGCTAAATCGCCATGATAAAACAGATGTCCTTCTTTACTCATTATCTCTTCTACTGAGCCATCAGTATTAAATCCTGTAAATCTAAGCCTATCAATCTTAAGGGTCACATCATAGTAGTCATTGAGGTTATCAATACCTGTAAGCTGATGTTTTAACCTTAGACGGTTGAATAAGTGCATACCAATGAAACCCGCGTTTCCGGTTATGAGGATATTAAATTTTTTATTCATTGTTATCAGCTCTTTTGCTTTCCACCAATATTTAAGTATTTATTAATTTCGATAAAGTTGCTTCCTCTGGTTACTATTTGAGCTCTGAAATCTATTCTTTACATAGCCTACAACTGGTAAACGTTTCATGTCAAAAATCATAAAACATATTGCTATTTGCCACCACGTTATTTTTTGATAATTACCTTGACCTGTGAATGTAAAAAGCAGAATGATTACAATATTGTTTATAATAAAAATCCTTGTAATTGGATCTAGGTTTGGAACAGTTAGGGCTTTACTAATTATATAAATAAATAAGCTCAAAAATAATACGATCAAAGGGAAGCCACCAATCATACCCAAATCAATAAATCCATTATGTACTGAAATGCCGTACGTATTTGTACCATCTTCCGTTCCTGATTCTGAATATAAACTATTTGCTATTCTCCATTCTTCACTATTTATTTTATCATACCCCAATCCACCAAATGGATTTTCCAGAACAATTTTCCAGCCGGCCTTTGTTAACTCATTTCTCGGATCATCTTTTATTTCTTTTGTTCTTTCAATAAATGCTTTAGCATATCTAAACTCAGATATATCTATAAAGTTGATTGAAAATATGAGAATGGCGGGTAATAGAATTGTAAGACCCAAGAACTTATTCCTAACTTCTGTTAAAATATACATTATAATAATGATTATTAGGGCAGATATTCCTGTTCTTGAAACAGTTGCCATTATGTTTACTGATAAAGACAAGGAAATTATTAGAAACCAGATAATTTTAGTGGGTTTTTGTATATTTTTTAGTAGGTAAAATAGTGCTATATTTAAACCTACAAGCATTGTATTTGCTAGGGCATTTGAATTTTGATTAATAATAGTATACCTTTCTTCATCAATATTTCCTGAACTTCCGCCAAAGTATCCTAAGGATAATACAAAGCATACAATCATTAATACCTTTAATAAATAGTCAAAGGTATATCGGACATTAATATTTTTGTAATTGAGAAGAAACGGAACTGAGAGTACCAACAAGTATGTAAAAGGACTTGATGAATACTGCCCGGTATAGAGGTACTCATAATCTCTAAAACTTTGTTTTATCTCCATTGAATTTATCAGTGATATGATTACCTCAATCAGAATAATTAGAGCGTATAAAAATGAGAATTTTTTGAAGAACTGGTCTTCCGGTGGCTGATAATTTTTTACTAATAGAATATAGAAAGGAATCATCAGATATAACTGGGAAGGAATTCTTAGTATTTCAGCTACAAAGTAGTCACTTGCGGTAATTCCAATCACACAAAGAATGTAAAATAGCTGATGTGACGTCTTCATCAAATTAATTTATAAAGTCTGTCAGCATAGTATTGAGGATTTCTTCTTTCAGCTTCTTGGTAAGCATTTGTAACTATTTTTGCTCTTAGGTTGATGTCACTTGCCAGATTTATTAAGCGGGTCGCCAATATCTCCTCATTACAGACATCAACAACATCTCCCCATTGACTTTCTCTGGCACTTATGGAATGATAAGAATCTTTGGGACTAAAAACAAGGATAGGTGTTCCAGATAACAGATAATCCAATGTTTTAGTAGCGAATACTGTTTTAACCTCAAGTTCGGAACAATTCTCGAATGATAAGGGCAGGAAAAGTACATCAGCTTCCTTTAAAGCACATCTCGACTCTTCAACACTTACCCAGTCATATTGTATTCGTTTATGAAATATACCAAGATCTTGACACTGTTTTTTGTTTAGACTTGTAAGCATCTTTATCTTATAATTAGAAGGAAGATGATCTATGCATTTGATAAATCTATGTAATGCATCAAGATTCATTGTTCTGCTAATATTTCCAGTATATAGAATGGTTTTACTTTCTTCTGGATTAGTTGTTTTTGGCATAGCTCTGGCAGCCGGAAGCATTGAGCCTGCGACGCAGTGAGGGATTATTTCGTATGACCTGTTATATTTTTTTTTGTAATAATCCAATTGAGTACTTGTCATACAAAATATTTTTTCTGCTTCTTGGGAAATTTTATTTTCCCATTTTTGAGCAAGCTTATAGTGAAACGAATCAGGTGAGGTGTTTTCCAGCCATAAGTCATGCATATGTCCCCAAAAAGGTATATTTAACTGCTTACAGGCAATGAATGTTGCTGTAAAAAAAAGTCCATCCGGTGTACATGCTGCAAAAACGGCATCAGGTTTTATTGCTGAAAGTTTCTTTTTTACAAACTTTTGAATCATGAAAAAGTAAATAAAAGGAAATCGTTCTGCAATACGCTGAATAAATGGTGGTAGTTTCAGATAATGTGTTTTGCATGGAGGACGAAAGTTTTTATCTGATTTTGCACCATATTCCCACCCGGCAATTGCCTCAATAGGCCCTTTATAGGAATTAAAAAGATTTGTCATTAGGATTGTGCTCCCTATGACTAATGGTGGTAGGGTTATGCATGAAATAACCAGTTTTTGTTTTTTGGGAATATTCATTACTTCACTAAGCCCATTTTCTTTAATTCTTCCACTGAGTCGACTTTTTTCGTATTATTTTTTTCAGAGATTAACCAATCTGTCATTGTTTTAACACCTTCGTTAAAGTTCCAAATAGGTTTCCAACCCAATCTTTCTCCTACTAGTGTAATATCTGCAAAACAGTTTCTAATATCTCCATCGCGGAATTTATTCGTAATTTGGGGTTCAATCTTTTTGCCCAGAATTACAGAAAGTGATTTTGCAATTTCTACAACAGATATACTTTTTCCGCTTCCAAGATTCATAGCTAATCCGTCACCTCCACTTTTTTCAATAGCAAGCACATAAGCATTGGCAATATCTTCCACGTGAACAAAATCTCTTCTTTGATTCCCATCTTCGAATATCAACGGATGTTCCTCATTAAGCAGTTTGTTACTAAAAATGGCTGCCACACCGGTATACGGATTGTTTAGAGCCTGATATGCTCCATAAACGTTAAACATACGAAATGCAACTGCGGGGATATTATACGCTTTTCCAAAAGACAGTACCATTTCTTCCTGATCTCTTTTATTGATGGCATAGATAGACTCAGGTTTTAAGGGTTTTTCTTCATGAGTTGGTACAGGAATTAATATATTTCCGTTTTCATCTTTCAATTCCCAATCTCCCTTTTCTAATTGGGCAAATGAGCGTGTTTTAGGAAAGATTAGATCTCCAGAAGAGTTTTTGTAGCAGCCTTCTCCGTATATCGACATGGATGATGCAACAACAATCTTTTTGATTTGATTCTTAACAGGTATTATCTCTTCAAGCAGTATTGCTGTGCCCATTACACTAACTGAGCAATAGTGTTCAATTTTGTACATGGATTGTCCTACACCTACTGCTGCCGCCAAGTGAATCACTGCATCTGATTTTTTGAGAAGTTTTCTAACTAAAAGACGATCTCGAACATCACCTACATGGTTTTCTGTTCCAGACGGCATATAGTGTGGCCACTTCGCGTCCTCTCCATGAATCTGTGGGTCAAGGTTATCAAGTACAATAACATGATGGCCTTTGTTTTGCAAGCCTTTGCATACGTAAGAGCCTATAAAACCAGCTCCTCCGGTAACGAGTATATTCATAAATCTACTTTATTGGTTTTTGTGCTATTACAATCAAAATATCCCCTCTATTTTTCTTTAATGACTTAAGGTATGGAATAAAGGTTAGCAGATATCCGATGATGTGCTGTATTTTAGTGTGAGAATTTAAATTTCTTTTCTTGGATTTTTTTCTATAGAATAATCGTGTATAAAATGAAGAAATTTGAAATTTCCAAGCACTATATGTTTCAGTTTGAATATTAATAAATCCTTGTTCTGCTAAGGCTTTTCTTATTGATTCTGGTGTAAATAAATTGATATGAACAGGCATACCGAAGTAGTAGAAAAAATCTTTATACGTATCTATATTCGAAGCATATCCGTTAGGAACTTCAAAAACGAATTCCCCATTTGGCTTCAATGAGATGAATATTTTTTTAAACAATTCATCTACTTCAGCGATATGCTCAATTGCATGGCAAGAATATATGATATCGTAGTAATCTTCATAGCCGTTAAGTTGTTCCGAAGAGCCGCATCTGACATTTAAATTGTGTTTAAATGCATTTGCAACAGCCTGTTCACTAATTTCTATGCCTTCTGATTTCCACCCAAGGTATTGAAAAAAGTCTACAGCATCACCCGCTCCCGTACCGTAATCTAAAATTTTCCCTTCTGGTATAAACTCCGGGTCATTATAAAAAAGTTTTTTTGAGAATAGGTATTCATACAAAACTGAGAGAAAAAAATTACCTGAAACAGGAAGGTGTGAATAATTACGTTTCCTTTTTAGAAAATGCTTTCTAGCATGTAGTACAGGTGATTTCATTAAAGAACTTTTGTATTCTGTTCTATCTAATTGAAATGAATAATAGCTTTTAGGGTAGTAGGACGATAAAACTAGTTCATCGGGAACAGGTATTTGATATATATGATAACATAGGTTACACCTGTATGTATTCCATTCTCCTTGGTTATTATAATGGAAATCTTCAGTAGAAGAAAAAAAAATCAAACTGTTTGATTTACAATAGCGACAGTATTTTTTATTATGTATAATTTTTCCACTCATTTGCAAAAAGGGTTATATTGTTTTATTTTTTTTATGGAATACCTCCTGAACTAGCATATTGAAGAGTATCCCTATTTACTAGAGTATTATATTATATCTAGCTGCACCTAAGATCCAGAAATTGCTGGCAATACCATTATTATATTAACTAACTTTTTTAAATATATTAATATGTGGGCTAACATTTTATGATCATGCATTGAGAATCAGAGATTACTATAATTGGTTCAGACTTTGATGAGAAAAAGTCATCAAACGCTTTCCTCACCCCATCTGCATTTACATAATCATGCGAAATAATGATTCCCCCTTTTTGCAACCTTGGATAGAAAAAATCAAGAGCATCTTTTGTAGTTTTATGAAGATCAACATCAAGATGCACAAATGAAAATTCTTGTTTTTTAATAATTTCTGCTGTATTAGGGAAATAGCCTTTATGAATAAAAACATTTGGATATTTACGCAACAAATTCTGAATATTTTCTAGAGATGTATTACTGAATTGTCCTTTATGAAATTCGTTTGATGTATCGTACTGATTTAATTCAGGTAATCCATCAAACGTATCAAAAAGATGTAAAGTTTTTTCACCTTTAAATTCGCAGATAAGTTTAGCGGAGCCGCCTTTATAAACACCCACTTCCGCGATAGCACCATTTAGTTTTATTACGCTTTTCACGGCCATACAAATTGAGTATGACTCATAGGGTTTTAGCATTAAAGCTGTTTCGTCAGCGACTTTAAATATAGTGTTCAATAATTCGCTCCTTTCTTTATCAAACAGATGCACTGGTATTATCTTTTTGTATAATAGGTATGAAATACTTAATTTCTGTAGGAATGGAATACTGTCAAACAGTCTGTAAATGATTTTTTTCATATTCATATTTTTAAAACCTTATTATCAAGTTTGTAAAGTGGAGTTTATACATGTATATAAGTAATCTTGAATAACATTTGCCGATTCTTTTCCAAAATATTGGCAAAACTCACGCACATATGTTTCCTGATTGTTCATTATTACACTTGCAAAATGTGTATTGCTCTGAAATTTTTCAATCAGTTCTGGTATTTGTTTAGCACAACTGGTTGTCATGCATTTTGCATCGTTAATCAGTTCATCTGCAATACCTGGTTCTGCTGATTGAATATCAATGATGATTAATGGAATACCCTTCACCAAAGCATCGATTGTATAAGCACTATTGTATGCACAAACATAATCAGCAATTGATAAGGATTCTTCGAGGGTTATTTCATCATGAGAAAAAAATCTAACATTATGATATTTTTTGATTTCGCTCGCATATAATTCTTTTGATTCTGAACGATGTAACTTAATTACCGGGGTGTAGTTTTCACATGAGTTCAATCCCTCACAAAATAATGTTACAAGCTTGTGCATATCATGCTCATCAATATTACATGAACCTAAAAGAACCACAGGCTTTGATTTTCTCAGATCAAGTTTCGACAGTATATCTTCTTTATTTAAGATTCTTTCTCTTGTTAAATGAGGTGCACCACATATACTTATTTGCTCTTCCAAAACACCTAATTTTTTCAATTTTTTTGCCTGCTGTTCCCCCCATACTAAAATTTTATCTGCAATTAACGGGGTATATCCAATATTATCACTAATTACTCCGTGTAATAGTGTAACAGTAGGTATATTTAGCTTATTCCCGGCACTAATTAATGCCGAACAAAAGAAATATCGGTCTGATTCAGTTACTATGAGTTTGGGTTTTGCAATAGATAAAAAATTGATAAGTGATTCAAGGTATATTGTTTGTGAAAAAAGGTTGTTAATAATTTTAGTTTTAACGGCTAAGCTAATTCCATGTTTTTCGCGCCATTTATCAATTTTTTTAATCCAGTCTTTTTTCAGTAGTTTAATGTTTTTTCTCCAAATTTTATGGTTTATTGGAGGTATTTGATTCCATGCAATAAGTCTTCCCCAAAATAGATTATTTAAGTGATCCGAATAGGAAAAAACGTAAAACTCGTTTGTGCTGAATGTATCTGTAATTGGTTTAATCATACCAAGCAGATTAGGACGTTCTTCTATTACCGTAAAAAGAATTTTATTTTTAAAATTATCAGGAAATACACTTTTTTTCTTCCTTGACCATCTGGAGCCAAGCACGTATATGTACGCGCGAAAGAATAAATCTTTCAATAATCCACGAAAAGTATAATCAGAGTACCCGTATTGCAGTTCAATAATCAAAAATTGGCTCAAAAGTGATCCGGTTGGAACATCCCTGTATTGTATCTGATTAAGGTTTAGTTCAAGTTCAAGAAGTATGTCAGAATCTATATTATATGGCCGCTTCACTTTTTTATAATAAATCCTTTTTCCGCAAACCTCTCCAGATACTCATATGCTTCACAAAAGGCTATTCTCGCTATACGGCATAGCTCGCTGAGGGGCTTATGTCCGTCAATGTGAAAAAGCAGCAGGTTGTTAAATTTATGAAAATTTTCTACGTTGTCTTTACTGTCGTAGTATAGGTCATGACGCGTAAGCCAGGGTGGGATAACAGATGTGTATTCAGGAACGTAATCATGCTCCATAACATCAATCAATTCACAAGAAATACGTACCGCATCAAACAGATGATTTTCGTCAATATTATCCGGTGTATCATCGCTGGAGTGGTATTCGTGGAAAGGAAACCGCTGCAGAGCCACTCCGGGTATTTTTAGGGTGGGCCATTCATATACCCGTTCATCATTTCCATAACCGTCAAAGAAATCAATAGGGCGATAGGGCAGACCCGTGTTTTGCAACGCACATGTCAATGCCGCTTCGATACGGCTGTTTGGAGTTAAAGCTTTTTTAAGCACCCAGCTTTCTCCGGATCCTACGGTTTCCAGGTTGTACATCCCAATGGTTTTACGCACTCGATCCAGGTTGTTATATACATAAAAAAATGTACCAATGGTTTCGGGCACCAGCAGTAGTTGATATGAATATTTTTTTCGGGCAAGATTCTGTATATACCTAATCATTTCTATGCCGGCAGCACAACCGCTCAGGTTATCGTTACATATTTCATCAATGTGAGCGCTGATGGAAATTACATCTTCTGATTGGCCTGGTATGAATACTTCAGCAACTTTCATGCTCCGTTCACTCCATTCTACATCAATATGAATATAATAATCTTCATCTGGAAGATTATTCCAAGTATTTTTAGGAAGGGTAATCCCCCAGTTCACCAGTTTGTAGTTATAGGCATTTCTGTGCTCCAGAAAATATGCCCCGGGCTTGGTTGGATGGCAGCGCACATGTGATAAAATTTCCAATTTGGTGAACCATCCGGATACCGGTTCGCTGTAAGCAGCTACAAACAGTGGGTGATCATTAAAATCAGCAATACGCACACCATGGCGGTTCTCCATGTAGGCATCCCTTACTTTCCAACCTTTGGGCACTATCCAGTCCCCACATTCCATGCCGGCAGGGTATTCATGGATAACTGTATCAGGTATTTCTTTTTTTACAATTTCAAATGCACGATCCAGACCTTCGGAATTAATCATCCGCTGAAGAGGATATACTTCCCTGATGAAGTGCATCATTCTGGCTGTACTTGTTTTTTTATCAGGTTTCATGCGTGGTTTTTTATTCCTTTTGAGTCAAATTCAGCATTAAACAGCATGGCATCATCAATCATGCTTTGCGGAGTATATAACCGGTCTCCGGTATGCAGAGAATCAATGCACGAAGTGCCTGTTTCGTCCGATATATTTTCGATAATAAGTGTACCGCTGGCTACTGCAACAAAAACTTTTTTGTTGAAAATGCGGTAAATTAATCCGTTCATAAACGGATGAAATGAACCTTCACCTTTTTCGAGCTGAACCTTTTTCAGAGACACACGCTTACCATTGCAAAATGTACTTGCACCCTGGTAAGGATCATCGAAGGCACAGATAAACCTTTCAATCTCGTCACCGGTCCAGTTCCAGTTTATGAGTCCGTGCCGCAGTGTATATAAACGTGGCAGGTAAAGTGAGAAATTTTCCTGCAACCAGGTGAGCTGAAAATCTTTACCTGAAACCATTTCATCAGTGAAGTTTTTAAAAAGCTTCAGACCTTCTGCATCTGCTACGCTGAAATAGTCAGCAGGTGTACGTGCCCATTGGGGGATAATATATTCATGAGTTTTAATAATTTCAGCCTGATCATACGTACCCGGTATCATGGCTTCGTTCACCAGTTGTATGTACCATGCTCCTATGCGGTTTTGCTGCAGAATCTGCCAGGTGAAGTGAGCACCGCCCCGATACCTGGGCATGCGTATAGTCATGAAGTCGAAAATTCTCCTACCAATCAATTCGAGGGTTTCGGTGGTGAATGTATAGGCTTCTCCCAACCCAATACCAATACTGTTTGGTGTAACCAGGCTTCTGAACTCCTCTGAAGTATTAATATCATCACAATGGTAATACAGAATGCCCTTTTTTTCCAGTTCTTCCCGGAATGTACAGTCACCGTATGTTTCATTCAGGTGGCGGGTAACGGCAAATACGTAGCAGGGAATGTCTTTTTCACGGGCATAACCGATAGCTTCCGGTATCCAGCCTGCAGCCCCTGTGAAGAAAAACAGTTTATCCGGTTTGTTTAGTTTCATAGTCTGGTTATTTGATAATCTCAACAAGGTATTCATCGATATATTGACCATTGGAATAACGGTGGTTTTTTAGAAGACCTACATCTCTCCAACCTGCCTTAATAAAAGCTTTGTAGGAGCCTTCGTTGCCTTTGTAAATACCAGCCCACAGTTTATTCAGGTTGAGGTGCCTGAAAGCAATCTGGGTGACCTGTAAAATAGCCAGGCTTGCATACCCTTTACCCCAGTGTGAACGTTCACCAATGAGTAATCCCACATCCCCATAGCGGTGAATCCAGTCAATACCTCCGATCTTGATATTGCCAATGTGCTGATTTGTATCCTGAAGAAAGATGCCGAACAGGAAATTGGTAGTACTTTCGTTCATATACCGGATATAGTCTCGTACACTTGCATCCGTTTGGTATTTCCACCGGCTTTCCAGAAACCTGGTTATTTCATAATCATTCATCCAGCCGGCATAATTCGGGGAATAGTTGGCTTCTGACAGAATAGTCAGGTAAATTTCAGATCCGTTGTTCTTTGTATCCATATTTAGTTTATTAAATCCCACGAAGCGGGAGTTCCTTTGGCAATATCTTTCACAGCTGTTCTACCGATTAACTCCTGTAAGTATCTTGGATGCAGGCCGTCACCCGGGCGAATGATGCGGAGGTTTTCATCGGTAAAACGCTCACCGGTTTTGATATCTTTTACTACATATACTGATCTTTTGAACCGTAGGCTGTTTTTCTCCTGGGGTAGCACTTCGTATGAAATATGTCCCATTGCCTGAAAGCCACGTTCACTTTCAATAACAAGAGATTGAAGTTCCTCCGGTTCGAGGGAGAAAGTTGAATCAACACCGCCATCAGATCGTCTGAGGGTAAAATGCTTTTCGATTACGCATGCTCCCAGCGCTATAGATGCCAGAGGTACCCCTATGCCCATGGTGTGATCAGATAGTCCTACGTGGCACTGAAAAAAATCCCGCATGTGCGGAATGGTAAGCAGGTTGGTGTTTTCAGGCGTGGCAGGATAAGAGCTGGTGCATTTCAGCAGAATAAGCTCCTTACATCCGGCTTCGCGGAGCGTACTTACGGTCTCTGCAATTCCGCCTGCCGTGGATAGTCCGGTCGAAACAATCACTGGCTTACCGGTCTGTGCTACTTTGTGTAACAGGGGCAGGTGATTGTTTTCAAACGATGCAATTTTATAGGCCGGACATTCCAACTCTTCCAGAAAGTCAACAGCTGTTTCGTCAAAAGGAGAGGAGAATGGAATAATCCCCCTTTTACGGGCATAATCAAACAGTTCAGCATGCCATTCCCAGGGAGTATAAGCAACTTTGTAAAGGTCATACAGAGTTTGTCCTTTCCATAGCGAGTTTTCATCGTTGATGTAAAACAGCCCCTTGTCATGATGAATGGTGAGCGTATCTGGTGTATAGGTTTGCAATTTGATTGCATCTGCACCTGTGGCTGCAGCCGCATCAATAATTTCTTTTGCCAGTTCAATGGATTGGTTATGATTTCCACTCATCTCTGCGATGATGAATGGCTTGTGCCGGAGCCCGATAATTTTAGAGCCTATCCGGATATCTGGTATGTACATATAGCTCCTTTTTCAAATAAGGTATTCTCCATTATTTCAAATTCTTCAAGTTTTACCGCACCATTCGGAGTTTTGATTACCGGATGTTGCCGGTTTGAATCCAGCAGCATTCCGTTTATATCGTTGTCATCAAATCCTAAGTCACTATATGAGATGCGATGAATAATAAGTTTATTGCCCTTGTACCAGGTAAAGGCACCGGGGTAGGGGTGAGCCTGTGCTCTAACCCAGTTTTTGATTCGTTCCTTTTGCCAGTTCCAATTGATGGCCCCATCATCAGGTGTACGCTTGCCAAAATAGGTGGCTAGCTCATGCTTCTGAGGTGTTGGGTTCATTTTACCGGAGGCTGCCATCTGAAGTGCTTCCCGAATCATTTCAGGGTAAAGACCGATGAATTTATTCAGCACTTCAGCACCCGTCATTTCAGGTAAGATGGAGAATTTCTTTTGCAGAATAATTGCTCCAGTATCGCATTGTTCGTCAACCAAATGAACAGTTGCTCCTGTTTCTGACTCGTTGTTAATAATCGCCCAAACATGGGGAGTTCTACCCCGATAACGGGGCAGCAGGGAACCATGAATGTTTAGAGCAGCTGTTAGTGGCCATTGAATCAGGTCTTTTTCTATCAGGAAAAGGTAATTAACAGAAAAAAGTATATCGGGTTTTTCTTGAGAATTTATAAATGAGGTTGCTCGTCCATCCCTGGGGTTTCCTGTAAAAAGGGGAACTCCCATTTCCTGCACTCTTTTAATAATGGCTTCAGACCCTTTATCCGTGAAAACGGATACGAGTTTATATTCAGCAGGAATAGAATTGAGGCATTCCAGTCCGAGTTTTCCGCTTATCAATAGGGTTACTTTCATGCGGTTAATCCTTTAATGGCCTCACGAATTCTCCGGGTCGACTGTCCGTCAATCAATGAGCGTTGGTTTACCACCATTTGGTTAAGTTGATCGGTATTTATCATGTATAATTGTTCCATTAGACGCTCATGTGTCAGACTCAGTAGATTGCCAAGCGGAAGAATACATGCTGATTCACAAAGACCTTTATAGATATTCAGTTGGTTAGATGCGGTATATCCACATAAGATGCCGGTTCCAATAGCGCAAAGTTCAAGAGAAATCGTGCTGGCGGGACATATAGCTAATTGAGCCTGCTGCATCAATCCGGCAAGAGCTGTAGCATCCAGATTTCGAAATATATGTACCCGACCCGGATATGTGGCTTCCAGTTCTGCCAATTTAACCTGATGCGGAAAGGAGGCTCCGATAATAATCAGCACCTGGCTGCACACGCCAGATTGAAGTATTGCCCTGGCTGCTTTGTACGTGATATTATGTTCGTCTGCACCTCCCATATTAACAATGGCCGTGTTCATCTGGCTGAATTTTCTGTTTGTCCTTACAGCCTGAAGAAACGGCTCACGCAGCAGCGCATAGTCAGACCCCAAAAGAAACCTGGTATAAGCTGCTGCCTGATATAATTCCTTTGAGATGCCCGGAGCATGATTAATAATCAGGTCAGCAGTGTAAGGATATAGCGGAATATCATCGATGTACACCAGTTTGACCCCTCTATTTTTTAACCTATTCTGGTAATCTGTGTCGAAATGGTACCCATCCAACACTAGAATACAGTTTTGATCAGTAACGGACGTTACAGGAGTTTCTGACTCGTTAATGCAGTGTACCGTGTAGCTTATCTTTTCCAGATGTTCTTTTACCTGCAAAGCGGTGTCGTTATTATCAATTAGAAATTTACATTCAAAGCTGTTACGCAGCATATCTGCCATGGCAATGCAGCGCATCACATGCCCCCAACCAGTGTACAAGCTGGTATCAGGTCTGAACCAAACCCTCATGTATACACCCGGATATCTACTCCGGCATTTTTAATTTGGGAACGTGTTTGCATAAAATTCTGATCGCGGTGGGCGAAGAAAGTTCCGGCTGCAACCGCATGGGCATGTCCATACAGGTATCCTTCAGCAAAATGCTGTGCAAGACCACAACCTCCTGATGTAATAACAGGTATACCCACTGCATCTGCTATTTGCTTTGTGAGTGTGATGTCAAGTCCATCCCTCATTCCATCATGACTAATTGAAGAAAGGAGCAATTCTCCGGCACCTCTTTTCTCGCATTCAATTGCCCACTCTACGGGGTGAAGGTTCGTTTCCTCTGTTCCGTTTCGTGTGCATACACGGTATTGGCCTTGTGCATTTAACTTATAGTCGATGCTGATGACAACACATTGTGCTCCGTATTTAGCTGATGCTAGACTAATGAAAGAAGGATCACTTACAGCGGCTGTGTTCATTGAAATCTTATCTGCTCCGTTGGCCAGTAGAATCCTGAAATGCTCCTCGTCAGATACACCGCCTCCTACAGTGATTGGCATAAAAATCTCTTCAGATACCTTATGAATGATTTCTGCCAGCATACGGATGTTTTTATTTTCACGGTCGATATTAATAAAAATTAGTTCATCTGCTCCCTGATCTTGGTAGATTTTTGATTGCGAAACGGCATCACCAATCTCTGTAACATCATGAAACTGCCGTGTAATTACCAGTACCATCTTGTCTGTACGATAGCTGCTGGTCATCAGTTGTAATTTAGGTATGAGCCGCTTTCTTGCCATCAGGGATTCCAGGTAATAAAGTTATCAATTATTCGCAGTCCCAGATCCTGGCTTTTCTCAGGATGAAATTGGGTTGCAAATACGTTATCTTTAAGTACAGCTGCAGTTACAGCATGGTTGTAGTAATATTCAGCTACAATGTCAGTTTTGCTTTGGCAACTCATATAGAATGAATGTACGAGGTACAGGTCTGCTTTTTGAGGCATCCCCTTGAAAAGTGGGATAGACGTGTTCAATAAAACTTCATTCCAGCCGATGTTTGGAATGTGCAAATCCCGATTCTTCGGATGCAGACGAATTACCTCAGCATCAAACCATCCAAGTCCATGGAATTCGCCTCCCTCAAAACTCTTTTGCGCCATTACCTGCATACCTAAACAAATTCCCATAGTGGGTTTACCTTTTTGCCGGGTATGTTCATCAAGAGCCTCGTGAAAACCGTTCATGTCGATTCTGGAGATACAGTCCTTGAATGCTCCAACTCCCGGTATTACTATTTTATCAACGGCATTTAAATCATCAGGAGTTGTACATATTTTTACCTGAGCGCCCAAATAATCGAATGCACTGTAAACAGACAGCAGATTACCCATTCCATAGTCAACAATGCCAATTGTCATGATCTGTTTTATTGGCGATTATGTTTCCAGTGATCCAGTTGTTCAAGCGCTTCTTCTCTGGGCATAGCTCCTTCTCTCGACCACTTGCTGAAGTCAGGTAACTTCTCTCCAAGCTGTTGTTCAAATACATTCAGTTTCCATGGAGATACCGTATGAGATTTTGCTATTTCGAAGAATTCCTCTTCCGTGAGTCCAACAAGTTCAAGGAAGATTTGAAGGCTTTGTGGTTTCTTACCTTCATACTGTTCAATCATTCCTATTCCCTGTTCTCGTGTCTTCACATCATTTCTGATGTCGATAGACGCAAGGTGTGTTGGGCGTGTATACCCGCGTTTTAGATACTTGATATAATCGCGTACACCCTGCATATAACATTCAATTTTTTCATAACTGTATTCTTCAGGCACATTTTCTACCCGGTCACCATTCCAGCCCAATTCGCGGCTAATAGTTTCAGACTGCCTTCGTACATCCCAAGGAATGTATGAGCCCAGACAAACTGAGCGGTAGCCGATTCTTCTTAACTCTTTTAGGGGGGGGTACATGTAAGGTTTTAGGTCACGTTCGTCTATCCTGCCACCAATTCTTACGGCCATATCAAGCGCAGATATTCCAAGATTAATGTAACGGTTGAATCGTTTCTCATCTACTTCTTCCGGTTGGTTGTAATCATAGTACGAGGTATACTCAGCAGAAGGCTCCCCCCAGAATATAAGTGGTACGTTATACCGTATGGCTACATGCATGGGGTAGGAGAAAATACCTGTATGGCAATGCCAGCAAAAATCACCTTTTTCCAGAAAGCTTTGCAGCATGAGTTTCTGAACAATTTTCCAACTGGGTGTGAAAGTGTGAAAGTCTGCCCCAAGGTTTCTAAGTACCCGAACAGTATTTTCATTCAGGTTGGGGCGGAGAAATCCGTGATCGAATCTCACCACCAGTGGTTTGAGCTTATACTCTTTGATCAGGTAATACAATGTCCATGTACTGTCTTTCCCTCCGCTGAAGGGGACAATACAATCGTAATCGTATTTGCCCCGGTATTGTTCAATGAGTTCGGTTAATTCTTCTTTCTTTTTTGCCCAGTCTATCCTCTCTTTTTTGAATTCATTCTGACGACATACATTGCAGATTCCATCCTCATCAAAGATGATGGTCTCGTGTGTTTCAGGAAGCAGACACTTCCTGCATCTTTTTAATTCTGTCATGTTATTCGGGATTATAATAATTTTCTGAATACAGCTTTTGCAGGTTCACCCTTGAGGTAATGCTCATAGCCTTGGTCCATGGCTTTTGAGTAAGTTGATAAAGTCTCGTTAAATGCGGCAGCAAAATAGGAAATATCATCCAGGCTATGAGAGTAGCAGGGTACAAAAGCCCCCTGAAACAATACACCTCTCCGTATCATTTCCTGAAGGGCGAGTGTGCGCATGCCCGGGCATATTTCTTTCTTTTTATTTCGGAATATGAAGACCGGCATCCAGTTGCAGTTGATAACTTGTACAAATTGTTCCAATCCATGTTGTTTGATGATACGATTACAAGATTCGAGGAAACGGTTTCCAATAGTATGATTATGCTCAATCACCGGCTTCTTGTCAAAAATATCAATAGTAGCCATACACGCTGCCAGAGCATGTGTTTCGCCTCCGTGCGTGGTAGAGATCAGGAAAACTTTCTCTTCCCCTTTGTTGCGGATACCGCCTAATTCCATCACTTCTTTGGTGCCTGTAAGGGCACAAAATGAGAACCCATTGGCAATACCCTTTCCCCAGGTAGCCATATCAGGTTTTAGGTTATATTTAGTAATTGAACCCGGAAAATCGGTCTTAAAGCCTGTAATCATCTCATCGATGATAAATAGTGCTCCGTTTTGATGGGCAAGTTCAATTGCATCGCGCAGAAAAGTTCCCGGATTATAACCGCAGTTACACGAGTGGCCGCAATGACTTCGCTCAGGTTCGGTTATCACACAGGCAATCTGTCCCGGGTATTGTGCAAACAGGTCTTTGAGCGATTGCAGGTTACATGATTGGAAGGTTACAGAGAGATTTGCAATTTCTTCTGGTACGCCTTTATTGCAGGCGGTTTTTCCGATAAACCAATCATCGTAGGAGTAAAAGGGATGGTCACCGGGAAAGGCCACAAGTTTTCGTCCGGTATATGCTCTTGCCAGTTTAACGGCAGCAGTGGTTACGATTGATCCGTTTTTAGCAAACTTAATCATGTCGTGTTGCGGAACAAGAGAGAGAAAACGCTCGGCCATTTCCATCTCCAATATCGAAGGGCGCTGGAAGTTCACACCATATTCCAGTTCTTGCTTTACGCGGTCAATCACCTCTGGGTAGGCATGTCCCAAACTGATGGATGTAAGACCCATTGAGCAGTCCAGAAATTCATTATTGTCGATGTCCCACACGTGAGCCCCTTTACCGTATCGGATAGCTGCCGGAGCAAGCTCAGGGAATTGATCGTCTCCTTTTGAATAGGTGTGAGCACCACCCGGGATAAGATCATGGATCTTACTGCGGTATTCGTTTGACTTACTAAAATTGGTAATTGTCCTAATGATAGAACCTGACATAATTTTTGTCTGTTAAATTTTCTACAATATTTCTGATTTGAGGATTGCTGTCGAGAAAGTCGATCATATTTTCGTAAGGGATAGGCTGCTCATCCCCGAAATGGCTGATGATCTTGCGGCACAGTATCAAATCTTCCGGATAATCAATCGTAAGTCGGTAATCAGGCCGTTGCCATTTCTTATCAATATAAAGGATGTTCATTTTATAACGTTCGGGATGCTCATTAATGTATAATGTGCATAGCTCACTCCGGTGTCTTTTTTCTCCCTTTTCATGTGATTCTTTCAGCACTTGCAGATTAATTAATTCAAAGGTAACGCCATCCGGTAACTGACCGTAAGCCGTGTAATCAGCATTTTGACTGATATGACTTTTAACAGCCAAGTCCAATCCTTCCAGGTAAGAGAAGGGTGATTCTGTGGTAACTCTGTATGCGATATCACCATTGCCTTTTTCGCATGATTTAATCAGTCTTCCGAGTACATCGTTGTCATCACCGAATATGCAGTCGATGCCGTGCTTAACAGCAATATCTTCAAACAGTTCATTTCCTTTTGCTTCGCTTACCGCCAAAACAATAGCATTGATAAGCGGATGTTTTTTCAGATTTCGTATCATATATTCCAATACTGTATCTGTTCCTAGTAGTTGCAGAGGCTTTGCGTATAATCGTTTGCTGTTATTCCGGCAGGCAAGCGTAGCTACAATCTTTTTATTCATGCTAAGTCAGAAAATTTGATGATGTGCCCTTTTTTTACATCCACTTTAAGCGGCTTACCTACTACTTCGTTCATATCGAAAAAGTCGCCTTTATTCCCGGTTCGGATTAGCTGAATATCAGTAGCAATAATTAACTCGCCTTTATTTTTGTCGTGTTTCATCACAATACTTCTTTTAGTTCTGTCGCGATAGGCCGTTTCTCTTTCACTCAGCATATAGCAATCGTTGTTGGGCATTGCTTCTATGTTCCGTATTAATTCCACCATATGTGCAAACTCTTCAGGGTTTAAGGCAGATACATAATCTTCCAGTTGAAGGTGCTGCCGATCAATGGTTAGGTGTTTCTCAATCACTGATGCGCCTTTCAGCACGGCCATGGGGGGGATAACAAGAGCCAGCTTACTTGCCGCATCAATGTGGTCAGCATAACCTACCGCAGTTCCGAATAATTTTTTGAGAAGTTCGATTTTGTCCAACTCCAAATCTTCGATTAGGTTTGGTTCTGCCTGAAAACCTGACAACAATATTACATCAGTTCCCTGTAGTAACCTCAGGGCGTGGGTAATCTCCTGCTCCTTACTTCCGCCTACACTCAGGAAAATGCGGAAGGGTTTGTTTCTCACAGCTTCAAGCAACGGGTAATTCATGATATCCGTTGAATGAATCTTAATACCTTTCAGTTTGGTTTTACTGATCCATTCGAGGGTCTCTGTTCCATAAATATCACTCAAGAAATCAATCCCAATTTCGTTTGCATAATCAATCAATTCATTCCATACTTCAGGAGCAATCTCAAGGGAGCGGAAGAGATTATAGTATTGGTAATCCGGAGTAGCCAACTCGTCTGCCTTGAAGATTTGGAACTTTACCGCATCGGCACCTGATTTTTTAGCCAACTCGATGTATTTTTTACATAGCCAGGGATTGCCTTCAAATCCCTGTGCAATTTCCGCAATAATGTATGTTTTCGGGTTCATGTTTATTTCCAGTTGTAAGGGTACAAAAGATTATTTTCATGCACATCGACTTTATCGATGAGCGGCAGAAGAGAGGCCGGACAGTTTTCCTGAATTGCCTCAAGATTTCTGTGAAGCTGTTGCGAAGTATCTACACCTATGATCAACTCATCAATTTCCTGTTGTGCACATACATACTGCAGGCACATTGTTTCCATTCCGATAGTATGAACCTTTGCTATATAGTGGAGTGTTTCAAGGTACGATTTCAGCGGAAAAAGTACAGGTGGAAGTGTGTGTGGATCTTTAAAAAACAGACCCTGAAGAAATATCGAACGTACCTGTATTTTCTTTCCTTTTTCTTTTGCTTCTTTAAGTAGTGTCCCTCTCTTTGATACATTGTCGAGTAGGTTAAAAGGTAATTGTATGGTATCTATTTCAGGTTCAGCAATGGCCTGTCGGAGTTCTTCGTTGGAGTAAACAGAGATGCCGATACTACCAATCAGTTTTTGTTCGCGTAACTGGGTAAGATGGTACAGTAGGGAAGGGGTTGTGATATAATCAGAGAAGCTATGGAAGAAGTAGGTCTTAACTGCATTAATATGTAGGGTGTGCAGGCATTGTTCAAGTTCCTTACGGAGTGATGAAGCATCTGTGCCCTTGAATTTGGAATTTACCTGAAACGTCTGGTTATTCATTCGGTGGTAATTTCCGATTAACTCCTGAGCGGAGCCGTAAGCCCCGGCCGTGTCAAGTGTTTGAATGCCCAGTTTCCGTGCATCATCCAGAATAGCATATACTTCTTCAGCCGATGGTTGACCTGTTGCATTGTTTATACCGTATGACATGCCAAATTGTACAGTACCTAAAACTACGGATGGTATACTTGGAGTGTGATTCATCATGCCGAGTAGAAATCAAACACGCTTTTAATGACGTATTCTTGCTCTTCAGCAGTAAGTGTTGGATACATCGGAAGGCTAAGGCAACGCGCGTAGTACTGTTCTGCAAGGGGAAAGTCTCCAGACTTGTAGCCCATTTTTTTATAGTAAGGCATTTGGTGTACAGGAATATAGTGCACCTGACAGAAAATATTTTTACTTCGCAGGTAATCGTATAGTTCTTTCCTTTTTTCTACTTCGATTACATATAAATGATAAGCATGCCCGTCCACAATACCAGATTGTCCTTTAATAAAATTTTGGTCTTTGAATGCTTCATAATAGTTACGTGCAATCTCCTTACGACTGACCAGACCTTCATCGACCCGATTCAGTTGAGAAAGTCCAAGTGCAGCCTGAAAGTCGGTAAGGCGATAGTTGTAGCCAAGAGTCTGCATTTCGTAGTACCACCCACCGTGATTGCTTTCCTGCAAAAGGGTCGGATCTTTGGTGATTCCGTGCGTGCGCAGCAGGAGGAGTTTCTGATACAGCATTTCATTGTTAGTGGTAATCATACCGCCTTCTCCGCACGCAATGTGTTTTACCGGGTGAAAAGAGAATATGGCGAGATTTGCGTACCGGCCGTTTCCGCAAAGTTGTTTCTGTCCGTCAGGATTAACAAAAAAACCTCCAGGCGCATGGCAGGCATCTTCTATAATCCAGAGACCATAATCATCAGCCAGTTTTCTAAATGCGCGTAAGTCAACCGGATAACCAGCAAAATCAACGGGGATGATGCCGCTGAAAAATCCTTCTGGTTTAGACTGAATTAAAGCTTCCACTTTATTAATGTCAAGTGTATAGGCTTCAGGATGGATGTCTGCAAAGTAAACATTGCCCCCGCAGTAACGAATGCAATTGGCAGAAGCCGCAAAGGTGATGGGCGTAGTAATTACATTGCATTTTTCTTGTGTTTCAAGTGCCATTGCACAAAGGTGTAAGGCAGCAGTACCATTGCTAACAGCCACTGCAAATTTAGCTTCGGTATATGCTGCAAAGGCTTTTTCAAATTCAGCAATCTTAGGTCCCTGGGTCAGAAAATCTGAAAGTAGCGTCTCATTCACTGCTTCCAGATCTTTTTCTGTTATATGTTGTTTTCCGTAAGGAATAGGCTGTTGCATAGGTTATGGCGTGAAGGTTGGGTCTACATGTTCCTTTATCAAATTACGCAGAGTTTCGAGGGTCTCCCACTCGTCATTGTCACCGGATGTGTACTTGAATCCATCAGGCACCTTTTTGGCGTTAAAATGCCTGATAAAATCATCCAGATTCCAGATGGGCTCTTGTGGCAGAATCACATAATATTTTCCAAGATCATAAGTAGTAAAAGAGTCGGAGCTGGTAATCATCTCTTCGTGTATTTTTTCCCCGGGCCTTATGCCTACAATTCTATGCTCACATTCAGTACCAATAGCATGTGCTACATCTGTGATACGATAAGAGGGGATTTTTGGTACAAAGAGCTCACCTCCCCAGGCCTGATCAAGTGCGTGAAGCACCATGTCTACACCTCCTGCAAGCGAGATATTGAATCGGGTCATCTTTGCATCTGTAATTGGAAGTACTCCCTCTTTTCGCTTTTGAATGAAAAAAGGAATGACAGATCCGTTTGATCCCATTACATTTCCATACCTAACCACAGAGAATCGTATATCTTTAAAACCTTTTATGTTGTTGGCAGCAATAAATAGTTTGTCAGAAGTTAGTTTGGTAGCTCCGTAAAGGTTAATGGGAGCGCATGCTTTATCAGTAGAAAGAGCTACCACTTTTTTTACACTGCTTTCCAGCGCAGCTTTGATTACATTTTCCGCACCTCCCACATTGGTTTTTACACATTCATCAGGGTTGTATTCTGCAATGTGCACATGTTTCATTGCCGCGGCATGAATAACATAATCTACACCGGTAAACGCTCTTCTCAGTCGGTCTAGATCCCTTACATCACCAATAAAGTAACGAATGGCCGGGTATTTTTCGTTCGAGTACTCCTGGTTCATCTGGAATTGTTTTTGTTCATCACGTGAGTAGATGATGAGTTTCCGGATGGAAGGCCAGCGGGTGAGGATCGTTTTGGTTAAAGCTTTGCCTAGTGAGCCGGTACCACCGGTAATGAGAACGACCTTGTCAGTTAGATCCATGAGATGAATTGTGTTTTAGTTGAATATATTTGATCACAGATGGTGAATAGAGAATAGCACTGGTAACTCCCAGCAGCACAATTTTCAATATTAACAGCAGGTAGAAACTCTCTACTCTTTCAAGCATGTAAAAGGCAATCACTACCAATATTAACAGCACAAACGATTTTAGAAAAATGACAGGTTGTACCGTATGAAGTCTGATCAGGTACTTGCTGATAAGAAATGCCGCAATACAAAGGAACAGTTGCGAAATGGTAGTGGTATACGCTGCAGCCATACTTCCGTAACGCGGGATAAACAGGGTGTTGAGATAAATATTGAGTACCCCTGCCATCAGGGTGATAATGGCAGCCAGGTATGTCTTTTTCTTGTATTGGATATTTCGTCCGTACACCGGAAAAATAGCTACGAACCAATGTCCTATAATCACAATAGGGATTAGCGGTAACGCAGAGTGGTAGCTTTTGGAACTTAACAGCATTCCTATCTCACTCCCGAATAAGATAAAGAAGAAAGCTGAAAGTGAAATCAAATTGAACAGTTTGAGTACATCGCGATCATGTTCCTCATATTTACCTTCATTCAGGTATTTAAAGTACTCCGGCATCCAGGCGTTATAAAGTGCGTTGGAGACCATTACCTGCAGCATGCTCAGGTTATAAGCGAAGCTGTATAAACCTGTATCGGCAGCCCCTTTGTATGAATTAATCATAATACGGTCAAATTGTGACAGGATCACTCCGCTGAGCAGATAAGGAATCAGGGGCAGAGAATAGCTGAAGATGTATCTCAGGTATTTTCTGTTCAGGGTTAGTTTGAAAAATGAGGAGAACTGGTAAATTTTAAAAGAGCCGAAGATCAGAAAAATTACCAGGTCTGCCCACAAACGACCGATATACCGGTTTTCCTTCATCATGTATACAATCACAACCGAAATCAGAAATCCGATATAAGACTGAGCGGTTGAGAGACGCAAGATTTTTTTACTGTCTCGTCTGGGCATGAAAATTTGCATGAAAATGCTGTCAATGACAGCCATGGCTACTGCAGGGATAAAGAATGCGATGGTTTCTGGCGGAAGTTGAAGAAGGTCGGCAAAGTAATCGCGGAACACAACTATGGTGGCAAGGCCTATACCCATGCAAATGAGAGAGACCAGAATGGATGTTCCCAAAAAACTGTTAAAGTCATCTTTTTCTTCGTAGAAATAGCGGCTCACCGAAGTATAAAGGTTGAGGGGAAGCAGAATGGCGAATATTTGCACATAGGTAGAAAACAGGTTAAGTATGCCATAATCGCTGGTGGTTAGCAGGTAAGTGAACACAGGAATAGAGATAAGGCTGATCCCCTGTGTAAGAATGCTGGTTAGCAGGTAGTTTTTGGCATGCAGGAAAGTTTCCTTGAGTCCACTGCTTTCAAGCAGGTCATTTATTTTGAGTTTGGCAGCAGATATCAAGATGCGTCAAGGATTGCATCAGCAACCTTTCGGGCGCTGATGGGTTGGGTATTGGTATTAATGAGGGTGAGAAACCTCTCCCTCATTTCCAAGAATTCGTTTAAATATGCTCCTGATGATGCTTCTTTAATCCGGGATATTAGTTCCTCTGCATTTGAAGCAATGGGTATTGTGTGGGCAGGGAAGCGGTAAGAATAGTCAAGCTGATTTTGCGGGTTAATAATGATAACATGGACCCCCTTAGCCATGGCTTGGTAAGAGGTTATTGACCAGGCGGTAATCATCACAAAGCAGCCGGATAGTACTTCATCCATTGTTTTTTCAGTGTGAATGAAGCGAATATGCGGATAGCTGCTGTGGGGAAAAAGTTTTTCATATTTTTCAGTCGTTTCCCTCGGGTGTACCTTAATGATGATATTCAAGTCCTCAAGCCTTGAAAATGTTTTTTGTAGCGTCTGATAATAGAATTCTTTTGTTTTTTCATCCAGCAAGCCGTCAAGTGGCTGGGTGGTATAGCAAATGGTTTTAGTATTCTGCAATTCCCGATAGTATTGGTAAAGATCTCCTGTTTTCGCAATTTGCTCATTGAACCCTTGCAGCAAAACATCCCAGGCAGGATTTCCGGTTGAGATTGTTTTTACATGTGGATTCAGTTTGAAAAAATCTGACCATAAGAGGTGTATGAAATGGTCTTTAGGTGCGAATTCAGGGTTGGAGTGTACATAAGGAATTTTTCCAATATATCGGTAAAGTAGATATTTAGATTTTAGCCGGAAAGGAATGCACCTTCTACTTACTCGTGTAAGTGAACCCTGTTGCACTATAAACAGTTTTATAGTCTTGTGAAAAAACATGTTGCACAGGGCATGAATATCGGTATAGTCAGCGCTAAGGATTATAACATCAGGCCGAAGTTGTTCAATGGAATTTCGAATGTAGCGATAGAAGATGTTTAACCGCCTCAGATAAATCATTTTAATAATCACAGAAGACCCGCTGAACTCTTCTGGTTTATTAACCTTGTCAAGATAGATGACTTGGTCAAATAATTCGTTAAGGATATGCTGTTTGTGGCGATATTCAGAATTAATTTGTCGATGAAACTTGGTGTCAGTGTCTATGTAAATCAAATGGTGATCTTTCAGGGCGTTCGCAACTGGAATAAAAACCACATCTGATAAATAGGTGAGGGATGGTATGAAGACAATACGTTTCAAGTTATAGATAAACTCTTTTCAGTCCTTTTAGAGTAAGCAATTCGTTAATTTCAGCGCTTCTGTTTTCATCTTTAATGATTGATATGAAGTGTGAAGCATTCAAATCAATCTGATCGATTTTAGATATTAGCCCCATGGTAGGCACTCCTTCAGAGAGTGAGTACTGAAAATCTCCCCCATCCTGAATAAATCCGATTATATCATATTGGTCAAGAGCACGAATTTTTTTGACAATATTTGTAAAATTATTTCCAGTGTCACTTCCTATAATTATAAGTTTGCTATTGTATTTTTTTTCACCCTTAAAGTATATCTGTGGTAGTGGTATCATTTTAACATCTGCATTGATTTGCATTATCTCGGGATGGTTGTTCAGATAACTACATACATCCTTTATTGTAAAGTCTGAATTTTGTGGATATAGTGCCCGGTAGATTAGGTTCATAACTTTCAGGTCTTCTTCGTAATCAACGGTAAGCCTTATCTGCGCTTTACCTTCAAAGAAACTATCCACTTGCTTAAGTGTAAGAATCCTAAAGTAGTCAGGTCGTTTAAGGTAGGTTGTCATGTATTCCGTAAGTGAAGTATCTTCTGCTGTTGCATATGCTTTTTTTAGTGTATCCACGGAAATCACCTCAGCATTGACCCCTAACGGCAGATATTCCGATTTAGAAAACTCAAAATTACCTGCAATATGTTCTTCGATTAGGCGATCTATATTTTCAGGGTCTGTTAGAGGGTTGTCTCCGGTTACTCGTACTACATGTTTCAAACAATACAATTCTGCGGCATCGATGAAACGTTTCATTACATCCAATTCTGAGCCTGCAAAGCTGAGGATTCCTTCCTGTTTGGCAACCTCAAGTAATACCTTGTCCTGAACATTAGTTGAAGTACATAACACAATTTTTTCTACATTTCTTACTCTCTTGAGCCTTTCAATAAGGTGAACGACCATTGGGCGTCCAATAATATGTTCCATGGCCTTGCTGCCAAGTCTTGAAGACTTCATACGTACGGCAATTAGCACGCCTATTTCTGATTTATTTATCATAATTTTAAATCTGTAAAAAGAATATTCTGATCTTTTTTTACATCTATAGTTAAAATCCTATTTAGGAATTCATAATAATGGTCTCCTGTTACTCCGTTTTCAGAACGTTTAAATGAAATGCTGTCATCTGTCAATATATCTCCCTTTTTCAGATCTCGTGCTGCCACGATATTTTTTTTCATAAAACTCCTGTACCTTTTCTCCGATTGGGAGAGAGGTTGCAGTATTCGGTTTCCCATTGCTTTGTCTGCTTCTTTTAGCCATAAAGTCATTTTATGGAAGTTGGGGAGAGATAAGGCCGACTCATAATCGATACCCTTATGTTCTCTATCAATTGTGATATGTTTTTCAATGGCAAATGCTCCAGCTCCCCTTGCTACAAGAGGAATAAAAATGCTTTCGTCAGAATCACCTTCAGTATGGTCAAGAAAACCTACCGGGACATTAAAATATTGCTTCAAAGTATTAATCTGAATTATTTGCAACTCTTCTGTATGTGTTGGAAACGCTTGGTAACCGTGTAGCAGACCTATAAAGCCATTAAAATTATCTTTGTAGGCTGCAAGCCCGTCCCTAATTTCATCTATCGTTGATGCTCCTACTCCTATTAAAGTTGGTTTTTGAAGTGAGGCCGCACTTCGGAGCAGTCGGTAATTGTTCAGGTCTGCAGAGTGGATCTTAATCATGTCTGGATTAACGGCCTTAACTATATCTATACTGGCTTCATCATAAATATCAGTCATAATTAATATATCGCTTTTATTCCGTAAATAAGTTATAGCCTCGAGCCATTGTTCTTTAGAAAACTCTAGTGTTTTGACCAAATCGTATATTTGGTGACTGGCAGTAATATGGGCTTCTGCATTTAGTATCTGGAATTTTACGGCTCCTGCGTTGGTGGCAATGGCAATATCTATTAACCTAATTAACTTGTCAAAATCTCCTTCGTGTGCGCAAGCGACTTCCGCTATAACAAGCATAGGGCAATTTTCGCCTATGGATCTGCCACGTATGATTATTTTCTCCATTTAGTTCTGTATATCAGGTTCTGTATCTGTGTAGATGTTTTTTTCATGTTTTTTAGCTGCATAGCCAATAACCGTAGTTTTACTATCGACATCTTTTACTACTGTTGAGCCAGCGCCAATCATAGCTGCACTTCCGATATGGATATCTGGTAAAATGGTAGAGCCTATGCCAACAAATGTAAAATCATCTACCCTTACCCTTCCTGCTGTTTTAACTCCAGGCGCCATATGTACGGCTTTTCCAATACGGTTGTCATGCTCAATGATAGCTCCGGAGTTGATTAGTGCTACTGGCTGCAAAATGCAACCAGTATTAACAACCGCCATTGGGCCGATGAAGCATCCTTCATGGATGTGGGCATATTTGCTAACAAATGCAGTGGGATGAATAATTGTTAGTACAGGAAGGTTTGCTTTCTTCAAAGCATCATATAAAGCAGCCCGAGCTATATTGTCTCCTATGGCGATATGGAAGTAGAAGTCGTCACCGAATTTAGTGTTTCCTATTTCGGCAGAGGAGCCCATTACTGGAATCCCATTTATTAGGCTTCCATGTAGGTTTGGTGTATTATCTAAAAAACCAACGACTTCGTAACCACCAATCTCTTCCAGCGTATCTAGTACCACACCTGCTTGCCCGTCAATTCTTGCTCCGATTAAAATGATCTTATTCAAACTCTATTTAATTATATGTTTTCGATATCACTCCATTTGAGTAGCTCTTCGGGCTCCAGATATTGTGTGGCTTTCATGCCAAGGATTTGATATAGATATTTCGGTTTTATTCCGATTCCAGGGCGCTTGATTATCAAATTATCTAGTGAAAAAATATCTCCTTTGTTTATTTGGCGTGACACTACAATACTTCTGCGGTGTACTTTTCTTTGCCCTATTTCCTTTTCGCCAAACTGACGGACAGTACTGCCAAGTCCAGCTTCTACTTCACGAATGCCTTTTACAAGCGAAATCATTTCATCAGGTTCAATTGATGCTTCGTGATCAGGGCCGAACTCTTTTGAGTTAAGTGTAAAATGCTTTTCCAGTATGCAGGCTCCCATTGCTCGTGCTGCAATGGTCATATTGATCCCAAGTGTATGATCGGAATAGCCCACAGGATATCCGAATGCTGATTTAAGAGTTTGCATGAATCGCAAGTTAGTTGTCTCAATATCTGCAGGATACCATGATATACAATGCATAAGTACAATGCGATTATTGCCCTCCTTTGTGATAGCTTCTAATGCTTCTTCTATTTCACCAAGTGTTGCCATTCCGGTTGACATGACAATGGGTAAGTTAGTAGACGCCATGTGCCGTAATAAAGGTATATTAGTTAAATCACCTGATGCGACTTTGATAAGGTCAATTCCAATCTTCATAAGAAAATCTACAGACTCTGGGTGGAATGCTGTTGAAAGAAACTTGATGCCTTTTAAGTCGCAATATGATTTTAATTCATAATGATTTTCTTCAGTAAGTTCAAGTCTTTTCAGTAAATCCTTAAAAGATTCACCTTTGTGGCTTCCTTTATCAATATAAGTGCTTGTAAGCGCATTAGGTGTTACCAATTTATCTGATTTGAAACTTTGAAATTTTACATAATCAGCTTTAGCTTCTACAGCTGCATCAACCATTCTTTTAGCTTTTTCCATATCTCCGTCATGATTAATGCCTGCCTCAGCAATAAAAATAGCCTTAAAACTATCTGAGTCTAGTAATTTATTGTAATTCATAAGTGTACTTAATTAATTTTAAAGTAATGAGTAAAGAGCTTCTCCAACACGCTTCATACCTTTGCCATCAACATATTGGCGCGAGCGAAGATGTTGTTCTAAATGATTTTCGTGGTTTAATATAAATTTTGCTATATCGTACTGCAATTGTTGTTTCGTGATGCGGGAAGATAGACCTAAATTTACATTGACACCCAGTTCTTCGAAGCGAGTGGATATTTCATTCTGTCTTACAAGTTGGCAAACAGTACAGCCAGGTATACCAGTTGCTATTCGTTCGAATAATGTATTTCCTCCAGCTGTAATGGCTATATCACAATCAGACCATGAATCTTTGAGTGATGGCAGGTCAACAAGAAGTTCTGTCTTATTTCTTAGTAGTCCGAGATAATCTTGCAATTTGTCAAGATAGCCAGTACTTTTGGAGGAGATTATGCGCAATGAAAATTCTCCGATGTTCTCTATTGCATCGATTATTGTAAAAAGAATGTTGTTATGATCGCTGCCGCCAACACTTATTAATATTTTGTTTATTTTCTTTCTAGGTGGGGATACTCGCAGATTTGCATATTCACTATCCATGATAAAGTAATCTGGGCCAATTAGGTAGTAGCCTTCATTATCATTATATTCATGATCAAGTTGATATGGGTTGCCGTTGATGATTAAATCTGCTGAGATAATCCGCTTAGCAGAATCGTCTGTGATAGCAATAAGAGGTGCTTTAAATGCCCTTAGTGATTTTGTATAGTCAGAGTGAATATCATACTCAAGAACATCTATAATGAATAAATCTGGTTGTGCAAGTATTTGGCTTAACGAATGTAGTTGATCTATTTCCTCAGCCATAGTAGAAGTTGGTTGAATATGCATAAATCTTACTCCACGATTTGCCATAAACTTTGTAGCTGCTTCATTTTTTTGAGTAATCAATAATGTGTCTATATTCCAAGTTTGTTTGAAGTAAGAAGCTAAAATGGCGGATCTATTTAGGTGTCCCATGCCAATTTTTTTACTTCCGTCAGCTCTGATGTAAATTTTTTTTGTCACCTTCTCAAGGTATCGTTTATGGTTTTGGATATAAATTCAATAGATTTTTTCTCTAGTCCGTTATATAAGGGTAAGCAAAGCGCTCTTCTTGATATATTCTCCGATACAGGGGCAGATTGTGCATCAATGTATCTTAAATGATTAAGCGATGGATAAAAGTATCTTCTTGGGAAGATATTATATGCATTCAAATTTTTAACTACTTTAAGAAGTGAATTTTCGTCAGGCATAAGAATGGGGTAGTAGCCATAGTTTGCCGTTGTTCCTTCCAATTTCTGTGGACGTTCAATTCCACAGTCTTCGAACTTAATGAGACTATCATATAATCTACACAGAGACTTTCGGTCGTTAATAATCTCTTCTATTTTTGGTAAGATGCACAAGCCCATAGCTGCATGAAATTCCGAATTTTTCCCATTGATGCCTAACCCCCAAAAATCCTCAGGCCCATTATGTCCAAAACTGCGCATGTAGTTGACGTGATGAGCAATATCGTCATTATTGGTGATAATCGCTCCGCCTTCTATAGTATGAAATAGTTTAGTTGCATGAAAACTTAGGGTGCTCACATCACCAAACTCCATTATACTCTTTCCTTCATATTTTGTTCCGAAGGCATGGGCTGCGTCATATATTACCTTTAATTTGTGTGAATCAGCAATATGTTTAATTTCAGATACTTCGCATGGATTTCCATATACGTGTGTTGCCAGAATTGCTGATGTATCGGGTGTGATCTTATCTATGATTGCTTTGGGTGAGATATTACATGTTATAGAATCTATATCTGCAAACACAGGTTTGCATCCTTCCCATACGATACTGCTAGTTGTTGCTACATAAGAAAATGGCGTTGTAATGATTTCGCCTTTTAGTCCAATAGCCTTTAGTGCAATTTGGATGGCAATCGTCCCATTATTTACAAGAAAAAGATGTTTAACATTTAGATATGTCTTCAGTCTCTCTTCCAGTTCTATAACGAGCGGCCCGTTGTTTGTAAGGTATACTCTTTCCCAAATCCCTTTGAGATATTCTATATATTCAGTTATTTCAGGTAGATACGACTTAGTTACATGAATGCTATTCTGTTTGTCCATAAGTTTTGTGGTTAACTAAAACTTTCATCACAACTTTATAGTAAGATTCTGTCCCCGCTAAGGGTGCATGCGCATCATTAGGAAAAAAAACAGCGAACTTGCCCTCGGACAGAATAAAAAAGTCGGAAGGCTGATCATTATACAACTGATAATCCAAGCTTTCATTAAACTGTTTTATTGGGTATAGACATGACTGCAGATTTTTCCACCCTATTTTGTCATATCCGCTGAATACGTATTGTATATCAATATACTGGCGGTGAACCTCCATTCTATTATTTTCAGTGGCCACACCTTCCTGAAAGAGAGCGAACAGATTGTCTCCATCTATATCTATACGTTTGTGAAGAAAATCACCTGGACTGACTTGTTGCAGGAAACGGAATGCTTCTGCAAAATGTGGATGTAAGCAAAAATAAAGATGGGCATGTGTGATGTGATCGATAATCATTCTTGCAATAATTTTTCTATTTCATGGCGTGCCGGAAAATTGATAAGCACGCCCATTCCTTTTCTTTGATAAACAGCCATACTTCCGATAGCAACTCCTGATGCCCCTCCATTGAAAACAGCTTCGCGTATGTGTTCGAGTTTTCCGGCACCACCATTGCAAATAACGGGAATGTTTACGGCAGAGGACACCTTCTGTAGTATTTCTAAGTGGTAACCTTCCCATGTGCCTTCCCGGTCAACGCTGGTGAGCATAATCTCCCCGGCTCCAAGTGATTCTAACTGTTTAGCATACTCTATCGGTGCTACTCCGACAGATTTGGTTGCCCTTTGCAAGACTACGTCATAGCGTCCCCACATGTTTTTTTTTATATCGATAGACGCAATTACACTCTGAGTTCCGTAGGCGGAAGCAATTCTGGAGATAAGCTCAGGTTTTTCATAGGCACTATTATTCAACGATAATTTCTCCACCCCAATCTCAAATATTTTTTTAGCCTGATCGAGGGTTTTGATTCCTCCGCCATATGTAAGCGGCATAAAACATTCACTGGCCGCATCCGAAATGAGTTTATAATTGGGTTCCTTGTTTTCCTGAGTAGCAGAAATATCCAACAAAATCAACTCATCAACTTCTTTATCATTGTATATGCGAATAGCGTTGATGGGATCTCCTACGTAACTCGGGTTCTTAAATTTTACAGTCTTTACAAGTCCGTTGTTCATCACAAGCAGACATGGAATAATCCGTGTTTTCAGCATGGCATTGCTATGAAATTTCTGAACATCTGCAAGCCAAAACGATGACTTTTTTCGGGATGGAACTGCATACCAATAATATTGTCATGCAGCACTGCACAGGTAAAATTGATCCCATAGTGACATTCCAGCAGCACATCCTCACGATTTTTACACTGTACATGATAGGAGTGTACAAAATAGAACCTTGAATTATTGTCAATATTTTTCAGCAAGACACTTTGTTTGTTTGAAGGTACAATCACTTCATTCCATCCCATGTGTGGTATTTTCAGCTTATTATCTGGCATATTGAAGCGTATGGTTTCTGCATCAATCCAGCCAAGACCGGAGAGATTCCCTTCTTCACTTTTGCGAGATAGCAGTTGCATACCTAGACAAATCCCGAGTACCGGTTTTTTTTTAACCAGCGCGAAATAATCGAGCGTTTCTTTCAAGCCCGATTCGTTTATTTTTTGCATGCCTGTATCAAAAGCACCTACACCAGGCAGGATAATTTTATCTGAATGTATGATTTCATCAGGATCGGAAGTGATTCGTACATCAGCAGCTCCTGCTTTCTTCAGCATATTGAGTACAGAGCCCATATTTCCCAATCCGTAATTGACAATCGAAATCATATCTACCAAGTGTTTTCCAGATCTTCTTTGGTGTAAGTGTGATTGCGGGTATTAAATACCGACCCCCCTGTATTTTTTAACTGCAACAAATTTCTAGCGGTTAATCGGGTGAGTAATGCAATAGGGAGCAGAAACAGATAAAATATTGCGGCAAGTAAAATTCTGGTATTGATCCATCCAAGTATCAACGCAATTTTGTCCCATATCAAAAGTACAAACTCCATCATGATAGGCGACATGAGAGAAACAGTTCCAACTCCCAACGAAATATATAGAAGAACTGGCTTCTTAAATAGGATGAAAAGTAGTAAAAACCCTAACGTAATAATCAGGATGCTTTTTACTTTTTCTAATTCGGGTTTGTTTTTTTGAGTCCTCATTTTAGTTTAAAATAAGGTATAAATAAATGGAGCTAACGCAGAACCTCCGCCTATAACGATTAATAAACCGAGAAGAAGCAGTACAATGATTACAGGGATAAGGAAAAACTTTTTCCTTTGTCCCATAAATTTTATTAGATCTTTTAAAAAATCCATATTATTAGTTTCTTATTAAATATTCATATAAAGTATCGGCAACTATTTTGTGTCCGTACTCATTCCAGTGAAAGTCTATGGCCGAATTAAAGGGTTTGTGTTCTTTAATCCATGTTGAATAAAAGTGCCCGGTTAAGTCAATAAATTCCATTTCATTTTCCAAAACTGCTTTTTTCATTATTGCATTAAGGAAACATACATTGCATTTTTCTAAAGTGTTTGTATAAATATCGCTCCTTGAAGCGTCCATCACAAAAATGATTCTTTTATTAGAGTTCTCTTTTTTTATAGTCTTACACGCGTAAGTCACCGCATAGGTTATTTCCTTAACTCTTTTTTGTGATTGAGATACATTAATATTTGCATTAACCGTTACTGGTAGTGTATTGCTTTTTTCTTTAGCTTCAAGCGAGAAGGCATTAAGAGTTGCTAACGCATGTACATTAAACAAAAGGTATCGTATGAAGGCACTCTTTTTAAGGGTACTTCTGAGGGTAGAAGTAGTATAGGCTTTAGGCGGAACTTCTATGGCTGTTGTATCAGTTATTAAATCTATTGTACTGAAAAAAGGACTCTCGCTGTACTTTCTTAAACTTTCATCAAAGTCGTTGTGAATAATATTAAAAATGAGAATATCCGGGTTAAATTCTTTAACAACGTATCGGCTCATATTCAAGTATTGAGAAAGAGGAGCTCCAGAAATACCAAAGCTATAAACTTCATAATCTTTAACAAGCCTTTTATTCAGAATAGAAGGGTACGTATTAGTATTATCAATCATTAAAGCCTCGATATATGAGTCTCCTATAATAGCAATTCTCTTTTTTGATTTTGAACTTTTGTAATCGTAAGGTGAATTCCATCCCGCATTATTTATTGACCAGTGTCCTCTTTGTTCTGCAAATTTACCAATAGTATATAATCCGTTTTGATTATGATAATTGTTAAACTTAAGGATGCCGTACTGCCTATCAAAAAAATAATCCGGTTGATTCGAGGAAGGGATAATCCATCTGAAAATTGCTTCCAAAAGCAGAAAAGTAAAAGCCAGAGTAGGAAGAGTGATGTAAAAAATGTTTTTTAGTACAGTTTTCATTTTTAATCTAATACAAACTCCTCTTTCCAGTTGTCAGTTTTTTTCCACTCTGGTTGTTCGGTTTTTTTGAACAGGTAATTGCCCACAATCAGGTAGTCCATTTCAGTTCTCATAAAGCATCGGTAAGCATCCTCTGGTGTGTTTATAATAGGTTCACCACGCACGTTAAAGGAAGTATTTACTATCACGCCATATCCGGTGAGTTTTTTAAATTCACTGATCAATTCGTGATACCGCGGATTGGTTTCCTTGTGTACGGTTTGAATACGGGCCGAGAAATCAATATGCGTGATGGATGGCAAATCAGAACGTTTGTAATAGAGTTTTTCACGCAGGGGTAGAGCGTGGTAGTTGGAGGGCAATGGCAACCTGCGTGTTTCTTTCACCGGCTGTACCAATAGCATGTAAGGGGAAGTTCCTTTGTGTTCAAAATAGGTTTCGCAATCCTCAGCCAGAACAGAAGGAGCAAACGGACGGAATGATTCGCGGTATTTGATTTTGAGGTTGAGTTTTTTCTGCATATCTTCATTACGGGGGTCTCCGATAATGCTGCGTGCACCCAATGCCCTCGGACCAAACTCCATGCGGCCCTGCACCCACCCAATCACGTTTCCGTCATCAATAAGCTTAGCAGCTTCTTTACATAACTCAGTAAAGTTGTCGAAATGGTGGTAAACCGCTTTGTATTTGTTGGCAGTCAGGCGAATGTCCAGCTCACTGATTTCAGGTCCCAGGTATGAACCTTCCAGTTCATCCATTTTGCCGGATGGTACACGTTCTTCACTAAAATAAATATGGTTGGCAGCTAAAGCTGCACCTAGTGCTCCACCGGCATCACCTGAGGCAGGGGTGATAAATATATTTTTAAATATCCCGGAGGTAAGTAATTTTCCATTTGCTACACAATTGAGGGCAACCCCACCGGCAACACATATATTATCAGCACCGGTAAGTTTTTTAGCTTCAGCAGCCATCAGCAATACAACTTCTTCGGTAATTTGCTGAATGGCTAAACCCAGATTACAGTGATGTTGGAGAAGTTCGTCTTCGGGCTTCCGCAGCGGGAAGCCGAAGATTTTCTCCCATTTATAAGCATGTACCATGCGTAATCCTGTGGCATAGTTAAAATAGGTTTGATTGAGCCAAATGGAACCATCAGCTTTTATATCTACCAGTTCTTTCTTGATAGTGGATACGTATTTTTTTACCTGTTCAGAGTTGGGGTCACCATAGGGGGCAAGTCCCATTAATTTATATTCGCCTGAATTCACTCTAAATCCCAGAAAATAGGTAAATGCTGAATAAAGAAGACCTAATGAATGAGGGAACTGTAACTCTTTAAGTATAGTGATTGATTTACTCTTACCATGGCATATTGATGCAGTGGCCCATTCGCCTACACCGTCAATGGTCAGTATAGCTGATTCCTGATAGGGTGAAACGTAATACGTACTTGCTGCATGCGAAAGATGATGTTCAGGGAAAAGGAATTTGATTTTCTTTTTGTCATAAGAGCCTACCTTTTTCAGGCTGTCATACATCAGTTTCTTCAGGAACATTTTCTCTTTTAACCAGACGGGAATTGAAGTAATAAAAGAGGTTATGCCTTTTGGGGAGAAGGCATAATACGTTTCCAACAGCCTCTCAAACTTTAAGAGTGGTTTATCGTAGAAGGCAATGGCATCCAAATCATCAATGGCCAGTCCCGAATATTGGAGGCAAAATTTCACCGCATTGAAAGGAAAAGCTGGGTCGTGCTTTTTACGTGTAAAGCGTTCTTCCTGTGCTGCGGCAATAATTTTTCCATCAACTACAACGGCTGCCGCAGAGTCGTGGTAAAATGCTGAAATACCCAATATTTTTTTACCCATTGTGTTTATCTTTAAACCAATCAAAAGTTAAATCGAGACCTTCATGGATATGTATTATTGGCGTATAGCCGAGTAATTGTGTTGCTTTTGAAATGTCGGCAAGGCTGTCTTTTATATCTCCATCTCTTTGAGGCCCATAATTAACCTCAATGTTTGAGCCACTGATTTTTTTCAAATAGGTATACATAGCATTTAGAGAAGTCGTGTCTCCGCAAGCAATGTTATAAATTTGGTTATCCGCATCTTGACGATTGTTAAATAATGCAAGTATATTGGCCTGAACGGCATTTTGTACAAAAGTAAAGTCGCGGCTTTGAGTACCATCACCATTGATTGTTGGGGATTCCCCTTTTAATATTTTGGTGATAAAAAGAGGGATGACGGCAGCATATGGTCCATGTATATTTTGTTTTGGCCCAAAAATATTAAAATACCTCAATCCGATATAATGCATGTTGTATGTTTTTGCAAAAACATCGGCATACAATTCTCCAATTTGTTTTGTAGCAGCGTATGGCGAGAGGGGCTTGCCAAAGAGATGTTCAACCTTTGGGAGAGATTCATTATCTCCATAAACGGAGGAGGACGATGCAAAAACTATTCGTTTAATGTTTGATTCCACACATGCCCTGAACATGTTTAATGTTCCGGTAGCATTTGCCGAGTGGCTGGCCAATGGGTTATTAATTGATCTGGGAACAGAACCTAATGCGGCCTGATGGCTAACTATATCAATACCTTTACATGCCTCAAGGCAATCTTCAAAGTTTCGGATATCCCCATGATAGAATTCAAATTTTGGGTGTCCGTAAAATTCCTTAATGTTTTCTTCATAGCCTGTTTCCAGGTTATCCATTACCCTTACCGCTGTAACCCTGTTGTCATTTAGTAAAGCCTCTGCCAGGTTTGATCCAATAAATCCGGCACCTCCGGTAATAAGAATATGCTGTTTAGAATGGGTCATTTGGTGATGGAATTAAAGGTTTTGTTGGTCCAAAGGAGCAAGTGATTGTGGTCATTGGTGCCTAACTCATTTGAAAGGACTTCTTTTTGTGAGTAAATGATATACCTGATTTTTTTGTGAACCATTTCTTCTGCCTTTTCAATCAACTTGAGTAAGTATTCTTTGTTCAGTTCTCCTACAAAAATAAGATCAACGATAGGGCTGTCATTTCCTTTACTCAGGTCACCTGAGAGATAAACTTCTTTAATGTCACCCAGTTTTTCTATTACTTCATCAATAATTTGATCCAGCCCGACATATTTAATTAGAATACGCTGTATGTCGGAGAACAGGGGATGACGGGTATTGGCTCTGAATAATTTTTTGTTGCCACTTATACTTGAGGTTAAAAGACCGGCTTCTTCAAACCGATTGAGTTCCCCACGGATTGCATTAGTGCTTTCACCAAACTCAGACTCCAGATTTCTCAAATAGGCCGAGTTTTTACTGTTAAGAAAAAACTTCAGTAACAACTTAATCCTGGTTTTGGAGGTAATTAAAGTATCAAGCATAAAATGGGTTAGCTTATAGGTAAAGCTTCGCCCCGTGAGTCACATCACAAGGCATAGATTGAGTAGAAAAAGTACTCAATATTGCCTTTTTTCGACCAAAGAACCAAATCTATTTTAGTTTTTTCAAATAATTAGCTGGTAGTGACAAGGCTAGGCTGAAACCTATCTGCTCTATTTCAATTATAAACAATTTATTGCCTTTATGTTCCGAAACGATTCCTTTGGTTCCTTTGAGTGGCCCGGCCACTACTTCCACAGGCATCTTAGGTTCAAAATGTTCACTTAGAACTTCATAATTTTCAAAGTTAGAAAGGAAAAGCCTGATTTCTTGAATTTGCTTTGCGCGGATAGATACAATATCCTTTCCCATCCTGATAAATTTAACTACTCCTGGGGTATTCAGAATATCAAAATAATTCCGTTCAATATCATCTATGCAAATAAAAATGTAAGAAGGGAAAAGGGGAACCGTTACTTTTTTTTTTCGGTCGCTCCATTGTTTTATGGTTATTCGCTGAGGAAGAAATACCTGATATGAGCGCTTTAGCAATTCCTGTTCTACTTTTTTTTCTGCACGCGGGTTGGTATACAAAGCATACCATTTCACCTTTTTTTGTTCTGTATTGGCAAATAGCTGCAATTGGAGGTTAGATTAGTTCATCAACAATAAAGGCAGGTCTTTTACGCGAGGCCTCCAGGTTACGCCAAAGGTATTCGCCAATAATACCAATTGAAATCATTTGAAAAGCGGCTACAAGCAAAAATACAACCATCATGGTTGTCCATCCTTCCAGTTGTATCATTCCGGTGAGTCGGGCAAAAAGAACATAAATGGCATACGAAAATGAAAGGGCTCCCAGAATAAGACCCGATACGGTAATTAACCTGAGAGGGGCGTAGGAAAAGGAGACGAAGGAGTCAATAAATAATTTAATTTTCTTTTTAAGAGTCCATCTAGATTTCCCAACCTTTCGGGCAACTCTGGTATATGGAATTGACACATAATCGTATTTGAGCCACATCAGGAGGTATAACGAGTTAGTGTTATTCTCATTAAGGGCTATTACCTCTTCTCTAAGCTGTTTGTCAAACAAGCAATAATCAAAACCTCCCTTTGGCAAATTTGGCAATGCATATTTTCGAATAAGTTTTTGATACTGTTGTGCAAATATTCTGGAAGTAAGTGAATCCTCCCGATCATTTCGGTTTGCCACTACAAGTTTTACCCCCTTTTGCCAGTACTCATACATTTTTACCATCAATTCAGGGGGGTCTTGTAAGTCGGCTGCAATTACTACATTGCAATCTCCTTGGGCATATTTCATTCCGGCCTGAATGGCATTGTACGAGCCAAAGTTCCCTGATAATTTTACAATGGTTACTTTGTCGGGATACTTTTGTTTAAAAGACTTTAATGCATCAAGGGTGCCATCTTTTGAGCCATCATCTACCATTACATATTCAAAGGATGTAGCTGCCGGGAATTTTTTTTCATTGTTAATTAATTCCGCAGTTGTATATGGAATATTTAGCTCATTAAAATAACAGGGAACTATAACCGAAATTTTAGGCATTAAAAAAACGCTTTGATGTTTTGAGAAACATATTCCACTTCTTTTGGTGTTAACCCCGGATAAACGGGTAAACTTAAGCAAGTATCGGCAATTTCTTCGGCAACCGGAAAATCCCCTCGGCAATAATTTAATTCGGTATAGGCTTTTTGCAGGTGCGGAGGTATCGGGTAGTGGATGAGAGTACCTATGCCCCGGTTGGCTAAAAATTGCTGAAGTTCATCTCTTCTTTTCGTACGAATAACATATAAGTGAAATACCGAATCAGAACCGGGGGCAATTTTGGGCAATATGAGTTCATCAACTCCTGAAAGCAAATTTTGATAAGCAACAGCAATGCTTTTGCGTTGTTTGTTCCATTCGTTAAGTCGCTGAAGTTTTAGGTTAAGGAAGCCTGCCTGCAATTCATCTAAACGCGAATTCATTCCTTTTATTTCGTTGTAGTATTTTACAGCTGAACCATAATTTCGAAGAATACAAGCTCTTTCATAGAGTTTAATGGAATTGGTGGTTACTGCTCCGGCATCTCCAAACGCCCCCAGGTTTTTACCGGGATAAAAACTGGTGGCATTTATATCGCCAAAACTTCCGGCTGGTTTCCCGTTGTGCGTTGCTCCGTGGGCTTGTGCATTATCTTCTATCACCGCCAGCTTATGTGCATGAGCAATTTTTAAAATGGCATCCATCTCACAACATTGACCGTAAAGATGAACCGGGATGATAGCTTTTGTGCGTGAAGATATTCGCTCTTTAATTAATACCGGATTGATATTATAAGTTTCTACATTTGGCTCAACCGGAACAGGAATGGCACCCACGGCACTTACTGCAAGCCAAGTGGCTATGTAGGTATTTGACGGTACAATAACTTCATCTCCTTGTTCGATGTTTAGTGCCTTTAAGGCAATGATAAGAGCATCTAAGCCATTAGCTACTCCGCAGCAAAATGGTACTTGAGTAAAGGAACTGTAATTTTTTTCAAATTCTTTTACACGCTCCCCCAGAATATACCAGCCTGAATGAATGAAATGTTCAAATATTGATTTGAGTTCATCCGATATTTCCGTATTCATTTGTTCAAAAGAAAGAAAAGGAACTCTCATTTAAGGCGGGTAAAATTAAAATTAATGAATTGGGGGGTTATGTTTTCCACCTGGTAAAAAACTCATCTTTATCGCGAATATAATCAAAGGCATTGTAGGGGGTAGATGCAAGCGCTAATTGAACTGCGTTATGTGAGTATTCCATAGTATGCCAAACATTTGGAGGAATGTAAACCCCCTGCTCAGGAGATTTAAGTGTAAACATTTGTTTTTCTCCGTTTGCACTTTCCGTTGACACAATGATTTTACCTGAAACAGCAATAAGAATTTGCTCGGTTTTATGATGTGCATGCCTGCCTCTTGTTATACTTTCAGGGGTATAGTAGGTCCAAAACATTCGTTGCACAACAAACGGAAGTTGGTTGCTCTCAGTAACCGTTATGTAACCAATTGCCGATTCACCAATTCTTCCAAATTCTATTAGATGCGGGGACGGGTAACTCATTATTTTAAAAATTCGAATAAATGCAATACCGTATGTTTCCTAAACAGAACTATTATACCGGAAGTACACACGTAGGGAGCAACAATTAGAAAGCTTTGTTGATTCGCAATGATTGACAACAATCTTGCAACTTGTGCTTTAAGTGGAGAAATCACACGCAAATTATTGAATCAAAAACTTCCTAATCTGGGTGGATTCTCTAGATATAATTTTCAAGAAGTATGAGCCCTTTGGTAAATCCGAAGTACTCATTTTTAACGGAGTGTTATCTGATATATCAAATTGCTTCATGCTTACAGTTTTTCCTGATAAATTTGTTATTTCAATTGTTACATTACCTTTAATTGAGCCGGAAGAAATGATTATTTCTGATTGGGCAGGATTTGGGAAAATGGTAATAGTGGAAATATCTTTGAATGATTGGATAGCTTTTGTAACAGAATAACTGAATTCCCCATTATAATCTATTTGTTTCAGACGGTAATAGGTGAAAGCCTGTGAAGTTATCAGATGATTGTCATCATCAATAAATTGATATGGTGATACGGTACTTTTTGTTCCATTTCCCTTTACAAACCCGATGGAAGAAAAATTAACTCCATCAAATGAACGTTCTACTTCAAATCCTTTATTGCTTATTTCGCTTGCTGTTGACCATTCGAGTAAGGTTGAACTGTTGTTAATTCGATTTGCATTAAATGACAGCCAGGTAACGGGTAAAGGGTTTGTACCTCCACTTGCATTAGCCAAGACAAAATCGCTGAAACTTGTAAAATTAGTAGTTGACTCAATAGTTCCACTGGTAATTGCGCTTCCTGTTCCTCCTAAATCAATCCAACTTGTTCCACTTTCTTTCAGTATTCTAAGGGTAGAAGTCATATTTACTCCATCATCTGCTTCGTAGGCAATAGTTGCGCTTGCCGCGGTAACTGCTGATGGGCCACCATTAGATATGGTGAAATACCTGACGAGTGAAACATGGGTAATTCCACTTGGTAACGTTCTGGCAGGAGCTACTGTGTTAAACATTTCGGCTGTGTAAGTAGTGGCGGAACTACTGCTTTGCGTAACTTTAAGAATCACCGGTCTGTAATCACTTCCCTTACCTATTGGAAAGGTAATTGGGGTTAATGAAGTGGTATTAGTGTTTTGAATAGATAATGGTCCATTAATGAATGCCGATGCCGATGCTCCTGATATTGAACTTCCGGAACCCATAATCAGGTTGTTTGAAGCGGATGTAGTTAAAATATCATTTAAATTAAGAGTAGAGTTAACGGTAATCGGTTGGTTTAATGTGGTAGGTATATTAACAGTAAAATTCCCATAAGTAGCCGTTGAGGCAGCACCTGCAATACCGCCATTTCCAAGAGTACTACCATTATTGGAAACAACTGTACCCGAAATGGTAACTGTGCTGGCAGCAATTTTACAACTTGTTCCGGATGGCAGGTTCACTGTTCCCCCTGCATTTACGGTGAAAGTGCCGAATCTTTCCGAGGCGGTTCTGGCAATAGTGGCATTATTCATATTGAGTGTAGCACCAGAGTTAAT
>JAGVLJ010000064.1 GCA_020049855.1 Bacteroidia bacterium | reverse complement strand
TTGAGCGTCACTTTCTAGCCAAGCTACCCGGAGAAAGTGACGCAATTATAACTGACACCAAAAAAGTAATTAATACTCTGAATTCACTTTGTATTGAAATGGATGCCCGCTACGATTTATTAAAAGATGCACAGGTGCGAAACATTAAAGAATACAATGCTAAATTTATTGAACGCAGGTTAAATCCGAATAACGGACACCGCTTTCTTCCGTATATAGTTGTTATAATTGACGAGTTAGCCGATTTAATGATGACTGCTGGGAAAGAAGTAGAGTACCCTATTGGCCGCTTAGCTCAATTGGCTCGTGCCATTGGGATTCACCTGATACTTGCTACTCAAAGGCCATCCGTAAATATTATTACCGGCACCATTAAAGCTAATTTTCCTGCACGATTAGCGTTTCGTGTTTCATCAAAAATTGATTCACGCACCATTTTAGATGCCAATGGTGCTGACCAGTTAATTGGTAAAGGTGATATGCTTTTCTCTAATGGAAATGATTTAATTAGACTGCAATGCGCCTTTGTAGATACTCCGGAAGTAGATAGAGTAGCCGAGTATATTGGCTCTCAAAGGGGCTACCCTGATGCGTACATTCTTCCGGAGGTAAAAGATGAAAGTGCGGATGGGGTTGGATCCGGAGATTTTGATACTTCGGAGCGTGATTCCCTTTTTGAAGAAGCAGCCAGAATTATCGTACAACACCAGCAAGGTTCCACTTCCTTGTTGCAACGCAGATTAAAATTAGGCTACAACAGAGCCGGTCGCCTCATTGACCAATTAGAACAGGCTGGTGTGGTAGGTCCGTTTGAAGGAAGTAAAGCACGGGAAGTACTTATCCCCGATGAATTTGCTTTGGAACAGTTATTGAAAAACATGGATTCAACATCATGATTGCAAAACACACATGAAACATTTACTACTATTATTCTTACTGGTACCTGCCATTTCGTTTGCTCAAAAGCCTGCTAAATCGCCCAGTAAACCAAAAACCAGAAAAACGGCATCCAAACCAAAAGCCAACTCAACACCAACAGATGGGAATGACAAGAAAGCCGAAAAAATACTGGATGATGTAAGCAAAAAATATAAGTCGCTGAAATCATTTCAGGCTAAATTTACCTATACCCTCGAAAATAAAGCCGATAATATTAAAGAAACCCAAACCGGAACTATAACCACTAGTGGTCATAAGTTTAAAGTTGAAATGGCCGGCCAGGAGATTTATTGCGATGGCAAAACCATGTATACCTACAACAACGAAACGAATGAAGTTTCCATTAGTGACTATACTCCGAAGGATGCCGATGTGAATCCATCCGAGATTTTCACCATGTATCAAAAAGGATTTTTATGTCGGCTTATTGAAGAAAGAACCGAAGGTGGCCGAGTAATGCAAACGATTGAACTGATTCCAAAGGATAAGAAAAAAACCTTTTTTAAAGTAAAGGTTACCGTAGATAAAGCTGCCCAGCAAATTAATAAGTCAATCATTTTCGATAAGAACGGAAATATATATACTTATTCAGTGGTGAAGCAAACACCAAACGTTTCGATAGACGATAAGTTTTTTATATTTAATAAAGCAAAATATCCGGGAGTACAGGTGATAGATCTTCGCTAATCATTTAAGAAACTTAATTTCCATAAAAAACTTTTTATCGCCAAGCAGCCATATTTTCTGGCTGCTTTTTAGTTGATATAGGCTATCGGTAAAATAATGAACTGATTGGGTAAGTTCATATAAAAAATTCATTGTACACCTAATTGCATATACTTCCATCACCTTTCCACTTTGGTTTTTTACAACCTTCACTTCTTTTACCTGAGGCATTGAATCGGTTGCAATAATTCGGATTAATTGCCCGTTTGGAAGAACAGTTTCAGTTTGTGAAAAAGATGATTGCCACGATGGTTTATTTATATCAAACTCACGCAATAGTTCCAGATCTGTATCCCACTCAATTTTATTCATTTTCTTCACCTCACACTTTCCGTTTACAGTAACCCTTTTCTCAAAGATTCCGGTAGTATCACCTTCTAAACTGGCCTTTTCCTGTTCACCAAACTGAATGAGGTCGAAATACTTTTTGTATTCAGCCTTTTTTTCTTGCCCGCTTTTACACGCCATTAACGAGAAAAATAAAATTACGCTGAAAATTTTATGCATGTACAAGCAAGGATTTACCTGTCATAGCCGGAGGCTGCTTCACCTCCATTAGATCAAGAATGGTGGGAGCAACATCGGCCAAAATACCGTCTTTTAAGCGAGCCCCTTCAGTGGCAAGTACGCACCAAACCGGATTCAGGGAGTGAGCTGTATTTGGGGTACCATCATCATTTACCATATAATCCGCATTGCCATGATCGGCTATAATCACGCAAGAGTAATTATTTTCCGCAGCAGCCAGCACTACATGCCGCAAACACTCATCCACTTTAAGGATAGCTTTAGTTACAGCTTCAAAAACTCCGGTATGCCCTACCATATCAGGGTTGGCAAAATTAACCACCACAAAATCATCTTCCTTTTTATGCAGCACGTTTAAAGTAGCTGCACATACATCGTCAGCACTCATTTCGGGCTGTAAATCGTACGTAGCTACCTTAGGCGATGGGCATAAAAATCTAGATTCTCCATTAAATGGAACTTCTCTTCCGCCTGAAAAGAAAAAAGTTACGTGCGGATATTTTTCTGTTTCGGCAATACGTACCTGCCTGCAATTGTTTTTCTCCAACACCTCGCCCAATGTTTCATTGAGGTTATCATCATTAAAAACTACCTCTACATTTTTAAAACTTCTATCGTAATTGGTTAATGAAACATAATGCAGATTTAGTTTGTGCATATTTTGCTCATGGAAATCCTGTTGCGTTAAAGCAGCAGTAATTTGCCGTCCTCTGTCAGTACGAAAATTAAAACAAATAACGGCATCTCCCTCCCGGATAGTGGCAAGCGGATGATTTATTGAATCAACAGCCACCAACGGTCTCATAAATTCATCAGTGATACCTTCCATATACTGTTTGGTAATGGACTGAATCAGGTTTTCGCTACGTTCCCCTTTGCCATTTACTAATAAGTCATAAGCCAGTTTTACCCGCTCCCAGCGTTTATCCCTGTCCATAGCATAGTACCTGCCAATTACTGAAGCTACTTTTGTCTTTTTACCGTTGAGGTGATTCAACAAATCAGTCATATACCCCACCCCGCTTTTAGGGTCTGTATCGCGTCCGTCAAGAAAAGCATGAACAAACACCTTTTCCAAGCCGGCCTCTTCGCATATATCTACTAATCCCTTTAGGTGATTAATATGAGAATGCACTCCCCCATCAGAAACTAATCCGATTAAATGCAATTTGCAACCGTTGTTTTTCACATAAGCAATCACATCAAGAATTGCTTTAGTATCCTGAACCGTTTTTTCACGAAAAGCTTTATTGATTAAAACCAATTGCTGATAAACTACTCTACCCGCCCCAATATTCATATGCCCTACTTCAGAATTGCCCATTTGCCCAATGGGCAAACCCACATTCTCTCCGTCAGTTCGTAAATGGCTAAACGGATAGCGTTTTAATAACGAATTAAAAAAGGGTGGCTGCGCTTTGAAAATGGCATTTGAATCATCATCACGCCCATGCCCCCAACCATCCAGAATAACTAAAATTGCTCGTTTTGACATGGGGGCAAAGGTACAAAAAGCATCCCAACCAAATAAGTCGGTATTCTGAAGCCTAAATCGGATTTGCGGTTTAACCTGATTGGTTAAATTACACATGAAATCAATAGCATTCAGCATATTAATATATATAATAGAGAAAAAGATTGTTATTTCTGGTGTTTTGGTATAATTTTACATTAATGAAGCAGGTTAGTTTTATACATATGAAATCAATCATTGTTTTTTGTATGGTAGCCGTGAGCATACCATTTATTGCAAAAGCTGATTTGTTCGACCAGTTGGTAATTGCAATAAAAGCCGGGGACAGCAAGCAGGTTTCGCAGTACTTTAATAAAACGGTTGACTTTGCTACCCCAACTTTGTCAGATGTATACAGTAAAGCACAGGCAGAAATTTTATTGAAAGATTTTTTGAGCATTACCCTCCCAAGGTATTCACCATTCAACACCGGGGTTCATCTGCACAAGGAACCAAATATGTTATTGGTAAATACGATTACGACAAAGGTAGCCTGAGGGTATACATTTTAATTAAAGAACAGAACGGACAACAATTAATTCAGGAACTTCATTTTGAAAAGGAGTAATTTTGCTCACTTAAAGTTCCGCACCTTGAATTTCACAAGTTATTTTCAATCCGATGAATTAAATTTATTTATCCGTCAATGTCTTTCAGAAGATATTGGTAGCGGAGACCATACTTCCAATGCCTGCGTACCTGGAAATGAACAAGGGCGATCACGTATGATAATTAAAGATGATGGCATATTAGCCGGAGTAAAACTGGCTGAGATGATTTTTCATCAGGTAAATCCTGACCTAAAAGTGAATATTCTTTTACCCGATGGCAGCCGGGTAAAAAAATATGATTTAGCATTAACCGTAGAAGGTAGTGCATGCAGCATTTTAACTGCCGAACGGTTGGTATTAAACTTATGCCAGCGGCTAAGTGGTATTGCTACCGCTACCTCAGCGTATGTGGAGCAACTTCACGGTCTAAAAACAAAAGTGCTTGATACGCGCAAAACCACACCGGGGTTGCGTATGCTGGAGAAGTGGGCTGTGAAAACAGGAGGAGGCGAAAATCATCGAATTGGGTTGTACGATATGATAATGATAAAAGATAATCATGTTGACTTTGCAGGCGGCATCTCAGAAGCCATAGATAAGGTACACTCTTATTTGAAAGAAAAAAATTTAAACCTTAAAATAGAAATTGAAACCCGTAATTTGGAGGAGTTAAAACTTGTATTGGCAAAAGGCGGTGTACATCGCATTATGCTCGACAACTATGGTACGACCCAATTAAAAGAAGCTGTTGAATTGATTAATGGTAAATACGAAACGGAAGCATCGGGAGGCATTACCATTGACACCATTCGCAGCTATGCCGAATGTGGTGTTGATTACATCTCCACCGGAGCCATTACCCACTCGGCAAAAAGTTTAGATATAAGTTTGAAAGCGTTTTAATGCAGCTACAGGCTTTTTTTCATCTTTAAATGTGGTATTCCATCTTCATCGAAATAGTTTCCAATTTCTTCGTACCCATTTTTGATATAAAAGTTTACAGCTGAGTCGCGGGCGTGACAATATATTAATTTAGATTTCCGGTCTATGGCAAATTTTTCGCAGAAGGCCATCATTTCTGAGCCAATATTCATCCCCCTTAGTGTTTCAGTCACAACCACTCGTTGCATTTTCATTACATCACCTTCAGGTACCAGAACAGCAGTAGCTATAATAGTGTCGTCTATAAAGCCTGCTATGTGAAAATGATATTTCTCTTCTTCTAATTCCCGGTCAGTAAAGATACTTCCAAGCGGTTCTCTGAGAATTTTTTCTCTAAGTTTCACTGCATTTGTCCATTCTGGACTTTTATGGGCTATCTCTTTAAATGTGGTTTTCATAAATTGCAGCTAACGTTCCCACGTCTTACGCTCGTTGCCTATTGCGTAGCACAAATTGTCAACCAAGATAAATATTTTGCGTACATAAAAGCTTCAATTTAACACGACAAC
>JAGVLJ010000011.1 GCA_020049855.1 Bacteroidia bacterium | reverse complement strand
ATTATTTCATTTAAAGTTGGGACTACACAATCCCATCCATACACATTTTTAATTTTCACCCGCAACGCATCAGCAGATTGAGGTTCACCATGTACAATAAAAATCTTTTCCGGTTTTTTCGTTAATTGGCTCATCCAGTCAATTAATCCTTTCTGGTCAGCATGTGCCGAAAGCCCTTCTACATTTTCTATTTTTGCGTTAACGGAATAATATTTTCCATAAAGTTTTACTTCTTTTGCCCCGTCCAATAGTTGCCGTCCTCTTGTACCATCGGCCTGATATCCCACCAGTAAAATGGTTGCTGAAGCATCTCCAAGAAATTGTTGGAAATAGGTAAGCACACGCCCACCCGAAGCCATACCGCTGCCGGCAATAACAATTTTCACACTTTTATCAGCCGCCAATTTTACTGTTTCCTGCATCGTCTTAATGAGTTTTATATCATGACACATTTCCGTGCATTGTTCGGCAGGAAGTTTATGCCATGAAGTGTAATGATGAAATATATTCAACACATCTCTTCCCATCGGGCTATCCATATAGATAGGGAGAGCAGGAATCTTTCCTTTTTTCTTCAATTGCCAAAGCAGGTACATCAACATCTGAATGCGCTCAACAGCAAAACCCGGGACGATAATAGTACCATTCATTTTAGCTGCTGCATTGATTATTTCCTCTAATTGTGTTTCCGAATTATCGGGATGAAGACGATCTCCGTAAGTGGATTCAATAAAAAGGATATCGGCAGTTTCAGGTTTTTGCGGAGGGTACATTAATAAATCATTGTCCCTGCCTATATCTCCTGAAAAAACAATTGTTTTATCCCCAATTTTTAATTCAATGAATGTTGCCCCGATAATGTGGCTATTGTATTTAAAACGACAAGAAATCCCTTCGCTGATTTCAATCCATTTATCAAGTGGCTGAGGGTTGAAATGAGGTAAGGTTTTCTCAACATCTTTAAGGTCATACAATGGTTGAGCCGGTTTGTGTTTTGAGTATCCCTTTGCATTTGCCCTTGCCGCATCTTCCTCCTGAATTTTCGCACTGTCTTCCAAAATAATTTTTGCAATTTCAAGTGTCGGTGCTGTTCCCCATATTGATCCGGTAAATCCTGCATTGATAATCCTTGGTAAATAACCTGTATGATCGAGATGCCCATGCGTCAATAACACGATGTCAATTGTTGAAACATTGAAAGGAAACGGCTCCCAATTCAGTAAACGAAGTTCTTTTAGCCCCTGAAACATTCCGCAGTCCACCAGAATATTTTTATCAGTGGTTTGGATAAGATACTTTGAACCAGTTACTGTCCCTGCTGCTCCTAAAAATTGAATGTTTATATTATTTATCATGTTCTATCTTATTAAAATGTTTTCTTGTATCCTTTAACATACTTTTTACGCACCATTTTGAATACGCTTTACTTAACAAAAATCCCAAGAAGCCTTTATGTTTTGTATATTTAATACTCAGTTTTGCTTTTGATTTTACACCATTATCAGGCATCATTTCAAGGTGCATTTCAAACCAGTCAATTACTATCATCTTGGCATTTCCAACTGTTCCCCACACCTTTTCTTTCCCTTCAACCCATTTACTTACTTCAACAGTGAAATCCATTTTCATTCCCATAACGGTTCCCATCCATCTGTAGTTAGTACCTAATCCTGTCTTATTATCAGATAACCATTCAATCTTCAATTTACTCCCAGCCATGGCTCCACTGTTATCCGTCATGTGTTTGCCCGTATTTCTGATATCATCCATAAAGGTAAAAACTTCGTCTGGCAAGCCATTAATTATCATCTGCTGCTGATAATATTTCGTATCATTATTTTTTATCCCTTTATTTTTTGCACCGTTACTTAATGTATCCTGTGCAAATAAGCCAGAGCTACCCGTTATGATAGTTAATAGCAGGGCAATGTAATTTTTCATGTTGATTTATTGTTTTGCAATACAGTATTTCGGACAGGCAGCCTTAATCGCATAGATGTCAACTTTTCTTTTATAACTGAGGCAACTCTATAGTCTCTGTACCATTTATCGTCAGAGGGAATTACTGCCCATGGAACTTTATTGCATCGGTTTAAAATGTTTTCATAAACTACCATGTAATCATTCCATCTTTCGGATGACTGTTTATCCTCGTTCGAATATTTCCACATTTTAAGTGGATCTTTTAATCGTTCCTCGATTCTTTTTTTTTGCTCTTCCGGACTAATGTGCAAATAAAATTTTATTATCGCTGTACCATTCTCCTCAAGGTGTTCTTCAAAAGCATTAATAAAATCATACCGTTTATCGACCTTACTTTTGGGCAATGATTTTTGGATAGTCGGTACGATTATATCTTCATAGTATGATCGGTTGAAAATTTGTATCATTCCCTTTTCGGGCAGTTTTTGAAAGATACGCCACATATAATCGTGTTCAAGTTCTATGTTGCAGGGCACTTTAAATGAATTAGCATGCACGCCTAATGGGTTAACACAATTAAAGACCTTGCCTATTACTCCATCTTTTCCTGCCGCATCAATTCCCTGAAATATGATTAACAAGCTTTGGGAATGTGTTGCATAAAACAAGTGCTGCAGGTTGAAAATATCAAGTTGTAAAGCCAGAAACTTGTTTTGTGTCTTTTTCTTTTTCAAGTTATTGGGTGCAGTGGTTCTAATTTCGTTAATCTTCCATTTTTTCATATTGCTTGTTTTTGGTAAATGAAAAAAATGCTAATTCCGGCAACTATAAGAGCGGGAATTAACGCACATACAACCTGCCTAACCATTTCACGGGTTCCTCTTAAAAAACACACTCCAATTTTGAAAAGGGTATTACTTATAACTGCAAATAGTATTACAATTGCTGCCATTTCGGGAGATATTTGGACTAAGCTCAATTTAGATGCACTAATATTAATAGCATCTACATCAGCAAATCCGGAAATAATGCCAGAAACGAAAAGTCCTTTTGCCCCAAAATACAAGTTGGCATAATAAACAGTAATGATTATGCCGATATATAAAAGTCCAAAGAAGGCCGCGTTTAGAAGATCGAGCGGATTTCCCAGTTGAATATTTTCGCTTAACTTATTAGATCCGGATGTTTTTATTTTTGTGATAAACAAAGCGTAACCAGCAGCACTCCCAGACATTAATAAACACGGAACCAGAAGCCACTTAAATACCTGCGTATTAAACAAAGCAGCTACTATTGCAACTCTTACAAACATCACGGCACAGGCAACGAGTATTCCTGCCGCATATAAAAAGGAAAGGCCTGTGCTCTCTCTGCCTTTTGTACTAAATATCCAAGTAACTGCTGTACTCGAAAATGTTCCACCAAAAAATGCCGTAAAAAAAATGCCTCGTTGTGCACCAAAGAATTTGATGATAAAATAACCTACAAAACTCAGTGAAGACACAATGACAATAACTATACCTATGTTTTTCGGATTTATTAACTCGGCAGGGCCGAAATTTTCATTAGGTAAATAGGGGAGGATAAGTAAGGAGATAATAGTAAACCGTACAAAAGCATACAATTCATCTTGTGTAATTTGTTTTATTGTTGACCTAAGTTTATTCCCAACGGTCAATAATGCCGAAGCAATAACAGCAACTGTAAGGGTCTCTTTAATTAGGTGTAAAGCTGAAAGCACTCCCAAAAAAAACACCAAGAGAAGCGAAAACTCTGTTACAAGACCGAAATGTTCCTTTTTAACTTTAGAAAAGTGAAAAACTCCAATCAGAAAGAAAATAGAGGGAATGGCTACCAATAGAATATTAAAGCTAAACTTCGTTGCTAAATAGGTAACAACGCAACCTAAGGTGGCCGCTAAAACAAAAGTTCGTAATCCTGCAAAATGTTCACTTCCCGATACTGATTCGAATTCCCGCTCAAGTCCCATAATTAGGCCAACCCCTACTGATACTAATAAACTTAGCAAAAAAGGTGTGAGCAGGTGGTTCAGAATATCGTGCATCTTATTCCTTTGGTGTGTGTTCGGCTTTGGAATACAATTCGCATAAAGCAGCACATTCATCCATCACTTTTTTAAGTCGTGGCGGCTTCACACCAATAGTTTGAAGAACGGAATGGTTATGATGCATGGTTTTACATAACACTATTTTTTTGTCTAATAATAGTTGCTTTTCATTTTGAGTTAGGGTTGTAAGGCAGGTTACAGGGTGTAAACCTGAACCGTCAATCCAATCCTTTAAACCATTATGCTTGGGGTAATCCCAACCGATTAGGTTCATATTCATACATCGGCCGTATTGAGCAGCATCATCGGAAAAGCGGGTGTTTGTTACTACCCAACCCTGATGAAATTTTTGGGAATGACCATCCATCAGTTTCCATTGCCTTTCCACATCCAAAAATCTTGATTGAATGTAAAGAGGAACTTTTACATCTGACGAGTAACCCTGATGATTATGAAATTTACATTCAATCATAAAATGATTTTCGCCCTTTTCGGCAATTACATCAATTTCATGGCTTACACAGTGCCCTTTCACAATTACGCCAACTTGAGTTTTGTAACCCTTGTATTTTAAAAGTTCCCCAATAAATTGTTCAAAAGGAAAACCCGAAGGCCCCAATTCCATAATGGCTTGTTTAAGTTTGTATCTGGCTGCTACCTGACTGGAATAATTCCTCAATAATCTAAAAGCGGTTTTATAGATTTTTCGGGTGGACATTCCTTCAACCAACATTTCAACTACTTCATCAGCTATTTCTTCTGCCAGCTCGTTAATAGCTCCCGAACGCATCAGTGATTGTTTGAGTTTTCCTCTATTAAAGGGGGCTTTCAATCCCGATGCTTTAGTGATATTTATATTTTCAGCATTAATCTTCATCTTGAATAAGGTTCATGCGTTTTAAAATTTGAATACTCAATAGCGAAATAAGAGCTGAAATAGCAACCGCAACCCAATCACTCCATTTAAGTTGTTGCAAAATCAACGCTTCACGAGCCGGTGGAATAAAGAAAACCGAAACCATTATGATCCCGCTTAGAGCCAAAGCATACCACACAAATTTGTTGATGATGACCTCGGATTTGAAGAAAGATATTTTAACAGATGCCATATTAAACACATGGAACAACTGGCAAACAATTAGAGTTAAGAACAAAATATTATTACACAGTTTTGGGTCAAATCGTTCTCCGGAATGCAAAACGAAATGACTAAATAAAACGGCTCCCAGTGTGCTTATAGAAATAATTGCCGCATAAATCCAAACGGCATACCACTGCTTTGTTTTCAAAAGGGGGGCAGCCGGATTACGAGGCTGGTGTTTCATTACTAACGGGCTGCCATTGCTTACACCCAAGGCAAGAGCAGGCAATACATCAGTTATGAGATTAATATAGAGTATTTGAATTGGGATTAATTGAAAATGAAGGTTAGACAAAGCGGCCAAAGAGACGACAAACAATTCGCTCAAATTACAGGAAAGCAAGTAAATCACAAATTTCTGAATATTATTAAAAATTACCCGACCTTGCTTAATGGCATGAACAATGGAAGAAAATTTATCGTCTTTCAATATCATATCCGACACTTCCTGCGCTACCTGAGTTCCACGCATTCCCATAGCAATTCCTATATCTGCTTTTTTTAAAGCCGGGGCATCATTTACTCCATCGCCCGTCATGCCAACAATATTTCCTTTTTCTTGCAACACAGTAACCAAATCCAGCTTATGAGCAGGTGTAACCCTTGCAAAAACAGAAGTGTTGAGCCAAAGTTGTTTCTCTTGCTCATTTAGCTGATCAAAAGGCTTCATGTTTTTCCCTACAATTGTATTATTGTGCTCGGCCAGTCCTAACTGATGCGCTATGTAATTGGCAGTTGCAGGATGGTCGCCAGTAATCATCACTACTTTAATGCCTGCCTCTTTACATTCATTAATGGCATCAAAAACATCACTGGCAGGTGGATCCATCATGCCGTAAAGACCTGCAAAAATTAAATCGTTTGTAAGCAAACTATGTTGAGATGCATTTTCCTTATATGCTCCGGCTATTACCCTTAAACCAGCTTCGGCTAATTGTTCCGATTTTATTTTCCAATGCCCTTTTGCTTCTTTGTTCATTAATTGAATTTCAGAACCGATAAGAATATGAGTGCATTGATTAAGTATTTCTTCGGCCGCTCCCTTGGCATAAACTATAAAACTACTGTTAATTCCATGCACTGTTGCCATCATCTTTGTTTCTGATGAAAAGGGAATTTCACCGACCTTAGAAAACTGTTGGCGCAACTGCTCTATATTCTCTCCGTTTTTGTAAGCATACTTCAGCAATCCTGTTTCGAGCGGGTCACCAACTTCTTTTATGCCGTTTTCCGAAATCTGAATAGATGCAGTATTGCATAAAACAGCTATTTGCTGCATTATCTGTTTACTTTTTCCCGTACTCTCATCTGCTGTTATTACATCCGTAACCTCTATTTTATTTTGAGTGAGCGTACCTGTTTTGTCGGTGCAAATTATTGTGGTTCCGCCTAAAGTTTCTACTGCCGAAAGTTTCTTTACAACCACTTTATGCCGTGCCATTTTCATCATTCCTTGTGCCAGTGCAAGGGTTGCCACAATGGGAAGCCCTTCGGGAATAGCAGCCACCGCAAGAGCAATGGACGTTTCAAGCAACTCAACATAATCACCATGCGTAAACATGCCGACAATAAAAATGAGAACCACCAAAGCAACCGTAATGTAAATGAGTTTGCGGCTAAACACCTGCAATTTTTTTTCGAGCGGTGTGGCTGATTGCTCTGCGCCTTGCACAAGATGGGCAATTTTTCCTAATTCGCTGTGCATTCCGGTGGCCACTACAAGCGCGGTGGCATTTCCGCTGGTAACGAAAGTGCCTTTGTGCAACATATTGGTTCGGTCGGCAAGTGAGATACCCTCTACGAGTTCTGTTGCAATTTTTTCTACCGGCATTGCTTCACCAGTAAGTGATGATTCATTTACCGAAAGCTGTGTGGCTGAAATAACCCGCGCATCAGCTGTAATCATATCGCCTGCTTCTACAAATACTAAATCTCCCGGCACTAATTCTTCTGATGCTACCTCAATAAGTTTTCCATCTCGTATAACCTTTGAAGGAACACTTGCCATTTTCTTTAATGCATTCATTGAGCGCTCTGCCTGCAACTCCATCCAAAAACCAATAGCCGCATTAACAAATATCACCAATAGAATTGCAGTGGCATCCAAATGTTCATTAAACCAAAAAGACATACCGGCTGCAAAGAACAACAGGTAAACCATGAGGTTGTTAAATTGCAACAGGAATATCTTTAAAGGATGCTTTCCTTTATCCAACTGAATTGTGTTATTGCCATATTGTCCAATTCGGCTTTCAGCTTCGGCAGTACTTAAGCCCTTTTGAACATTACTGCCATACTCTGTAATAAGGATAGGTAACGGTATATTGTGAAAGCTTCGCATTCTTACTATTCTTCAATTTCCAAATACTGCACCTTACCGTATCTTTTTACTTCTGTTTCCTTTACCATTTGATAAATTACTGGAAGTACAATCAAAACAAACAGCAGGGAAGTAATCATTCCAAAAACAAATGGAATGGTAATTGGTTTCATTACATCGCTTCCCACTCCGGTTGCAGCTAAAACAGGAATTAATCCAATCATGTCAACCATTACAGTCATTAGCTTTGGCCTAACCCTTAGTACCGCACCTGAAAAAACTGCTGCCGCAATTTCCTCATTTGTAAGTTCACTGCTATTCTTTTTCACTACTGTGTTTTTTATCGCTTCATTTAAATAAACCAGCATTAATACTCCGGTTTCCACAGCAATTCCAAACAGCGCAATAAATCCTACCGCAACTGCAACCGAAAAATTGACCTCAAAAAAATACATGGAATATACTCCTCCTATTAATGCAACGGGGATGCTTGAAAGCACAATGAACATTTCTTTAGCTGAATGGAAAGTAAAATACAGCACAAAAGCGATAATGAGCAAAGTAATGGGAATAATAATTTTCAAGCGCCTTTCTGCCCTAACCTTACTTTCATATTGCCCGCTCCAGTTAATGTAGTACCCCTTGGGAAGATTCTTGAATTCCTTATCAATTTTAGTTTTGGCATCTTTTACTACGCTGCCCATATCTCTGCCACGTACATTAAACAAAACTGTTCCGCGAAGCATGGCATTTTCCGAATTAATCATTGGCGGTCCTTCTGAAATTTTTAAGTCTGCCACGGCTGATAGCGGAATAACACCATATCCATTTGTTTGGATTGGTGTTCGCTTTATTTCTGAAATATCGCTTCGGAAACTCTGAGCTAAACGCATAGAAACGCTGAAACGCTGACGACCTTCTACTGTTTGGGTCAATGGCATTCCGCCTAAAGCCATTTCAATAATCATATTTACCTCCTCAATAGAGAGGTTATAACGGGCAATTTCTTCGCGGTTAATTTCTACATTCAGGTATTTTCCCCCTGTTAATTGTTCTACATACAAATCAGTAAGACCTTCAATGCCCTTTAACGATTTTTCTATTTGCCGGGAAAGGCTGTAAATTGAATCTAAATTCTGGCCATAAATTTTTACCCCAATATCTGTCCTTACTCCGGTTGAAAGCATATTTATACGATTAATAATGGGCTGCGTCCATCCGGTGGTAACCCCTGGTATTTGCACTTTTTCATTCATTTCAGAAATGAGTTTTTCCTTTGTCATTCCTTCACGCCATTGTGATTTAGGTTTCAGCACAATAATACTTTCTATCATACTGATAGGAGCATTATCGGTGGCCGTATAGGCGCGACCTGCTTTGCCTAAAATATTTTCCACTTCTGGAAAATTTCGAATGATTTTATCCTGTACCTGTAGTATGCGTTTTGCCTCGTTGTTTGAAACATCGGGAAGCGTGACCGGCATGAACAGAAGCGAGCCTTCATCTAAAGGCGGCATAAACTCTGAACCCAAACGCAAAACAAAAGGAATGCTTCCCAACACGATTAATACAGAGACGGCAACTACTGTTTTTCGCCACCGCTGGCAAAGGTGCAAAACCGGAGTATAGATTTTAATAAAGAAATTAGCTACCGGGTTTCTGCTTTCGGGAATGAGCTTTCCTTTCATCAAGGTGCGTAGCAACATAGGAACAATAAACAGTGCCACAATAGCAGATCCAATCATGGTAAATGTTTTGGTTAAAACCAATGGAGAAAAAAGTTTCTTCTCCTGACCTTCTAAAAACAGAATGGGTGCAAATGAAATCAATGTAACAAGAATGGAAAAGAATACGGCTCTTCCAACAGTGCGTGATGAACCTTCAATAATTTTTAACCGTTCATCTTCGCTTAATTCTTGGGTATTTCCTATTCTTTGTTTTTCCATTACTCGTCTGTTTTTAAAACTGCTTTCACTAGTTCTTTGTAGGCGTTCTCTGTCATTACAATACCGGCATCTACCAAATCGCCAACGGCAAGCGCAACTCCGCCCAGCGACATAATGTTGAGTGAAATTCCAAAGAGTTTGATAAACATAAACCCTATCAACACTGATAGCGGAATAGCAACAATTGCCACAATGGCACTTCTAACATGAAACATGAAAAGCAATACAACTAATGAAACTACAGCTATTTCTTCCCAGAGGGCTTCTTTCAATGTGGCAATAGCCGCTTCAATAAGGTTGCTGCGGTCGTAGGCAATTTTAATTTTTACTCCGGGCGGCAATCCCTTTTCAACCTCCCCTAAGCGTTCCTTTACCCGATCAATAACCTCTTTTGCGTTTTCACCGTAGCGTGCAACAACAAGTCCACCTGCTACTTCACCCTCTCCGTTTTCGTCAACAATACCCAACCGAATGTCGCTGCTCATTTGCACATCGGCCACATCTTTCAGTTTTATTGGAATAGATTTATAAGCACCCACAGAAATTTCTTCAATGTCTTTTATGTCTTTTATGTAGCCCAATCCCCGTATCATGTACCCCATTCGGTTCATATCGAATTTACTCCCTCCCACATCGCGATTATTTGCTTTTATGGCGTTTGCCACATCCATGGCTGCAATGCCGTAGTAAACCAATTTGTGAGGATTTATGCTAACCTGATATTGTTTTTGAAAACCTCCGAAAGAGGCAACTTCGCTAACCCCCTTTACATTTTGCAAAGCAAATTTTACATACCAATCCTGCATGGCACGAAGTTCTCCCAAGTCGTAACCATCACCCTGTAATGAATACCAAAACACATGACCTACGCCCGTTCCATCGGGGCCAAGTGTAGGGGTTACTCCCTGCGGCAACGCTTTCTGAGCGAAGTTCAATCGCTCCAGTACGCGGGTTCGTGCCCAATATATTTCTGCATCGTCATTAAAAATAACGAAGATGAAACTCATGCCAAACATAGATGCTGCGCGAATGGCTTTTATATTGGGAATTCCCTGTAAATTGGAAACTAACGGGTAGGTAATTTGGTCTTCCATGATTTGCGGGTTGCGTCCCATCCATTCGGTGTAAACAATCACTTGATTTTCGGAAAGGTCGGGAATGGCATCTACCGGAGTATCCATTACCGAAAACACACCCCCGGCTATAATGAGCAAAATGCCCACCCAAACGAAGAAGCGGTTGTGTGTTGACCAAGAAATTATTTTTTCAATCATAAAGCTACCATTAGAGTCAGACGCTATAAATGAGTATACTCAAAGTTAGTACCGATAAATCGGAGCCAGAATGATATTTATCAATGGGGCTGGTGATTTTTATCATAAGATTCATTTACGCCTCCAACCTTTTTTAAATCCATGTTGCACACGGGACATTGCCCTGGCTTATCATAGGTTTTTTCACCTTCGCACCTCATTGTGCACTGATACTTTGCGTTGGTGGCTTGCTCAGTTGAAGTGTTTTCTTTTTTGCTTTCGGGTGTTTTATTTTTGCACGAGTCAAAAAACAGTACTGCAATAAATAAAAATGCTGCCGCTGTTATTTTTGCTTTCATAAAATTATTGTTTCATAAATTTTGAATGGAATTGTAGCGAGTTGCTAAATGTAATGATGTACATACCTGGAGGCAATGAACTTATATTAATCACGGTGTTATCTGGCGGGTTTAAAATTCCTTGTCCTACCGGCTTACCGGCAATATCCGAAATAATGTATTTGGTTTCATCCGCATAATCTAACACTATATTCAGTGTGCTGTTTGCAGGATTCGGAAACAGCACAAACTGCCTGTTGATGGTTGAAGGCTCCTGTAACCCAGTAAATCTATCGCCAATATTAATTTCATCAATAAACAGGTTATTGCCATTACCTCCGGCAATGTTTTGAAATGTAATAATTACATTGCTGTTCTGTTTATAAGAAGTTAAATTTATTACAGCTTCCCGCCATTCTGTTTTGGCCGGTATATAATCTGCCGATTGATTTGCAGCAGTCGCCAGACCTGTACCGGAGCGATTGAAAAGAGGACTATAACTATAACCGCAGTCCGTAGATATTAGAACTTGTAGAACATCAGATGCAGAATTATCTAAACGGGCATAAGCCCATCTAAATTTTAGATAGGGTGTACCAGCGAATGATGTTAGGTCAATGTTAGGGAGGGAAAATGCGTCAATATCTCCCTGATGCTTGTTTTGCTTATTATCAATAAAAATACTTTTATCGGCACTAAAAAATGCCTTACTTGTTTGTTCCCACTTTACACCGCCAGGGTTAGAAATCTTAATTTCACTTGTACCCGGAAATGGGGTTAATTCAAATGACTGGTAATATGGTAAGCTATTCGCGTTTATGACTACTCGGAAGTTTATTGATACTGTATCTTTACCAATAGGATTTTGTAGAATATCATTTAACTTAGTTGCAACTACAAATAAGATATGATTGCCATTTATAAAATTCCTTTGAGTAGGAAGTTCAATGGTTGTTTCATTAAGCGATAATATAGTGCCCGACCATTCATATTCCTGCCAATTATCATTATCAAAACGCCACCTAACTGTTATCCTCTCCAGTGTGTCATTTCCTGTATTGCTTATTACTATTTTTGGAGAAACGGTATCGCTGCAAATATTTCCCACGGGTTGAAAAATGGACTTAATTGTTGCATCAACATTGGCAAGCGTGAGGCTATCGCATGACGCAGAGTCAATAAGGCCAGGATAAAACAGTTGTAAAGCTGCACGCATTCTTGTTACTTGTCCGCCAGTAAACATATTCATGCAGGCATCGTTGCTATAATCCAGGTAGTTCATAAACATTATTCCCGGTGTATCGGGCTGGCAGGCATCTTTGAGCGGGAAGGCGGGACAGCCATTTGAGGGTCCAGATTGTTTTGGTGTATCATCAACCCCATCATCAATTGTACATCCGCCACCATCATCTGCCCATATATGTCGTAAATTAAAACAATGGCTAATCTCATGTATAGTTGTACGCCCCCTTTTGGTATTGGCATTTACGTTGCCTTCTGTGCCAAAGGCATAATAAGCAACCACCAGACCGAAAGTGCTACTGTAATTGTTTGTTGGAAATTCACCATAGCCAAGTAATCCACCGGTTAAATTACATACCCAAATGTTAAGGTATTTTTTTGTATCCCAGGCATCGTCTCCCCCCTGGTTAGTGAACTTCACTTTCTCATCGGTGGTAAAAGAATTAATTTTTGTCGGTCTCCTTAAAATCCCGTTAGTTGGATTTCCATTCGGATCCCGTGTTGCTAAACAAAATTCGATATGTGCATCGGCAGCAACATTTCTCCATATTTCCGGGGTGTTACTTGTGTCTGGATTCATTCTTCTGAAATCCTCATTCATTACCTTTAGCTGCGACATTATCTGGGCATCACTAATATTCTCCTGACTTGTTTTATATACCACATGTACTACAACCGGTATTCGTAGTGCCGATTGTGCCCCAGTTATTGATGATGTGCTTTGGCGCGACTTTACAAAAGAATCAACCAGTTTGTCTGCTGCTTCCAGGTCTTTTATATAGGAAGGATTTTGAGACTTCTTGTATTCGATATAACTTTTTGTGCCACATTTATCAACCTGTGCTCTGGCAATAAATGTATTTAATACAAGGAGAACCAAAGTAACTAATTTATTTTTACTCATTTTTCTTACCGTTTAATGAATTTAGTCTGATAAAATTTTCCATCTTGACTGGCAACTATGTGATATGTTGCAGCAGGTAAATCAATAATACCTAAAGTTCTTTGATGGGTGTTTTTCGTAACATATACGCATTTCCCCGTCAAATCATATATTTTTATGTCTAAAGGAGCATAATTATCCTCAGGCAATTTAATATTTATCTCATTAGTTGATATTGGATTTGGGTATAGTAATAACTTTTTTGTTAATGCCGCAACCTCATTTAATCCAACAGCGATGCGCGGAACTACTAAGAACTGCCCCATCATACCATCCTCCTCATGCATGAGGATATGGCAATGAAACGGGTAAGGAACTAAAGTATCGGTGAAAGTTTCAAATTTGGTAATAAAACGAACGGTTTCATTCGGTTTTACCAACACTACATCTTTTCTTCCCCTCTCATAAACGGGAGGCAGGTTTCCATCTCTGTCTAACACATAATACTGCACATTGTGTATATGAAAAGGATGTGCTACCATGGAGTTGTTAGTGAGTTCCCAAATTTCAGTATTATTGATGGGGATATAGTAATCTATCCGATCCATATCAAATAGCTGTTGATTGAAATAGAAGGGGCCGTCCATGGCCAAAGAGTCAACTGATGTCATGGTAATTGTACGAGTGATATTTGATTGTGCCACGGGAATTGGTGTTACAGTTATAAGTGCGGATGGGATGCTAGTAACCGGATTGGCTGTGGGGTTGCCAATAGTGATTTTAAATATATTGTAATCAATGCCATTTAACGGACTATACATTGGAGGGTTGCCCGGAGACATAGGCATTGTGGGCCCGCCTTGAACCCCCATTGGTAACTCAGAACCGTAACTTACCAGGTAAGTACTTTGCCCCTTCAATGTAGTAAGGTCAAGTAAAATCTCGTAACGTTCGCCAGGTGAAACTCGCAGGCGAGTAGCACTAACAGGAGCACTTAGCAAGCCCCCATCGCTACCAATTACTTTAAATGGCATATTTCCGATAAATCCAAAATTGAACGTGCGCTCTCCCGCAGCATTTAACAAGCGAAGTCGTACTACTTGTGCCGGAACATTAAGGTAAGCCATATAGCCGTTATTAGCAGGAATACCGTTCACTAACAAAGTACTGTCTTGCATACCGAAAGGCATGAACTGATTATTGCTATCCAACTGTGATGATTGAATTATAATCGGAAAATCATCCACCCCATATGTTCTTGGCAGATTTAACTGCGCCTCCTCGTTATCGCGCACGATTATCATACCTGCAGCACCACGCATGGCATGTTCAGCCGTTTTGCCATTAAAATGCGGGTGATACCAAAAGGAGGATGCTTTATCTAAAACCGTGAACTGCGGAGTCCAACTCATGCCGTTTAATATCATGGTATGAGGGCCTCCGTCATTTCTTGGCGAAACATGCAGGCCGTGCCAATGCACATTGGTGGTATCCCCAATTTGGTTATCTACGGTGATGCTCACATTTTGACCATTGTTTAAAATCAATGTTGGTCCCAAATAAGAATACTGGTTAAAGGCCAAAGTTTGCGTAAACCGACCCGGAAAAAACTGAACACTATCTTGGTGCATCGTTAAAGTGATACTACTTCCTGAAAGGGTATCGGGAACGGGAATAGCTGTTTGTGATTGTGCCGACTGAATAACAAGGCAGCAAAGTGCCGCTGTAAAATAAACAGGTTTCATTGTTTTGAAATCTTTTGAGTTACAATACCCTTTGCAGTAGTTACTTTTAGGAAGTAATTGCCCGCAGGCAATTCGTCAATAGAAATAGTTTGAAGCAACAACCCATTGTTCTGTCTTTTTACAATCACTCTGCCCGTGATGTCGATAATTTCAACTTGTTGCACTGCAGATTTTAACCCTGACAAATCAAGTTGTATTTCCTGATTTGACGGATTAGGAAAGATAGCGAAGGCTCCAGTAGTTTCAGTTTTTTCAATTCCTGTGGTAATTCCGGAAAAACCAAGATAGTCTACATATAAATAACTTCCTGATTCTGGAGTTTTTCCGCTTGAACTCATAATTATGATACAACTGTCAGGAACATCTACTCTGGTATATGTGAACGGGAGTGCAAAATTGGCCCACGTCATTTGCATTCCTGTCAAGTCTTGCGAAGCATAACCTACGGTATCGCGTACTCCCATGGCAGTATTCCATTTGGTAAGTAACACTCTAATATAGCCGGTGTCGTTTACGGAATTTGACATTGACTGCCTTTTGCCGGTAAAGGCAACAGGTCTGAAAGAAAAAGGAAAACCTGATAATGCCGTCAGATTTCCCATATCAAGCATACCGCTTACTGCAATACCCGGCATTACACCCATACCTGGTACATTTTGCGAGGTAAGCTTCAGGTAGTAATCACTTAAAATACCACCCCGGGTTGCCGTGTAAACTCCGGCACTGGAAGTCATTCCGTTCAATGTTTCCCAATCGTTTGGCACTAAATAGCCATTGGGGTTAGACCAGGTTTCAAAGTTTCCGTTAGGAACTGATTGTGCCATGGAAATCGCAGATGCGAACATCAAAGCAATTACAAAAAATGTTTGTTTTATCATTATAGTTGTGTTTTATGAAATTAAAATAGAATAATCTTTGTACAGGTGTACCCATAAAAACCCGAATCACTTTAAGAAAGTGTCGGTTAAAAGACACACTAAAAAATTAAATACGCAACACCCCGTTTTGGATATAAATACGCCATTCTGATTTGTTGGGGGAATTAGTGAAATGTGAAAAAGCTATTGAAGTTAAAAGGTGTGAAAAGCGACAAGCAAAAATGTCATTTAAATCAGACTGGTGAGAACGAGTTTGGGAAATCTTAATCGTTAATGAATGTGCCCTTCGCTGCTCGTCTTTTATTTTTTTTGGTTTTGTTTCGTTTTTGCAACAATTTTCTATGTTCTTTTTGTTGCAACAACACTTTTGACCATGGTTTAGAAGATTGAGCGAAACGGAAGTAATTTTCCCACCGCAATGATGAGCCGAATCCGTTACGATAATAACAGATGCCAAGTAAAACAGTAATATAACTATGACGGTAATTCTCTTCATAAGGATAAAACATTATATCAAAGATAGTGGTATATTTTAAAATAAAAGTTGCTTCCCAGTCAAAAAAAAATGATTTAATGGGTTGTTCAACCTTTGCCCTCAACTTGCTACTTCCAGAAATTTGATATCTGCCAAAATAGAATACCAAGCCCTTGAGAATATTGTGACCGCAAAATTAATTGTTACAGGTATATTGTAATGATGATGATTGTTCCCACCATTGTGCTTATGCGCTGCCTTTTTTAAAAGACAGGTTGCTTTATTTCCCCTCTGATTCACACCAGTTAAATAGGGGATTTAGTGCCAGATCTTACTTCGCCTTCATTAGATTAAGGGGGCTGTGGGCTTTTTTACTCCTGTGGTGCGTTTACACTAAACAAGATACAGCCAACAACGTGGGAGGTTGTGATAGATTGTCTGCTTTTTTCTTTTGATCAGGGGCTAAATATTAGCGACAACATTTTTTCACGAATATTTTTTTGAAAATCCATTTGAGTAATTTCATTTGTCCATGTACTTAGTTAACCGATTTCGCAATTTTATCCATTATAGAATAGTCGGAACCAAAAAGGCATATTGGATCGCAGTTGGCCCTTAGCTCTGAAAATAGAATGTATTTGATATTTATTTTTGAGTTCTTAATACTTGGACGCATGAGTTGAAACCTTACATCCTTTTCGCGGCTATCGGGGATTACAATGTAGAACACCTCTGTACCATTGGCAATGCTAAAATATAAATCCGACAGGCGAAGAATGCCGGAATAAATACTGGTGCTTTTTTCTACTTCAAACGCTCCAATGATAGTGCTTGTTCCTTTTTGAAACCACAGCACATCAATTAGCTTAATGGTAGCCTGAGTATCTGAATCTGTTTTAATTTCAGGAAAACGATTAAGGCATAAGAAAGAAAAATTGCCGCCACGGTGATTCTTTGATTTATCATTAATGGCACAAATAACATCAAAGCCAAGGGAGCTACCTATCTTAAGCAAATGGTATTGCATTTCAGTGTGCAGGCTTTCCTGCTGTTTTTCATCGGCAATTTCCTGCTGCCTTTTCTCTATTGATTTTTCAATTTTTTTGCGTTCATTTTCGCTAAGGTAATCATCACTGCCAACAAGCTTTTTTTGACTGCCTATTTCAAAGCACAATCCGGCAATAGCACCTAAATCATTTGATAACTCATTTCTGTAATTTGCATTTGTTTGTAAAAGCACTTCACGTATTTTAAGGTATTCGCTCCAGCTGCCTAGTTTTTTTTTATCAGCGAAGAGGATGTTGAAACCATTTACGATAGCTGTGTTAAACGGAGGAAACAGTGTTGGGTGCAGGAAATAAATAATACTTGCTACAGCCGGACCAAGCCCTTTAATTTTCAGGGCATCTAAGCGCACTATTTCTTTTAGCACCTGTTCTCCTGTTTTTGCATGGATGCAATTCTCAAGAAACTGCCCAAAAGCAATTTTGTTGGTTTGGTTTTCATAAATATCCGGTATGCGCAGTTTTGGTTTCCAGTAAAAAGGATGTGCAACACCTGCGAAAATCTGTTTTTGTTCCGCAATGCAATTTAAAACAAATTCCAAAGAACTTCCTTTAAAATCGTTTGGAAAGGTTTTGCCTTTTATATCATCAATAACTTGCATTATGCCTCTTCGAATAGTGCGAAATGCTTTCAGGCGTTGTTCGTTATCAACAAACCATGTGTTGTAAACCGATCGGCTGTCGGATTTGTATTGATTGACAATAGTGAGAAGTGTAGGATGCATTACCTTTTTAAAAATTTTGACGAATAATTCTTGTCGCGTGTTTTAATGTGTAAGTAATATACCCCCGAAGGCAACTGAGAAATATTCAACGAGTGCCCGGAATAGTTTTTTTGGCCTAATAACGTTTTACCCATGAGGTTGGTAATGCTGAAATCGAAAAACGAGTTTATTTCAGGAAGTTGAAAAGCAATTTTATCAGTTGCAGGGTTAGGATAAATGCTCAGTTGAAGAGTATTTGTTTCATTAACACTACTTATAAGCTGAACGGGAAGAACTATTTTTCGCGTGTAACTAAAATCGCCCGAGGTAGAATGGTTGTGATTAGCGACTAATGCCCCAATGTAAAGTGTAATTGAGTCTTCATTTGTGCTAGGGGCTGTCCAAGTAAAATACCAGCTGTTTGCATTTATGCTGTCAGCCCCGCAGGGGGTGTGGCTTACGTAGTTTCGGTTTCCGTTAGCGTATGTTCGTGTTCGTACTGTTTCTACCAAGCCAAAAGTGCCGGTAGTTTTGCTATCAGAATTTTTAAGAGCAAGGCCGGAGAAGCCGAATTTGTTAAACCCGGATTGCCTGATACGGACAAAACCCTGATAGGTTTTCCCCGGAATATAGGCGGTAGCTCCCAACTCAAAATCAATGATGGCGTTGCCTGAATTAACAGTTCCAGCATGACAGCCGTTGCAACCCGTTTCGCCCGGTGCGCCTGTGTGCCCCCCAACATAGGGACTGTCGCAAAGAGATTGGGTTAAAGTTGTGCTGCCGATAAAAATAAATGCGGTAGCAAACACGGCAATAAGCAAAATGATTATTTTCATTGCTTAAAGAATTTAAGTTGGGTGGTTTTGCCGCCCGAGTTTACCGATATTAAATACATACCTCCTGGGAAATTGGTTAAAGAATATGTTTTTGAGTTACTAGTATCAACCGATGTAAGCTCGTCTATCAGAATTTTCCCACGGATGTCGCTAATGGTTACCCTTAAATCTCCTACTTGT